>NZ_JPQO01000186.1 GCF_000773685.1 Acinetobacter sp. HR7 | reverse complement strand
TTTACTACTTCGCTATTTTTTAAGCTAAAAGTGTCAACACACCCTAAATTTTTAGTAAAATATTTGAAGGTAAAAACAGCTTATTCAAAGTTAAGAAAAAGTTTTTAGAAATACTGTAAGTGCCATCGATTCAGTAAAGGCTTTGCAACCTGTTTGGCGGAGATCATGCTGGTGCCTTTTATCCATGTATAAGCTTTTGAAGAATCGAACAATGAAAATAGCATAGATTTAGTGATTGAAAGGGTGGCAGGTTGCCACGGCTAATAAATATTGTGCTGGATTAATCTTCATTGGAGGAATAGTTGACCATTGAAATAAGCCGAATAGGAACTTGTATCAGCTGTTCTGGGCCATGCGGGATTTCACCTTCCAGAGTTAAACAATCACCTGGTTGAAGATGGAATACTTCATCACCGTGGCGGTATAGAATTTCTCCTTCAATCATATAAAGCATTTCTGTACCAGGATGCGCGAAAGTTGGAAATTCTTCACTCGCATCATCCATACTAACCAAATACGCCTCAAAATTCTTATGTGGGCCACGCGAATGGGTGAGCAAATGATAGGTATGGCCTTTGTCCGTACCACGCCGAACCACCTCCATACCTTCACCTTTTTTAACTAGCATAGCTTGACTTGCCTGCTGGTCATACTGGCTAAACAATGTAGAAAGTGGAATTCCAAGAACTTCACATAAACGGCTCAGTGTTTCCAGGCTAGTAGATACCTGGGCATTTTCAATCTTACTCAGCATGCCTTGGCTGATATCGGCAATCTGTGCAACTTCAGCCAGCTTTAAACCCTGTTCCTGACGGTATTTCTTGATTTGGATACCAATATATTGTTCCAGCTTCATACCATTTTTGTTCTGTCTCATTTTGGATCAACTCGCACTATTTTGACTCTCAGAACACTGCATCTCATTCAAAAATAGGAAGCAGTAACAATCTGTTGGAATACTAAACTTACAAGAAAATTATATTCCTTATGGGAATAATAATACTTTCAGAAAAAAAAGTAAAAAAATTAAAAGTTGGCAAGGGATTTGCTTTCTTTGTAGGAAAGAAAATTTCTTAAGCTGAATAATGTAATTCCAAAAAAGATTTGCATTTTTCGAGCCAACAATCGTTTTTGTCATATCGGGAGTATGTCAATTATGCTGCAACAGGCCGTAAACGAGTTGTTTGATCAACAGGATGTCATAAGCAAGCCCATGTACCGTCCGGAAGTACAGCAGGTGATTGATCAACACAAATTAAAATATGTATTGGCTCAATTCGTTGATATTCATGGCGCGGCTAAAACAAAGTCTGTGCCAATCTCGGGTTTAAAAGCCATTGAAGGTGAAGGCGTTGGCTTTGCTGGTTTTGCCATTTCCGGTATGGGTATGCAACCACATGGTCCAGACTTTATGGTTAAAGGCAGTCTGTCAGATCTCATGCCAGTACCTTGGCAGCCAGGCTATGGTCGCGTAGTTTGTGAAGGTTATGTAAATGGCAAACCCCATCCTTATGATTCTCGTTATATATTGCGCCGTCAAGTAGAGCGCTTAGCAGAAAAAGGCTGGACTTTGAATACAGGACTGGAGCCAGAATTTAGCCTGTTCCGCCGTACCGAAGATGGCAAGCTGAAAATGGTAGACGAGTCTGATAATCTGGATAAGCCTTGCTATGACTATAAAGGTTTATCCCGTTCACGCCAGTTCCTGGAAAAACTGACTGAAGCGCTGATTCCAGTCGGTTTTGATATCTACCAGATTGACCATGAAGATGCCAATGGCCAATTCGAGATCAACTATACCTATTCTGATGCCATGAATTCGGCAGATATGTTCACTTTCTTCCGCATGGCAGCAGGTGAGATCGCCAATGACTTGGGTATGATCTGTTCATTTATGCCGAAGCCAGATCCAAAACGTGCCGGTAACGGTATGCATTTCCACCTGTCAATTAGCAGTGAAAAATCGAAAAACCTGTTCCATGACCCAAGTGATCCAAGTGGTATGGGGCTTTCTAAGATGGCCTATCATTTCATTGCTGGTCTCTTGGAGCATGGCCCAGCACTATGTGCATTCTGTGCTCCAACCGTCAATTCATATAAACGTTTGGTCGTAGGTCGTTCACTTTCTGGAGCAACTTGGGCTCCTGCCTTCATTGCTTATGGTTCAAATAATCGCTCGGCGATGGTTCGTATTCCTTATGGTCGTATTGAATTACGACTGCCAGATGCTGGCTGTAATCCATACCTGGTTTCAGCAGCGATTATCGCGGCAGGCCTGGATGGTATCGAGCGTGAATTGACCCCACCAGAACCATGTAATGAAAATCTGTACGACCTCACACTGGAGGAGATTGCTGCCCGTGGTATTGCAACCTTGCCTCAGTCATTAAAAGAAGCAATACAGGCGCTAAATGCAGATCCTTTGTTTAGAGAAAAGCTGGGGACAGAAATTGTCGATGAATTTATTCACCAGAAGAGCATGGAATGGGTGGAATACAGCAGACATGTATCTGACTGGGAAATCCAGCGTTATACAGAATTTTTCTAAAAATGTTTATTAAATAATGAATTAGATCCTATTGGAGAATAACTTATGTGTGGAATTGTAGGTTTATATTTAAAAAATCCAGCGCTTGAATCACAACTTGGAAAATTATTTGAACCAATGCTTGAATCAATGACAGGTCGAGGTCCAGATAGTGCAGGTTTTGCCATTTATGGGGACGAAGTGCAGGATGGTTGGGTGAAATTAACCCTACAAACAACTGATGAAAGCTTTGATTGGGATAGCTTTGCTGGCGATCTAACTTTGGAGCTCAATGCTGAATTAGATTGGTTTAAAAATGCAACTGCAGCAGTCATTAAAGTTAAAGCAGATGAAGACAGTGTGCGAAATGCGATTGCCAAACTTGCTCCACAATTGAAAATTATGAGTGCTGGCCAAAGCATTGAAATTCTAAAAGGTATGGGCTTACCAGCGGAAATTTCAGAGCGTTTTGGACTGTCCAAAATGAAAGGCAGCCATATCATCGGTCATACCCGTATGGCGACCGAAAGTGCTGTGACTATGGAAGGTAGTCACCCATTCTCTACAGGTGCGGATCTCTGTTTGGTACATAACGGTTCACTGTCTAATCATGCACGTTTACGTCAGGAGCTGAAACGTGAAGGTATCCATTTTGAAACTGATAATGATACAGAAGTAGCGGCAGGTTATTTAACTTGGCGTCTACAACAAGGCGATAGCTTGGCTCAAGCACTTGATAATGCTCTTGAAGATCTGGATGGTTTCTTTACTTTTGCCATTGGCACTAAAGATGGATTTGCTGTGATCCGTGATCCGATTGCCTGTAAACCAGCAGTACTTGCAGAAACGGATGATTATGTTGCGATGGCTTCCGAATACCAGGCACTTGCATCTTTGCCAAATATTGATAAGGCCAAAGTTTGGGAACCTGAGCCAGCAACATTGTATGTCTGGGAACGTTCTAAAGACGCCGCTTAACTAACAGAAGAATATCAGGAGAATATAAGATGAACAGCGCAGTAGCAGAACAATTAAACAAAGTGGAATTAAAGAGCACCTACGATCTGAGCGTGGATGCTATTCGTGATCTAAACCAAGCCTTACACACTCCTGAAGTCGTAGCAGAAGTCACTGAATGGACTGTAAAAAATCCGGCAGGACAGCACAATATTGCGGTGGGTATTAAAGCACCTGTAAAAGTGACAATCGATGGTCATGCGGGTTATTACTGTGCCGGGATGAATCAGGAAGCAGAAGTGATAGTCAATGGCAATGTTGGTGTGGGTGTCGCTGAAAATATGATGTCTGGTTATGTACATGTCAAAGGTAATGCTTCACAGGCGGCGGGAGCAACAGCCCATGGCGGTTTACTTGTGATTGACGGAGATGCAGGAGCACGTTGTGGTATCTCTATGAAAGGTGTTGATATTGTAGTTGGCGGTAGCATTGGCCATATGAGCTGCTTTATGGCTCAGGCTGGTCGTCTGGTCGTCTGTGGTGATGCAGGAGATGCTCTGGGTGATTCCCTGTACGAAACCCGCATCTATGTCAAAGGAACAGTGAAATCTCTGGGCTCAGATTGTATTGAAAAAGAAATGCGTGAAGAGCATTTGGCAGAGCTAGCAGAATTGCTGGCAAAAGCTGGATTTGATGAAGATCCAAAAGCTTTCAAACGCTATGGTTCAGCACGTCAGCTTTATAACTTCAAAGTCGATAACGCATCTGCATACTGATTAGAAACGTAATACGGAGAATAAGATCATGACTCAAACTTACCAAGAATACGAACCAGTGTTACGTGAATCTGCGACATTCGATCGTTTAACAATTCAGGAAATTCAACGTGCTGCAGCAACAGGTATTTATGATATCCGCGGTGGTGGTACCAAGCGTAAGGTTCCTCACTTTGATGACCTGTTATTACTCGGTGCAAGTATGTCTCGTTATCCACTGGAAGGATATCGGGAGAAATGTGGTACTGATGTTGTGCTCGGCACACGTTTTGCTAAAAAACCGATCCATCTCAAAATTCCTGTAACTATTGCCGGCATGAGTTTTGGTGCACTTTCTGCTAATGCAAAAGAGTCGCTTGGCCGTGGCGCATCAATGGTGGGGACTTCAACTACCACTGGTGATGGCGGTATGACTCCGGAAGAACGTGGCCATTCTCAGACGCTAGTATATCAGTACTTGCCTTCACGTTATGGTATGAATCCGGATGACCTGCGCAAAGCTGATGCGATTGAAATCGTGCTGGGGCAGGGTGCAAAACCAGGCGGTGGCGGTATGTTACTGGGTATGAAAGTCACTGAGCGTGTTGCGGGCATGCGTACTTTACCAGTGGGTGTAGACCAACGCAGTGCCTGCCGCCATCCGGATTGGACAGGCCCAGATGACCTTGCAATTAAAATCGCTGAAATCCGTGAAATCACAGATTGGGAAAAACCGATTTATGTGAAAATTGGAGCCAGCCGTCCATATTATGACGTCAAACTGGCAGTAAAAGCAGGTGCTGATGTCATTGTCCTCGATGGTATGCAAGGTGGTACTGCTGCGACGCAGGAAGTCTTTATTGAACATGTCGGTATTCCAATTTTGCCTGCAATTCCTCAAGCAGTTCAGGCACTGCAGGAAATGGGCATGCACCGTAAAGTTCAGCTCATTGTGTCAGGGGGTATTCGTACCGGTGCCGATGTGGCTAAGGCCATGGCATTAGGTGCAGATGCCGTTGCAATTGGTACCGCAGCCTTGATTGCTTTAGGTGACAACCATCCACGTTTGGACAGTGAACTCAAGAAAATTGGTTCAGCTGCGGGTTATTATGACGACTGGCAAAATGGTCAGGATCCAGCGGGGATTACAACCCAAGATCCTGAGTTATCTAAGCGTCTGGATCCTGTTGAGGGTGGCCGTCATTTAGCCAATTACCTGCGTGTACTGGTACTAGAGGCGCAGACCATGGCTCGTGCATGTGGTAAGTCACATCTGCATAATCTGGATCCTGAAGATCTGGTGGCACTGAATGTGGAAGCTGCTGCAATGGCACGTGTTCCACTAGCAGGAACTAACTGGATTCCAGGACAAGTTCAGTATTGATTTAGCTAATTAACTAAAAGGATGGTCGAGTGCCATCCTTTTTTTTACATTGAATAAATGCGGCCTTCAAAAAAGCAATTATAAAATTGGTATATAAATAGCCTAAGCAATATTAAATATTCCGACATATAAAAAGCCTAAACACTCAGAGCGCGAAGGCTTATTTAACATTCAAAGTTTTTATATATAGTACATTGCCTATCCATATCCAGGACTACCTTCTAGCTACTAATCGTTTGTATAGTAATAACTAAAAACCAAAAATAATTGGAAGAAAATTTTTAGATGACTTTTATTTAATCTATATATATTTGAAAAATATGAATAAAAAATAATATATTAAGTTTTTTCATAAATATTGATTTTTACTATATGAATATGGCAGATTATTTTTGTAGGTGTAAGTTGACTTTAATCAGGCACATATTTTACTGAATGGTATATTTTAGTGTTAGACATTGAAAATTACTTGCTTCAATTTGTCTTGCCATATTGCAAAAAAGATTCATCCACAAAAGCAAAAGTTAAAGAGATCCTTAAACAGATCCGCTCAAAAAGTCGAAGTACAAAGAAGCTGTCTAAGCAGGAAGTGGAAAAGCAATATATTGAAATTTGGCAGGCAATTTTCGAACTGTTAAAAGTGAAGAGTTCACTTCGAGCACATAGCGCTTACATGCCAGTAAAAATGCTCATGATGAACCTAGACCATATTATTCAGCCCAAATTACAGAGAGATTGTTTTCAGCTAACAGCAAAAAAACAGCTCGATAAAAGCTTTATGGTTAATTACTTTCGCCTCACGAGTTGCAAAGATTTTGAAACCATTCAGTTAAATCAAATGGATTCTGACTATATACAGTTACACAAGCCTAAGAAGTTAGATCAGTAACTATTAAGCTTACTGGATAACCAGGATTAAGAATAAATGATAATTGATGAAAGTTTTCTTGAAGATTATCAAAAGTTAAGGATGCAAGTTCTTTCTTTTGACTATACAGATATACCAAATGAATTATCTAATGAGCTGAATAAGCTATATAAAAAAGCACATTCTATCCAGAATGAAATTATTACAGCACGGAAAATAGGTACGGAATTCCGCTATGCGAGTCTCACTTATTTTGCTGCTAAAGCATCTGAAGTAGTCAGTGCAGATGCTTATCTGATCTTAAAAGCAAGTTATGCAATTGATAGCTGTTACAAGCAGCTAAAGCAAATTGAGAATTCCGAGAATAAACAAAAACAAGTTCATGATCTGCATCGATATATCTCAAGATATTTGCTGGAAATTCAGGACACTGATCTGGATGTCGCAAAGTATCGCAGTGAAAGTATACAGGTGCTAAAAACCTGGGTTAGATTTATTCGGGAATTAACCTGGCATGCTGTAAGTAACAAGACCGATCATTGGAATAGAATTATTTCTACTGATGATTTTACGAATACTGACATCAAGAACTATGTTCATAGTTTTGAAATTATCTTAAAAAATATAGATACAGGAAACATAACTCATAGATCTAGACGATCTAAAAAGTCTGGGAAACTCAGCTGGGCCACGCCTGCTCAGATAATGCGCTATACCAGCAGAGTGACCTCAAGTAAGATTGATTTAGGATATGGTGCTACTCTCGATATCCTTCCTCCCGAAGTCATTATTGATGAGGAGGGAGAGGTAGACACTGAAGAAGAGGCTGTAGAATGCTATGCCCAAGATATAGACACTCAAGAGTTTCAGAAGCAGGTTTTAACCCCTTATATTGAAGAAATAGCAAAACACCGGCAACGTCGGCTTATGCCATTTATTTCAAATCCTTACTACATAGAACCTCAGGCTTTAGCCCGGATTATAGAATTATTCAGGCAAGAACTGCAGTCAAATACCAAAGAGGGAAAAATTTCTGCTGCTTGTTTACTGTCTCTTGTAACGGGTTTGTCACCTATAGAATTATTAAATTATCGTAACTTAATCAAACAGGGTGTATTGAGTGAATTTAAGCGAGATAAAGTCCTCGTATATCTGTTGAATCTGGAGCTGGATATCAGCCAGCAAAAAATAAAGATCCTGAAAAACCATCGTATCAATGACGATGTTTCACATCAGCTTTTCTTGCCTGCTTCATGGTTTGATTATTTACCACAAGGTACAAACAACATTTCAGTAGATGAGATAAGAAAATACTTGAAACGAGTCACAAAAAATCAGTTTGTAGGCCATCTAACCATTGAAAAATTGCAAGCTCAGATGTACTTCCATATTCGGTATCAAACATTTAATGAATATCTGGCACACTTGGTGGCCGGCAAGGATTCTAAACATAACTTGCCTGGGATGTTCTATGGCGGTATGCCAAAAACAGCCGTAAATGAGGCATATTTATGTTATTTAAGAACTGTATTGGGAAACTCTTCCATTTTAGAGGATAAGCAAGTAATAAAAGAATATGAGCTTATTGAAAAGCAGTTTGTACAAGATCCCCCTGGTCAAAATGGACGTATAGGTAGCCAACTGGCCTTGAACAAGGATTTTGTAGCCGAAATATTCAGGATATTGCACCAACACTGCCAAAAAAATATTCAGGTTAGCGAACATTTAATTAACCAGATCAATGCCTATGCTTGCTGGATGTGGCATCTAAATTTACTTTGTCTTACTCGTCGACCACAGGAGAATTTACTGGGGAATCAGGAAGATTACCTTTCTGGATTAAATGTCACCTATATAAATGACAAGAAAAATAGTAAATCAAGAAAAGATGGTCGCTTTATTCCGATAAGCCCTTTTTTTGCAAAAGCATTTGAAAACTATCTCACATTTTTAAGCGATGTAAGTGTGCGCTATAAAGAATTTTTCTCTGGTATTTCAGCATTTGCAAAAGTAAATGAAAAACATCTATTTGGCCATATAGTGAAATGCCCAGAAAAATTACCCTTCAATCTAAAGGAATGGCGAAAAGTTAAATTAGAACCTTTGTCCAGAAAGTGGATAAAAGGCTATATGGAAGAAATTCTACCCCCAAAAATGTATGCAAATTGGCTGCGCCATTTCGATATGAACATGCTTATGGATCGTTCTTTTGGAGTGCAAGGCAATTTGGGTTTCCATTTTATTCAAGCCTTGTACGGTCATGACCAGCGCGACCAGGAAATTTTTCATCCTCATTCTTCTACTGTACCTCATACATATGTAACTGAAGTAATAGAGAAAATGGAAAAAGTTATAGCTCAGTTAGACATCCAGCATTTGGTGCGAAAATAAGTATGGATACAAAAGATAAAGAACTTATTCAATCAAAATTAAATGAATGGTTTAAAAACATCAGAAAAAAATTAAATGATGAAAAGAAGCTAACGTCCTCACAAATGAGTGCAGCTCAGCATGCCCAGCTTGATCAATTCATACAGCGTCAATGGGAGAGTTTTAGAGAAACTTTCAACTGTACTATCCATAAGTTTTCAAGTACTGAAAGACGAGAATACACCGATTACCTCGAAGCAGAATTTAAAAACTGTGCAGACAAGCTAGATGCTGAGTATGGTGAATTTTATCAAATAAAGATTCGTCCAAAGACCCGAATTTTAACACTCCCTCCAAGAAAAATTGAAAGTACGCAAGCTCGTGCTGAAGCTGCGGAAATGCATATCCATATCTATAAAAAGCTGAAAGCCTATTGGCAGAGCAATTTTTCAGAAAATATCGATAAAGAAAGCTTATGGGGGAACTTGTATCTTAGTCTGATCTATTTCTCCGGTTGTTCAAGTCCGGATATGCTTGGAAGTTTAGCAAATGTATTCCAGGAGGCCTTATCGAAGCAGTATTTGGAAAGCTTTCGCTTGTACCAAGGTAATAACCGAAAAGCAAATCCGGTAATTTTACATTTGAAAGTCAAAAATGATGCATATGGTAATGATTTTGAAAAGGATCAACTTTATAAATGGGCATATGTTTATTTGAATCCTTGGGCTCAATGCTTTTTACAGGCTATTTTCTTGCATATGGTATCGCCTCATGATCAACAAACGAATAAAGATATTAAGCAATGCATCCTGAAAAGCCTGAGTTATTTAGAACAGACAGAATATGTAATAAAGCTATGCAGGTTAATTAGAAAGAAAGAGTTGAATGCATTCCAATATGTACAGATGGCTTTACAGTTTGACAAGGAATTAAAACTGGACATCTTGTTAGGCAATGTGCTTGCCCAGAACATCAATACCGTAGCGCTAAGACCACAAGAACACATTTATTTAAGTAATACTGCCGTACCACTCCAGCAGATGGAATTAAAAAACATCAAAATAGAACAAGAACACCTTCAAGCTCAGGCAGATGCAATAGTTTCAATTCATGAAAAACTAAAGAGTATTCCTTTTAAAATCGAACTATTTGAACATATAAAGCCGGACCAAGTTAAACAGCGAGGAATTAGCAAGCACCGAGAGCAGAATAATAACTTTTATGAACGCTATACCCGTATTCAGCAAGAATTAGAACAAAAATTGCCGCAGGCAAATTCAGAAGAGAGAAGCCTGATTCAAGCTCAACTTCGCTTAATTGCTTGGGTGTTTCATCTTAGGAAGAAAGAGCTAAAAGTAGGAACTGTCAGCAAATATCTGAGCTGTTTTGGCAAAGATTTTATATTTGAAGTATGGTTCCGCAAAATTGATCTGGAAACACTGGCTGAAGAAGATTATACCGATCTGTATCAGCAGCTTTTATGGAATTGCCGTGAGCGAGATGAAAAAGCCAAGAAGAAAGATGAGCTTAAATCATCGCGGAAAGGGCATAACAGTGAAGCATACCGATTTGGACGGTTAAAAGCATTCCATGCATTTTGCTGTGAAAAGTTTAAAACGCCGGAGGTTAAATTACTCAAGCAAACAAAATACAAGCATATGCAAATCACTAATGCTCGGATAATTAGTCCATTAATATTTAATAGAATGCTGAGTCAGTTAGACCTTTTGGGAGATACAAATCAGAATTGGTCTGATCATATTACTCCCCTGAAATTAATGTATATTTTGTCATTCCGTTTAGGGCTCAGATTGAATGAAGTACGTTGTTTAACAATCGAAGATGTGATTTGCCCTGAGCTGACATACTCAAACCTGAATCAAGATAAGCTCAAAAATATTACACTCTGTATCCAAAATAACCCCTATCGTCGTCTGAAAACGCCCAATGCTCATCGACAGCTACCCATAAGACAATTGCTTTTGAAAAAGGAATTTGAAATATTTAAGGGCTTCTTAAAGAGTCGGTATATACAATGGAAAAATAATAAAAATGATGACTTATTATTTAATTATAAAGGTCAAGTATTGACTGAATCGTGTATTGCTCAAGTGACTGCTACTATTCTAAAGACAATCTATGGGGACAATCACGGCTATAGTTTTCATTCCTTGCGTCATAGTGCAGCGAATATGTTAGCAATACTTTTAGGAGGTTCTCCTGATCTTATTCACAGCTATACTGATTATTCAATGCGGCAAGTAAAAAATTTACGTGAACTTTTCTTTGGCCAAGCGGCATATCTGCAACAGCAGATGATTCAACATAAATGGAGAGCACTTGCAGCCTGGATGGGGCATAGCAGTATTGAACAAACAGCTTCCAATTATTGCCACGTATTAGAACTTATTGCCATTGATAGAATTATCAACAATAACTACATGATTCATAAAGAAACTATTCATAAATGTTTAGGTATAGCAACTGATAATGATGAATTTAAAGATTTAAATGATTTAGTCAAGTTTCCAGAATTTAAATGGATGTGTAATAAAAACAATGCAATAAAAGGGAAAAAGGTAGTATCAGCGCTAAAAGTTGAAAAAATTCAATTAAATGCATTAGACAGAATGATGGCAGTCAAGGCGCGATATTTGGAGGATGAGCAGGCGAAAATATGGTTACGCCGTTGTTTTTTCCTAAGTAGAAAATGGACAGAACCCAAGAGCTTTAATCTTGATTATCAAGATTTTGTTTATGATGAAAATGAATTATTTTTTGATGATTTATATGAGCGGTGTAAAAAATTGAAGTTAATACAATCTAAAGAAGTATTAATTTCTATCCAAGCAGAAGACGTAAATCAAATGTTAAAGAAAGCCTTACGGGTACTTATAATACAGGCGAAACAACGTAAGAATTATCTACATTTTCAAATTCGCGAGTCTAAACAAAGCAATCATGTAAAAAGCAGAGAGATTCAACAGCATTCGGCCCATGTTCAATCCAGGATACAGAATGTCCAAGATTTCATCTTGGGTATTTCTACAATTCTAGAAAAGACAGTGAGGATTCATGTGGAGGACCTAGCTTCAGATTCAACTAAGAAAGAACAGATCCAACGAATTAGTTTCATAAGAATAGAAGGTAACAAAAATATCACGCCTGCTGTGCTTTTTCATTTAATGATTATGGCGGTACAGTTAGAAGAAGCATGGTAAAAAACTATTTAAACAATAAGATCAAATTTTAGTTGAAAAAATTACGTTAGTTATTCTGTAGATCAAAACGGTTATATATATGAGCCGATGTACTCGATTAATCCCGCAACTTTCGCCAACATCTTTCAAATCACAGTGAATCTTGCGATAGCCGTAAACTCTACCAGATTCCAGCCAGAACTGTTTAATCAATCCTGAAAGCTGTTGCCGTTTCCTCGCAGTTTTACTGGTGGGTTGCTTTAGCCATGCATAGTAACCACTGTGATGAACATCCAGAGCTGAACATAAACGACGGACAGGCCATATGTTCTGATTGTCCTGAATAAAGGCGTACCTCATTTGGACTGGCTTGCGAAGTACACCGCGGCCTTTTTTAGAATATCCCTTTTCAGTGACCCTTTGCAGCTCTTTTTTTAATTTCGCTAATTCTGTACTTGGATCACTAGATTCTATTGTTTTTGGTTGCTGTGGATCATAACGTTTAATCCAGGCATACAGACTATGAGTGGTGGTTCCTAAACGTGCAGCAACTTCAGCCACACTATGACCTTTCTCAGTGATTTGTTTTACTGCTTCAATTTTGAATTCTTCAGGGTATCGTTTACTGCTCATAAGCACCTCGTTAATTAGCCATTTTATCTAACTAAAGGGTGTCTACAAAATCGGTGGCTATTCAGTAATGCCAGAGTTAATTTTTTGCATAATTTTGCAGTTGATTTGAGATTCTAAAATTTTAAAGACTTGTCAGACTGAAAAACTTGTTCATGGTTACTTTACTGGTTACTAATATGGAAATAAATAAAATAAAATATTTAAAAAATAATGATTTAAAAAATTATGTGATGCGTATCATACGCATCATCCTAGAACCTTAAAATTTTGCTATAATTTTATGATCAGTCCCTTTCTACTGTTTTGTTCAAATTTATGAGTCTTACTGAAACTAAAGTCCGCCAGGCTCATGCCAAGGAAAAAACCAGCTTTTTATCCGATGAAGAAGGCCTGAGCCTGAAGATTGAACCGAATGGGAGAAAATCCTGGTGTTACCGTTATACGGATCCAGCAACTAAGAAACGTCGCCGTATTCAGTTAGGACTTTATCCTGAACTGTCCCTGAAAAAAGCACGACAGCTCAGAGATGATTTTATAGACAATTATTATTGTTTTGAAAATGAGACTGCTGCTCATGTTAAAACCTTTCGTAACGTCGGAGAGGAATGGCTACAGTTTAAGCGTCAGAATGCATTTCATGATTTACCCCGTTGTGGAGTACTCCAGTTAGCAGAAAGATGTCTACAACAGGATATTTATCCTGAACTCCAGGATATACCTTTTCAGAATATCAAGCGTTATGACTTGGTTTCGGTCATCAAAAAAATTGAGACACGCCAGGTCAAGGAACCGGTCAAAAAAGCCTGTAGCTATTTGAACCAGATTTATGACTATGCTGTAGCAATGGGGTACTGTGAGTACAATATAGCCCATGGTCTCAATAAAATTGCTGTGAATAACAAAATCAAGAAAAACTATCCTTATCTAAAAGCCGAGCATATATCCGACTTTTTAATCAGACTGCGAAAATTAAATACGCATCCCATTATTAAAAAAGCGCTGGTATTTAAATTGTATACTGGCGTACGTGGTGTCGAATTATTGTTGGCTGAACCACATCATGTTGATTTAAAGAATAAAATCTGGAGAATTCCCGCCCTACATATTAAACAGTTTCGCCGTAAAGTTATTTTAGGATATGAAATTCCGGACTTTTTAGTCCCACTTTCGGATCAAGCCCTAGAAATCTTGGACGAAGCCATGCAATGGTCATTGGGAGAGAAATACATTTTTTCCAGCCCACGAAAACCTGATCAACCAATTCACTTTAATACCCTGAATCAGGTCATACGTAAGATGGGTTATGATAAACAGCAATTATCTTCCCATGGCTTGCGTTCTACATTCAGTACGATTTTGAATGAATCTGGCCTGTTCCAGGATAACTGGATTGAGGCACAACTTTCCCATATTGACAAGAACCGGACGCGTGCCAGCTATAACCATGCTGAGTATCTGGTACAGCGAACTGAGATGATGCAATGGTGGGGGGATTTTATCGAAAATTGTACTATTAAAGTTTAAATGAACTTTTCATTTTCTTATAAGAAGTTTATAAAAAATAGTGACTTTGGTTAAATAACACAAGTTAAATCGGTCAGGTTAAAACCAAGTAGGGTTATCATCTAATCTAGTGAGTGAGAGTCTCCTATCACTAAGATGAAGAAGCAAACAAGTTCACCAGTAAAACTTTTCAAATGAATCCATCTATTATTATCAAAAAAATTCTTTGTACACGACAAAAAAAGATAACTCATTGAAATAATGGCATAATACTTGTTTTCTGACGACGAATATGATGACACATTTCAATGAGTTATATCTCATCTTAAACAAATATCTAAAGTGGAACAAGTCACATGCAAAATGTTTTACACTGATTATGCTTGCATTAATTGTAAAACAGACATGTAATCTTTCTTCTGCATCTAAAGCCTTACCCATCAAGTGCTTACCACAATCATTTTATCGACGTATACAACGCTTCTTTGCAGATCAGTATTTCGATTATCGTCAAATTTCTCAGTTAATTTGGTAAGCATCCGGCTAACACAG
>NZ_JPQO01000185.1 GCF_000773685.1 Acinetobacter sp. HR7 | reverse complement strand
TGTTAGCCGGATGCTTACGAATAACTTTCAACTTTTGCCAGTGTTGATCTGTCAGCATGGTACGAAGCATAGCGAATAGTAAAATTGGGTTTGGTGATTTGATTTTACTACTTCGCTATTTTTTAAGCTAAAAGTGTCAACATACCCTAATAAAAAGATGAAAAATAAAAAAAATAAAATAAGTAATATTTTTTTTTTCAAAATATTAGATCTCAAATTGTAAGGTTTTGTAAGATTTTGAGAGTTTTATTTTATATTGATTTATCTAAAAAAAATAATAAAAAACAAAGTTATATATTTAATATTTCATTTTTTAAGTTGGATTAATAGATTTTTCAATTGTGTATTAAATGTTGAGTGCGAAACAAGAAGAAAGGAACGATAAAATAATTCATTAAAAAATAAAGGTCTAGAAGATTTATGTACATCTGTTAAGGAATAATAATATGTATTGTGAAAAGTATCACATTTGTATGTTTTTATGCCAATCCTAATAAGATAAGACTACGGTTATGTGGCTGCACTCATAATAATAAAGAGTTTCACGCTGGCCGTTCTTCGAAATAAATATTTATATTCTTTTAAAAGAATGGAGAAAAACATGAAAAAAATAACTCAAGTGGTATTAGCGGCATTAGTACTTGGAGTTGGATCAGCAAGCGTATATGCTGGTGGCGATGATCGTGGTCCTAGCCAACATAAACCACATAAAGCAGGTAAACATGGTTGTGGAGATAAGTGTGAAGGGAAAATGAAAATTGTTTTAGATATTCCACGTCACTGTGACCTGGATATTCTTGATGAAACATTAACATTAACTCAAGCACGAAATGGTAGCTGGACAGACACAGGAGCCTTTACTGTGCGTACCAATGCACCTTATCGTTTGGATATCTCAGCACCTCAAGTATTAAATGGTCAAGGGGGAGCAACAATACCAGTACAGGTTTCTACTCGACAACATCTTTCTGGACGTGATTACAATGGTCGTTACTTACCAAGTACCAAAAATGCTGATCAGCGATTTAATGTGACTGCAACAGTATCTAACGATAACTATAGTGAAGCGGATGCTGGTTTGTATTCTGGTATTTATACAGTAGCAGTTCGATTCTAAAAATAAGAAAATTCTATTTAAACTATAATTAAATAATTAGGAGATGCATTAAGCATCTCCTACTTTAATATTTAACAATAAATAATAATTAATATTTGGATTCAAGGTATTGGAGTCAAAGATGAATATAAGAATAATGGGATTTCTGATAGTACTTGTATGGAGTGCCTCTTTGTTTGCCGGAATTAAATTTACGCCTATACAAATGCAGATTGAGGATTTTAAAAAGCAAAAAAGCACGACAGTTAATATTGAAAGTACGGGATTATCATCTTCTAAAATTTTTGAAATTAATGCTTATAAATGGGAACAGGATAGGGAAGGAAATGACATCTTGATAGAGGATAAAACTTTACTTTTTAATCCGAAAATATTTGAGTTAAAACCAGAAAGTAAACAGATTGTACGTATTGGTTTTAGTCAGCCACCGGAAAATTTGGAACAACAGCAAGCTTGGCGAATTGTATTTAAAGAAATAACACCAATTCAAGAAAAATCTACAATCAATTTTTTGTTTAATTTTTCTTTACCTTTATTTACGGGGAAAATCATTGCTCCTAAATTAAATGTAGATATTCAAAAAGTAAATAATTTAGCCTATCTCAATATTAATAATACTGCAAAATCCTTTGCAAAAATAACAGAAATTGTAGTTCTAGATAATAAAAATAATGAGTTGCTTCGACAAGATGTAGCGTTGTATGTATTGAGTGGTAATAAAATTAGAGTTGAACTGGGTGAAATCAAAGAAGGTAATGCGGCAAAATTAAAAATCAAACTAGATGAAGCAGGATATGTAGAGTTTCCTGTTAAAGGATAATGATTATTACGAATAATAAAAAGTAGTAAAAGGATCGTGCTATGAAGGCCAAAAAACTTCTTTTAGTCATTGCCTGTGGAATTGGTGTTACACATGCAGAAATTATTCAAGGGATTGAACAGAAAGCAACATCTGAAGAGTTTATTGTAAATATTTGGGTGAATGGGTTGGACTATGATACTGAAACAGTAACTTTTTCCCAGGGAGGAAAGCGATATGTCGAGTGTGAGGCGTTGCGTAATATAGGAATTCGTATTGAAAAAACTCCAAGACATTTAACTAGAAGAAATTTTTGTCTCATAACCTCACCTGATATCCGAATAGAAGATGATCATAGCCTACAGGCTATTAAGCTTTTCTTGCCAGCAAACTATTTTCAAGATACTGATTACTTGGCAGATGTTGAAATACCAGCAAAAGCAAATTTTGGAGGGTTTATAAACTATAGTCTTTTTTATGGTAAAGATGAGGAAGAACAGGGATTTAATACGTTTTCAGAAATTGGTATTTTTAATGATTATTGGCTTTTTAAAAATGCTTTTCTGTATCGAAATGATCCGGAAGAGGTTGAACAACAGGTAGTGCGTGTAAATAGTACTCTAGATATTGATTTTCCAAAACATTTTTTAAAACTAACGGTAGGCGATACAACGAGTCCTTATAGTTTTTTAAATAACTCTTTCCGTTTTGGTGGTCTTAGTTTCGGAACAAACTATATTGAGCGACCAGATTTCGTCTTTTGGAATATACCGGCATTAACAGGTAGTGCTAGTCTACCTTCTACCATTGACCTATTTATTAATGGTGTTAGCTTGTATCGAAATTCTGTGACACCGGGTAATTATAATCTTCCTGGAGGAGCAATTGTTAATCAGGCTGGGGATGCTCAAATTGTTGTAGAAGATATTCTGGGAAATCGGACTGTAAGAAGTTTTCCAGTTTATATAAATAGCCGTTTATTAAAACCAAAATTAAATGAATATAATTTTTCCGCAGGGAAATTACATTACAACTATGATGTCGTAGATGATGATTATAGAGACATGTTTGGCAAATTCTATTTTCGTCGAGGCATCACTAACTCTACCACCTTAGGCGTGGATTTGGTTTATAGTGAAAATGTGAGTAATGCAGATCTATTGTGGACTCAAGGAATTAGTAAGTATTTTCTTTTAGATACTGCAGCTTCGGTGAGCAAATCAGAAGAAATAGATGAGCAGGGGTATGCAGGTGGCATTGGAATTAGCCGTAATTCCAGAAATTGGGCGTTTGGTTTAAATAGTCAATATTTTACTAAAAAATATCAGTATCTAAATTCCGATACACTGGACTCTAATGTTGAATCTTCAAATATTTTATATTTAAATTTTTCTAACTTAAAAATTGTTGATGGATTAGGTTTTAACTATGTTTACCAATCTTATTATAATGATGACAACGGCACTCCTCGAGAAGATCGTAAATTTTTAGATGTTCGTGCAAGTAAAGTTTTAACAAAAAATTTATTTACAGATTTTGGCTATTATAAAGATTTTAGTGAAGAAGATGGAGATCAAGGCTTTAATATTGCTTTTTATTACAATTGGGGAGAAAGAGGACGAATTTCTCTAGATCATGATACGGGAGATAAAGAAACCAGTTTAAGTTATGCACATCGTACTATGACGCAAAATGGTTTTGATTATGTGCTTGGTGTGAATCATAGAGAAGAAGAGATTAACTACAATGCCTATGGTCTTTTAAAAACAGATATTGGTAATTTGCAGTTGTCACATGATGAATTTGAAGATCGCCGTTATTCTCAAGCGGCATTTGATGGTGCACTTGTATGGCTAGGTAGTAAAGTCGCTTTAACCAAGTATGCAGATAATGCTTTTGCTTTGGTTAATGTAGATCAACATGCTGATATTGATATTTATCGCTCAGCAACTCTTGCAGGAAATACAAATAAAAAAGGTTATATGTTTGTTCATAACCTGATTCCTTATATTCATTATGATATTTCTTTTGACCATAACCAGTTAGCAATGGATGAAACTTTTGAATATTCTTCCAAAGAACTAGTGGGATTGGATCAACGAGGGTATCGTTTAGACTTTCCTATCCATAAAACTAAACGATTTATTGTTCGCCTTAAAGATAATCAACAGAACAATCTTGTCGCAGGCTCTGAAGTGCTTATAGATGGTCTTGGAGAAGAGCCTTATTTCGTAGATAGTCAAGGTCTTGTCTATCTCTATCTATTTAAACCAGGAATATACAATCTGAAAGTTAAGACTCAAGGCGCACAATACTGCCAGGCACAATTGAATCTTAATCATATGCAATTCCAGAATGCTAGCAGCCAAATTCTAGAAGCTGTATGTAAGTAGGAGTAGAACAATGAAAAAGTTGTTTTTGTTTTTATCTATGCTAGGCATAAGTTCAGTAGCGACTGCTCAATATTGCTCAATTGATGGTTTTAGTAGTAGCGAATTACGCTTACAAAGTTATCAGCGCAGTCAAGCTGCAACCTCTTTTAATATTACTTGTGATAAGAGTTATTCCATTTTATTTAACAGTCAAAATTTATTAAGTGCGGATGGTATGAGTTTTGTAGCTAACGGTCCAGATAAACTCCGTACTAAGTTAAATTTGAGGGGAGCAAATAATAATTTGTGGGGCGTGCCAATTAATCAAAGTGCTGCACAACGCCAAAAATATATTATTGCGGTGCAATTGCTTGATAATCCTTTAAATGGTTTTCCAGCAGGTACCTATACTGACCAAATTTCGGTAGATATTAAATTTTAAAATAACTGTTCTAAATAATCTGTAATAAAAGGATCTAAATTCAGTATTTCAATAAATAGGCCAAATAAACTGAAAATAACAAAGGAGCGAATGATGAAACTCCACAATGCAAAAACAAAATTCCTCGAGTTGGATTTAAAAGGCTGTGTGGTGTTGAATCACTTGTTACATTCCAAAGGTGTAGCTGCCTTCTTTAAAATGATTAGCCGACTCGGTAATGGTATTTTCTGGTATGTGATGATTATTGCAGCTTGGCTGTTACAAGGTCTGATTTACAGCATGCAACTGCTTTATCTGATTATCGGTAGCACATTTGGAACAGTGCTTTATAGAATATTAAAGACCAAGACCTCTCGTCCTCGGCCTTATCAAGTACATCATCAACTAATTCGTTTAGGCGAACATCCTTTAGATCACTATAGTTTCCCCTCTGGTCATACTCTGCATGCTGTGATGGCCACAACTTTGCTGGGGTATAGCGTGCCGTTATTATTGATCCTGATGTTACCTTTTACGATTCTGGTGGCCCTTTCACGTATGATTTTAGGTTTGCATTATCCTAGTGATGTTGCGATTGGTGCAGTGATTGGCGCTACTGTTGCCATCAGTATCATTTCTTTAGCCCCGGTATTTAATATCAGCTTGTAAAAATATGCGGGTTGCTGTGGTAAATGCTCGCAGTATTTGCCAGATTTGATAAAGTACAGCATCAAAGCAAACAGCTATTAGGAACAAATATGGGTTTACGTTGGACTGATACTCTTGATATCGCAATTGAACTGTATGAAGCGCATCCGGATGTAGATCCGCAATGGATTCGTTTTACGGATTTACATACTTGGGTATGTGCACTTCCAGACTTTGAAGATGATCCACAAAAATCAACCGAAGGTCTGCTGGAAGCAATTCAAATGGCTTGGATTGACGAAGCGCGCTAAGGCTTCTGTCAAAAAAGCGATTTTTTTACAGAGGAAAAGCAGAAAATTGCGCATTATCTCGGTATAATGCGCCAAATTTTCATGTCAACCATTGACTAAAGGAGCCAATCATGGCTATTGAACGTACATTATCTATCGTAAAACCAGACGCAGTTGCTAAAAACGTAATCGGTGAAATCTTTGCTCGTTTTGAAAAAGCGGGCCTTAAAATCGTTGCAACTAAAATGAAACACCTGACTAAAGCTGAAGCTGAAGGCTTCTACGCTGAACACAAAGAACGCGGTTTCTTTGGTGACCTAGTTGCATTCATGACTTCTGGTCCAGTGGTTGTTTCAGTTCTTGAAGGTGAAAACGCAGTTCTTGCTCACCGTGAAATCCTGGGTGCTACTAACCCTAAAGAAGCTGCTCCTGGTACAATCCGTGCAGACTTCGCTGTAAGCATCGACGAAAACGCTGCTCACGGTTCTGACTCTGTAGCATCTGCTGATCGCGAAATTAACTACTTCTTCGCGCAAACTGAGATTGCTCCACGTACTCGTTAATTCGCAGTATTCAAGCCAGATAAGTGTTATTATACTTATCTGGTTTTTTTATTCCCTGAATAATCCTTTGCTCACATATTGAGCTTCTCCTTTCATCTTTAGACATGGTTTAGGTAACACACATGAGTACTGAAGCAGTCGCTGTATCAGCCGTTTCTGATGCACAGCAACACACTCCATCCGCTCCTGCACAGGAAAAAACTGTGGAGAAAGTGAACTTACTTGGCATGTCACGTCCACAAATGGAAAAATTCTTCGAAGATATGGGTGAGAAGAAATTCCGTGCCGGACAGGTGATGAAATGGATTCACCAGTATTTCGTGACTGATTTTGCTGAGATGACCAATATCTCAGGCAAGCTGCGTGAAAAGCTGGAAAAGATTTGTGAAATTAAAGCCCCAGAAGTGGTGCATAAAAATTTCTCCAAAGACGGTACTCGTAAATGGGTGTTTCGCGTGGGTGATGGGGAAGGCTCACTGGTTGAAACCGTGCTGATCCCAGCCGAAGACAAAACCGGTTCACGCAAGACCTTGTGTATTTCCTCACAAGTGGGCTGTGCTCTGGATTGTTCATTCTGTTCAACCGGTAAACAGGGATTCCAGCGTGACTTGACTCAAGCAGAAATTATTGGTCAGTTGTGGATGGCAAACTATTCCTATATGGAAGATGTGCCTGTCGCGGATCGTGAGCGTTCGGTAACGAACGTGGTAATGATGGGTATGGGTGAACCATTGCTCAATTACGACGCTGTGTTGAACTCTATGCGCATCATGCTGGATGACTTCGCTTATGGCATGTCGAAACGTCGTGTGACCTTGTCGACTTCAGGTGTAGTGCCGAAGATTGACCAGCTGGCAGAAGATATTGATGTGGCGCTGGCAATTTCCCTGCATGCGACCAACAATGAACTGCGTAATGAACTGGTGCCAATTAACAAGAAATATCCACTAGAACAGCTCATCGCCGCATGTCAGCGTTATATCAAAAAAGATGGCAATGAAAGTGCGCGTAAGCACGTGACCATTGAATACGTGATGCTGGATGGCGTGAATGACAAGCCTGAGCATGCACAGGAAATGATTAAGCTGCTGAAAGACCTACCAAGCAAGATCAACCTGATTCCATTTAACCCATTCCCACATGCGCCATACGGACGTTCTAGCCGTAACCGCATTATTTCTTTCCAAAAAACTTTGTCTGATGCCGGTTTTGTGTGTACGATTCGTCAGACACGTGGTGATGATATTGACGCTGCGTGCGGACAGTTAGTCGGGCAGGTTGCAGACCGTACCCGCCGTGCTGAACAATGGAAAAAGAAAATTGCGCAATCCAATGAGATCATGCGCTCACAAGGATAAAAAAGAGGTCGCCAATTGAGAAAGATGACATCTAAAATTGCTTTAATTTCAACAGTATGTTTTTCACTTGCATTGACTGCCTGTCAGACAGTAGACGCGGGGAAAAAGGACCCGGAAAAGGCAATTAAGGTACGGACTCAATTGGCGGTTGAATATCTGAAAACAGGTGATCTGGATTCAGCCAAGCGCGCACTGGACGAAGCACTGAAAATCAATTCACGTGATGCCCAGGCCAATATGATGATGGGCGTGCTGCTACAACAGGAAGGCAGTAAGGCTAATCTGGAAAAAGCGGAAAGTTATTTTAAAAAAGCGATTTCTGCTGAACCGAAAAATGCACAGGCGCGTAACAATTACGGCACCTATTTATATCAACTTGAACGTTATAATGACGCGATTGAACAGTTTGAAATTGCCGGTGCAACCCTGGGTTATGACCAGCGTTACCGTGCCCTGGAAAATCTGGGGCGGATCTACCTGAAAAAAGGGGATCTGGTAAATGCTGAAAAATCATTCAAACAGGCGCTACAAGCCAATCGCGATTCTTATATTTCAATGTTAGAGTTGGCAGAGATTTTTTATCTGAACCAGCAGTTCCCTGCAGCAAGCAAAATGTATGAACAGTTTGTGCATGCGGTAGGGCAGAAGAATCAGGGTGCCCGCGCACTCTGGATAGGCATTCGCACAGCGCGTGCCAGTGGCGATCAACTCGGAATGCAGGTACTGGTGAATCAGCTGCGTGCACTTTTCCCTGAAAGCCAGGAATACCAACGTTATTTGCAATTACAGTACAGTACTGAGGCCGTATGGAAGTAAATCCTAATTCACCATCGAATAATTCGAGCGTAGCGCCAAACGCGTTAGGAAATGTTCAACGTCCAGGTGAGTACTTGCGCCAGGTTCGTCTCAATAAAAAGCTTGAACTGGCAGATGTCGAACAAGAGCTGAATATTCCGCTGAAAACCCTGACTGCGCTGGAGCAGGATGACTATAAGTCTTTGCCTCAGGCCACTTTTATCAAAGGGTATTACCGTCTCTATGCTAAATATTTAGGTGTAGATGCGACCAATATTATCCAGCGTTTTGATGATATTTATGCCAGTGAAACTGGCGTGCCGCCGATCAATGGCCTGAATAATTCTCCCATCAAGATCATGGGTAAACTACCAGGTTCTAACCGCGACCGTAACCGTAAATGGCTGAAACGTGGCCTGATTACGCTTGCTGTACTGGTGGTATTAGGTTTGCTAGTTGCGATGATCCAGAACTGGTCAAGCAGCAGTGATGATGCATCAGTAGAACCGGCAGCGCAGGAATCTGAAGTTGAAGTGATTAATATGGATTCCACCGCTGCAGTCTCTGGTGACCAGTTAAAACTTGAATTCAGTACGCCAACTTCAGTGCATATTGTGGATGCAACTGGCAAGGTGCTGGCAACCGGCCGTCAGGCATCGACACTTAACTTGAGTGGGGAATCTCCATTCCAGATCCGTCTCGATGATGCAACCGCTGTGACATTGACTCTGAATAATGAAAATATTGCATTGTCACCATACACCGTAAACGGTAAAGCAGATTTCCGTTTATCACGTTAAGGGCAAGAGAGTAGAAGCAAATCATGATAGTGAATCCGATCCAACGCCGTCCAACTCGCAAGATTCGTGTCGGTTCAGTTTATGTCGGTGGTGATGCGCCTATCAGCATCCAGAGTATGACCAATACCGAAACTTGTGATGTGGCAGCCACGGTTGCACAAATCCAGCGCTGTGTTGCGGCAGGTGCGGACATCATGCGGGTTTCTGTGCCAAGTATGGAAGCAGCAGCGGCTTTCGGTGAAATCCGCAAGCAGGTTGAGGTGCCACTGGTTGCAGATATTCACTTTGATTACAAAATTGCCTTGGCAGTGGCTGATCTGGGTGCAGACTGTCTGCGGATTAACCCGGGGAATATTGGCTCTGAAGCTAAAATTCGTGAAGTGGTCGCAGCGGCACGTCATAATGATATTTCCATGCGTATCGGTGTAAATGCCGGTTCACTGGAAAAAGATATCCAGAAAAAATATGGCGAACCAACGGGTCAGGCACTGCTGGAATCTGCAATGCGCCATATCGATATTCTGGACCGTCTGGACTTCCAGGAATTTAAAGTATCGGTAAAAGCATCGAATGTGTTCCTGACTATGGATGCGTATCGTTTGCTGTCTCAACAGATTGATAATCCATTGCATCTTGGTGTTACCGAAGCCGGGATTTACCGTACCGGTTCAGTAAAATCAGCAATTGCCCTCGGTGGTCTGCTGATGGAAGGCATTGGCGATACCATGCGTATTTCCTTAGCTGCTGAGCCTGAGGAAGAAGTCAAAATCGGGTTTGATATTCTGAAATCTTTAGGTCTGCGCTCTAACGGCATTAACTTCATTGCCTGCCCAAGCTGTTCACGTCAGGAATTTAACGTGATCAAAGTGATGCAGACATTGGAAGAGCGTCTGGAAGATGTACGTGTACCGATGGATGTGTCCGTGATTGGCTGTAAAGTGAATGGTCCGGGCGAAGCCAAAGAGGCGGATATCGGCGTGGTAGGTGCAACTCCGCGTTCACTGGTGTATCGTAATGGCGAAAAGAGCCACTTAATCGATACCAATCAACTGGTTGATGAAATCGAAGCTATGGTTCGTCAACGTGTTTCTGAGCTTGAAGAAGCTAAATCAAAAGAAATTATTCGCACAGGTTTTTCTGAGTAGATCATGAGTTCAATCGTCGCAATCAAAGGTTTTAATGACATTCTCCCAACGCAAACCCCAGCATGGAGACGTCTTGAACAGCATCTATCCGGTTTGATGGATGCCTATGGCTATCAACAAATCCGTTTGCCGATGGTTGAACAGACCAATCTGTTCAAACGTTCAATTGGTGATGCAACGGATATCGTTGAAAAAGAAATGTACACTTTCCTGGACAAGGGTAATCCACCTGAGTCTTTGACCCTGCGTCCTGAAGGGACTGCGGGCTGTGTACGTGCCATGCTGGAGCATAACCTGCTGCGTGGGGCAACACCGAAAGTGTGGTATATCGGACCAATGTTCCGTTATGAAAAACCACAAAAAGGCCGTTACCGCCAGTTCCACCAGTTTGGCGTGGAAACTTTTGGTGTGGCGACTCCTGATCAGGATGCTGAACTGATTCTGATGACTGCACGTCTGTGGAAACGTATGGGCGTGGCTGACAAGGTACAGCTGGAACTGAATACTTTGGGTGAGTCAGACGAACGTGCGAATTACCGTGCGGCATTAGTGGATTTCCTGCAAGCGCATAAAGCAGATCTGGATGAAGACTCTCAACGTCGTCTGACTACGAATCCACTGCGTATTCTGGATTCTAAAGATGCCAAAACACAAAGCATCTTGGAAAATGCACCAAAACTTCACGACTTTATGGGTGAAGAAACACTGGCACATTTCAACCAGTTACAGCAATATCTGACTGATGCAGGTATTAGCTTCGTGATCAACCAAAAACTGGTGCGTGGTCTGGATTATTACAACAAAACCGTATTTGAATGGACCACGACTCATTTAGGTTCGCAAGGGACTGTATGTGCCGGCGGTCGTTATGATGGTCTGGTCGGTCAACTGAAAGGTAAGCCTGATCAGTCTGTACCTGCAGTAGGTTTTGCGATGGGTATGGAGCGTTTATTGCTTCTGCTGGAACAGGTCGAAGACAATACCCCGGTACGTGATTGTGAAGTGTTCTTGGTGGCTGATCCGGCTTCTCAAGGCAAAGCACTGGTACTGGCTGAACAGATCCGTGACCAGCTGGAAGCGGCAGGTAGCACGATTCGTCTGAAAGTCGGTTCACAAGGTTCGATGAAATCCCAGATGAAAAAAGCCGACCAGTCTGGTGCCCTGTATGCAGCGATCATTGGTGAGCGTGAGCTGGAAGCACAAACCTTCACGGTGAAAGAGCTGGCGACTGCAGAGCAATCGGAAGTAGCATTTGCTGACTTTGTGTCATTTTTCACAACTAAAATTTCTTCAAAATAATCGATAAAACATTCAGAAAGGGGCAATCGCATGAGTGCAATAAGTGATGATGATCAACTGGAAAGTTTGAAATCCTTCACCAAGAAGTATGGTTCTTCTATCATTACTGGGATTCTAGTTGCGCTGATTGCCTTTTTCGGATGGGAATATTGGCAGAAGAAAAACCTGGCGGAGTCGCAAAAGGAAACTGCCCGGGTGCAACAGTTGATGGATGAAGCTGGTGCTACACAAGGTGATGCTTTTGCTAAACTGGCAGAAACTGCTGATAAGATTGTCAAAGAAGCACCTGATTCAGCTCAGGCGATCCAGACCCAGCTGGTCATGGCGAAACTGGCCTATGATAAGCAGGATTACGCTGCGGCTGAACGTGCCCTGAAGAAAGTCGAAAATTCGAAAGTGGATGATGCGGGTCTGGTGCAGATCGTCAAATTGCGTCTGGCTTATGCACAGCTGGCACAGAAAAAATATGATGAAGCATTAAAAACTCTGGATGCGGTGACTGAGCCTGCATTCAAGGCAACCGCAGATGAAGCACGTGGAGATATCTACGTTGCCAAAAATGATATTGAAAATGCCAAAAAAGTGTATCAAAGTGCATGGGATGCCTTGGTAGAACGTAAAGAAGAACGTCAAATTTTACAAATTAAACTAGAAAGTGTAGGCGTATTGGTCGATGATCCTGAAATTGAACGCCCGATTATAGATACACAAGTGGAAGAAACTGAATGAATAGAAAATACAAACTCACCTGTGCCTTAACGGTTTTAACCCTTGCCCTTGCGGGGTGTGCGGGAAAAAGTATTAAAGTGGAAGAGGCCAAGCCGAATCCACTACCAAAACTTGCACAGGCAAAAACTCTGGTTCCTGTATTTTCCAGCAGCGTTTCTTCGACTGATGAAGCCGATCCGCTACGTTTGCGTCTAGATGCCGACAATGGCGTAGTGTTCGCGGTCAATCCAAATGGTGAAGTGACGGCTTACCAAGGCAAGCAGCGCCTGTGGCAGAAAAAAGTGACCAAAGCCGGTTTGAGCGCGGGCGTAGAAGCGGCTCAAGGTCTGGTGATCGTCGGGAATACCAAGGGGCAATTGTTTGCACTGGATCAGCAAACTGGCGAGCAACGCTGGGCAGCACAATTATCTGGCGCGGTGATTGCGCCATCACTGATTCATGCCGATCGCGTGATTAGCATTGCTAATGATGGAACTGTGTTTGCGCATGAAGCGGTCAGTGGTAAAGAAGTCTGGACTTATAAGCTGCCTAATGTACAATTCAGCCTCCGTGGTCAGGCGGCACCGGTTGCACTGGATCCACGTCATGTATTGATCGCATCTGCGAATGGCTATATTTATGCTATCGATGCTGTAACGGGGGTGCCAAAAATGCAGCGCCGTGTTGCGGTGTCTGATGGTCGCTCTGATATTCAACGTCTGAATGATATTGACGGTGAACCAGTAGTGGCTGGCCAGTTTGTGGTAACGACCAGTTATCAAGGTCAGGTGACTGTACTGGATCTGGCTTCACAGCAGATCATCTGGAGTGAAGATGCCAGCAGTATCCAGCGCCCGGAAGTGGTCGGTAATGGCGTGTTTGTAGCCCAAACGGATGGCAAAATCACGGCATATGAAATTACCTCAGGCCAGAAACTTTGGGAAAATGACCAGCTGCTGCACCGTAAGCTCAGCAATCCGGTGATGCTGGGTGGTGATCTGGTGGTGGGTGATCTGGATGGTGTATTGCACCTGATTAATCCAGCAACGGGTCAAATTATCGGCCGTTCGAAAACGTCTGGTGAAGTGCGCACACTGCGTGTGATCGACAACCAGCTCTATGTTTCGACTCGCAAGGGCGCGTATAGCATCTGGCAGAATCGTTAATTTTTCTTTGGCTTATGCTAAAATAAGCCAACCGTATTTTTGACGCGGGGTAATTGAATATTCAATGCCCCGTGTTTTTATTTATTTTAGGCTTTAATCCTATTTCCATTTTCTTCCAGAACTTTCTGATGTTCAGGCCATTTTTAGACAGCCTGATATTGAATAAAGGTTAATCTATGAAACCCGTAATTGCGCTCATTGGTCGTCCGAACGTCGGAAAATCAACCCTGTTCAACCAGATTACCAAGAGCCGTGACGCATTGGTGGCAGACTTTGCAGGTCTGACACGTGACCGTAAATATGGCGATGCCGTCTATCAAAATAAATCCTTCATTGTGGTCGATACTGGCGGTATCGGTGAAACTGAAGGTGGTATCGATTCCTATATGGCGGAGCAATCCAAAACGGCGATCCATGAAGCGGATATGATTATTTTTGTGGTCGATGCTCGTGCCGGACTATTGGCTTCTGATGAGCAGATTGCCCGTGAATTGCGTACTTTAGGTAAAAAAGTTTTCCTTGTTGCGAACAAGGTTGATGGGGTACATGCAGAAGCTGCACTGGTCGAGTTCTATAAACTGGGTATGGGCGAGCCAATGCAGGTGGCGGCAAGTCATGGTCGTGGTGTGCAGCAGATGCTTGAAGAAGTGCTGCAGGATGTGCCTGAAGATGAAAATCCGGAAGAACACGATGCTGATACTGGTTTGCGTCTGGCTGTAATTGGTCGTCCAAACGTGGGTAAATCGACGTTGGTCAACCGTCTGCTTGGCGAAGACCGTGTGGTGGCCTTTGACCAACCCGGTACGACGCGTGACTCGATTTATATTCCGTTTGAGCGTGATGGCCGTAAATACACCCTGATTGATACTGCAGGTGTGCGTCGTAAAGGTAAAGTGGATGAAATGATTGAGAAATTCTCAATCGTAAAAACTTTACAGGCGATGAAAGATGCCCATGTTGTGGTGATCGTGGTCGATGCACGTGAAGGCATCGTCGAGCAAGACTTGCATTTAATCGGTTATGCGATTGAAGCGGGGCGTGCCATCGTGATTGCGATCAACAAATGGGACAACATGTCTGAATATGATCGCAAGCAGTGTAAGCTGGATGTGGAACGACGCTTCGACTTTATCCCATGGGCGAAGATTCACCTGATTTCAGCACTGCATGGTACAGGGGTAGGTGACTTGTATCCTTCAATTCACCGTGCTTATGAATCTTCGCATTTAAAAGTTTCACCTGCAAAAATTACCCAGATATTGCAGGATGCTGTAGAAGCGCACCATCCACCGAAAGTACAGGGTCGTTCGATCAAAATGCGTTATGCCCACATTGGTGGGCAAAATCCACCGACGATTGTGATCCACGGTAACAAGGTGGATAAAACCCCTGCGGATTACCGCCGTTATCTGGAAAACGTATTTCGTAAGGTCTACAAGCTGGAAGGTACGCCAGTCAAAATTGAATTTAAAACTTCGGAAAACCCGTTTGAAGGTCGTAAGTCGAAAGTGGATGAACGTACTGCTGCGCGTCGTCGCCGTTATGTGCAAAAATTTAAAAAAGCCGAGAAGAAATTCAAACGAGGTTAAGTTGTGTTTGATTCAAAAAAGCCTGCAGATGCAGGCTTTTTTATTATTGACAGATTTTAATGTATATAACATGGTCAAAACCATGGTAGGTCTTTTACAATCAGGTTTAATCTATTTTTATTCCAAGAGTGACTGTGTCCAGACCACTTCAAATTGATATCTATCCGCTGATTCAGAATTCAGGCCTAGACCGTCGGGCACAGGTGGTTGCACGTAAGATTGAAGTGGCACAGCTCCGTAATTATTGTCTGTCACGCTATTTTCATCTGGAAATTCAAGACCCAGATATTGTTCGTACTGATTTTGGGAAGCCGTATCTGAAAGCTCATCCTAGACATGCATTTAATCACAGTCATAGTCGGAATTTTTATGCGATGGCGATGAGCCAGCGCATCCAGAATCTTGGGGTAGATATTGAAGAACTCAGCCGTAAAGTCCGTTTTCAAGCACTAGCTGAACATGCCTTTCATCCCGAAGAATTCAAAATTTGGCAGTCACTGGATTATGATCCGGAATACTGGTTTAAGGTATGGACGACCAAGGAAGCGGTACTCAAAGCCAATGGTCTCGGGATTCGGATCAATCTAAATGAGCTGAATACCCATGTACATCCAAATCAAGATGGTGGGATGTGTGCTCTGCAGGGTTTAGGTACCTATGCCTATCAAAATTACCGGATTGATGCATGTATGTTGAGTGTGGCCTGGCAGGCTGAGCAATCCTGCCGTGGATTTAGCTTCCCTCCGATTCAGATCTATCAGCATTCTGCCCAGTATAATCTTTAAAACACTTTAGAATTTCCGGGCAATCCAAAGATTAGTAAGCCGATTGATAAACTGAGGACTTATTTTGGAGAGCTGGAATAAAAACTGGCTTCTAAAACCAACCGGACGGTGAGTCGGGGTTAGCAGATGATCCTTGCGCTGCACCAGATTTAAGATATCTAAAGCGACATCTTCCGCATTCAGATGCACTCCCATTTTTTTGATACTTTCTGCCTGCATGTCATGCACCATGGCGGTATGCACAAATAGTGGCATCACATCCATCACCCGGATACCATATTTTTGCCATTCAATATCCAGGCTCTCCGTGAGACCGCGTACGCCAAATTTACTGGTAGAGTACACTGCTAAATCGGCCTGTCCATAAATCGCAGAAGCGGAGGATAGGTTAATCACTCTAGCAAAGGATGCACGTTTTAAAAAAGAAAAAGCAGCATGACAGCCGTTCATCATGCCCTTGATATTGATATCGATGGTGCGGTGGTGGGCTTCTATGGGGATCTGTTCAAAATTTCCGGAATACAGCACGCCGGCATTATTCACCAGAATGTTAATCTCCCCGGCCCAATCTTCAAACTCATTTAACGCCGTTTGCCATGAATCATACTGAGTTACATCCAGATAACCTGCACGAGCATGCGAACCAAGCTTTGCAGCGAGTTGTTCAGCCAGTGTGGTATTTAGGTCATAGATGCCGACTTTGTAGCCCTGATGGCAAAATAAACGTGCAACCGCGGCGCCAATTCCTTGTGCTGCACCACTAATAAGGATACTGTGCATTTTATTGGTCTCCATGTTGGTTATTTTTATTCACTGCTTTCAAGCATACCAAACATTGAGGACCAAGAGATTTCTGGTCCGGTCAAAGAAAGAGGTTGTCAGGTGGAACAATTACTAAGCATCATGCGTGAACTACGTGCAAAATGTCCTTGGGATCGGCAGCAGACTCCGGAATCCTTGACCCGTTATGCGATTGAAGAAGCTTATGAGGTTGAAGCAGCCGTACGTTCTGGCAAGGCAAATGAAGTGCGTGATGAACTTGGTGATCTGTTGTTGCAGGTGGTATTCCAGTCGCAGATGTACAGCGAGCAAGGCGCTTTTGATTTTCAGGACGTAGTGCAGGCAATTACGGATAAATTGATCCGCCGCCATCCGCATGTATTTCAGGCGGAGCAGCTTTCCAAACTCAGTCCAGAAGATGTCTCCGTGTTATGGAAAGAAATCAAAGCCAAGGAAAAACAGGGCAAGGCACGTTCGCGACTGGATGAAGTCAAGTATGCCCCGGCACTGGTACAGGCAGATGAAATTCAGAAAAATGTGGCAAAAATTGGCTTTGATTTTCCCGATGTTGCAGGTGCCATGGACAAGCTTGCAGAAGAGCTGGAAGAATTTAAACAAGCCTTGATGGGGCAAAATTCCGACGAAATTCAGGAGGAATTTGGCGACTGCTTATTTTCACTGATCAATGTTGGTCGTAAACTTGGGATTTCGAGTGAGATGGCGCTGCTTGGCACCATTCATAAATTTCGCACTCGATTTGCCCTGATGGAACATCAGGCAGCAGTCCAAAACCTGAATATAGAAGACCTGTCACTGACTGAACTGGATCAGCTGTGGGAGCAGGCGAAACAAGAATTAAAACAACAGGTGAAGCATGACAAGAATTATTTATCCGGCAAAATTCCGAAGGCTGATTAGTGTTCTGATCTCCATTTTATCTGTACTGGGCGGTAGTTTGTCTTTTTCTACTGCCCAAGCTGAAAACTATGCTGACTGGAAGGTCAGACAAGAACAGCATGATGCCCGCTTAAAACAGCAGCAGTCTACTCAGCAGATGAATCCGTCCAATCATTATTTAAGCAAGCCGACACTGTCGACTGTTTCGAATGCAGACAAAATCAGGCTGAATTCTGCAACGGCTGAACAGTTGCAACAGTTACATGGTATTGGTCAGAAGAAAGCTGAAGCGATCATTGAATATCGCAATACCCATGGCAAGTTTAAACGTATTGAAGATATACAGTTGGTGAAAGGGATTGGCCCGGCATTATTTGCCAAAAATCAGGCCCGGCTGGCGCTGTAAACAGTCTGAATCTAAGGTGAAAGCTCAATCAAGCATAATCTGAGGATTGACATAATCAAATTGCCCTTTAGCCGTGTAAGCGATATGATTAGCGTCATCTTAGAATTTTACGTTCAGACGTAGGAGACAGCGTCTTTTGCAAACTTTGCGCGCGTCAAAATGTGGTTTATCAACCGCTCAATTACCTTCTTATATCCTCGATGTGATTGATGCCTTAACCAAGGCTGGCTATGAAGCTTATATTGTTGGTGGTGGTGTCCGGGATCTGATGTTGGGACTCAATCCCAAGGATTTCGATGCTGTCACTAATGCGACTCCCGCTCAGGTCAAAGAAGTATTCGGACGACGTTGCCGGATTATCGGACGTCGTTTTGAGCTTGCTCATGTCTATTCTGGTCGAGAACTGGTCGAAGTGGCGACTTTCCGTGCACCACCGAAAAAAGCCGTGACTTCAGCGCAGGGTATGATCCTGCGTGACAATAACTGGGGTACCATTGAGCAGGATTTTGCGCGCCGCGATTTTTCCATTAATGCGCTGTATTACCAGCCACGCAAAGGCATCGTGCTGGATTTCTGTAATGCGATTGACGACATCAAGCATAAGACTTTGCGTCTGTTAGGTGATCCGGCACTGCGTTTTGAGGAAGACCCCGTGCGGATGCTGCGTACCTTACGTTTTGCAGCCAAGCTGAACTTCAGTATTGACCCAGCGATTCTGGACATGTTTACTCCGGAAATGACCCAGTTGCTGCGCGATGTGTCTCCGCACCGTTTGTATGATGAGTCTCAAAAGCTGTTCACCATGGGCCATCTGCAACGCGTACTGCCAATGCTGATCGATTTTGGTATTTGGCGTCAGCTGTTTGCGGATATTAAACCGGAAATATCACCATTCATTGAATTGGCTGCCAAGAATACCGATCAGCGCATTTCAATTGGTAAAACCATCAATCCAGCATTCTTCTATGCGGTGTTGCTGTGGAAGCCATTCCTGGAACGTTGCGATTTTTACCTAGGCAAAGGGGTAGTGCCTGCCGAAGCACGTGCTCAAGCTGGTCTGGATGTGTTAAAGCGTCAGGCAACACGTACCATTATTCCGCGCTTTGCTGAAACTTTTATTCGTGAAGTTTGGGAAATGCAAACCCGTCTGCTGAATCCAAAACCGCAGCAGATTGAAGCTCTATCGGGTCATGCACGTTTCCGTGCTGGGTTTGACTTCCTGTTGCTGCGTGAAAAGTCTGGCGATGAAACTGCGCAAAGCATGGGCAGCTGGTGGGATGCTTATCAGCAGATGACGGCAGATGAGAAAGAACGTGCCATTGCACAATATAACCGTCAGCGTGCCAAGAGCCGTCGGAAGGCTACTCAGGAAGAGCATTTGGAACAACGTCTGGCTGCTCAGGAAACAGCTGAAATTGAACCGTTGGTGAATGAACCCGAACCACGTAGCCGTCGTGCCCGTAAGGCCAAAATGGAAGCCGCGGCTAAACCGGTTTCTCATGCTGCAGCCAGCAGTAGTGGTGAGATCGGTCCAGATCATCCCATTCTGAAACGCAAACGTATACAGCGTGATTTAAGTCAGGTTGTTTTTGGGCCGACACAATGATTACAACTTATATCGGTTTAGGCAGTAATCTCGGGGATTCTCGTCAGATTCTGGCAGATGCAGTACATAAGCTAGCCACTTTAGGGTGGGTAAGAGTTTCTCATTTGTACCAGAGCCCACCGATGGGGCCACAAGACCAGCCGAACTATCATAATGCGGTGGCAGAGTTGATTACGGATCTGACGCCTTTGGAGCTGCTCGATCGTTTACAGGCTTTTGAGCAGGAAGCTGGCCGGGTGCGTCTACGTCATTGGGGGGAACGCACCTTAGATCTGGATCTGCTCATCTATGGGGATGAACGTATCCAAAATGAGCGTTTAACTGTGCCACATGTCGGTGTGTTGGAACGCGATTTTGTATTATTGCCACTACTGGATCTGAATGCTGATTTTCAGCTCAATGGACAAGCATTAAAACATCTGGACATCGTAAAACAATCGACCCTCACGGTACTGGATCGTACCAACTGGGCGAATCTTTAATTTTTTAGTTATTGGCATGTTCGCAAGAACTTCAATTTAGAGAGGAACACCTTCATGATCAGTCTGAGTGACTTAAGACGATTCAAGGCGGACGGCCGCAAATTCTCCTGCCTGACCTGCTACGATGCCAGTATGGCCAAAGCCATGGAAATCGCCGAAGTAGATAGCATTCTGATCGGAGATTCCTTGGGGATGACGATTCAAGGGCATGATTCTACCTTGCCGGTGACAGTAGCTGATATGGCCTATCATACCGCTGCAGTGTGTCGTGCGAACCAGCATGCCTTTATCCTGACGGATCTGCCATTCATGAGCTATGCCACCTTGAATGATGCATTGCAAAGTGCACGTATGGTGATGCAGGCCGGTGCGCAGATGGTCAAGCTGGAAGGCGGTGCCTGGCTGGCTGAAACGGTGCAGGTCATGACCCGTAACGGTATTCCAGTCTGTGTACATTTAGGTTTAACTCCACAATCTGTGAACGTGTTCGGTGGTTATAAACTGCAGGCACGTAGTCGTGCGGCTGCAGATCAGCTAATTGCTGACTGTAAGGCAGTGGTGGAAGCTGGCGCAGCTTTACTGTTGCTGGAATGTGTGCCTGCACAGCTGGGTAAAGAAGTGGCTGAACTGTTTCCAGACATTCCTGTGATTGGCATTGGTGCCGGTGCGGATACTGATGGTCAGGTACTGGTGGTACAGGACATGCTGGGTCTGAACTTCGGCCATACTGCCAAATTTGTACGTAACTTTATGCAAGAACAATCAGGTGCCAATGCAATCCTGGATGCATTCAAGGCTTATCATGCAGCTGTATTAGATGGCTCATTTCCTGCACCTGAACATACCTTCCAGGTTGAGTTATAAGATGAAAACAGAAACAACAATCCAAGGTTTAGCAGCATCGTTAAATCCGGCGCGTTCAGCACGTAAGATCATCGGCTTTGTACCGACCATGGGTAATTTGCATCAAGGTCACCTCAACCTGGTGCGTGAAGCGCGTAAGCTGTGTGATGTGGTCGTGGTCAGTATTTTCGTCAATCCAATCCAGTTTGGACCAAATGAAGACTTCGATAACTATCCGCGTACGCTAGACCAGGATCAGCAATTGCTGGCTGAAGTGGGTTGTGACATTGTCTTTGCACCAACCGTGGAACAGATGTATGGCAATAAGCCACGTCTGACCAATATCAGCGTGTCGGATATCACCAATGACCTGTGTGGTTTACAACGTCCGGGCCATTTTGATGGTGTAGCGGTCGTTGTGACTAAATTGTTTAACATCGTTCAGCCAAACTATGCTTTCTTTGGTGAAAAAGATTACCAGCAGCTGGCGGTAATCCGTCAGTTTGTACAGGACCTGAATATTCCGCTGGAAGTGATTGGTGTGCCAATTGCTCGTGCGGAAGATGGTCTGGCTTTAAGTTCACGTAATGGTTACCTGTCTGAAGCAGAACGTCAGACTGCACCGACCATTTACCGTAGCCTGAAAGCTGCTGAACAGCAGTTGCATGAAGGTGCGACTCTGGATGCTGCACTGGCAGGTATTCGTCAGACGCTTACCGACGCCGGTTTCGTAGTGGATTACGTGGAAGCACGTACTCCAGAACTGCAAAAAATTGATGAGTTTAATCAGGATGTGGTGCTATTCATCGCCGCTAAACTGGGCAAGACTCGTTTGATTGACAATCTGCAGGTAAAATACTCTGCATAATCATAGAAAGGATCGCAGTGCATGAAGCGCATACTGATCGTCACAGGACAATCCGGTTCAGGTAAATCCTCTGCTTTGCAGGTGCTAGAAGATCTGGGCTATTACTGTATCGATAATTTGCCGCTAGCATTGCTGCCTGAAATTGTTGCCAAGCTGGATCAGGAAAATAGCTTGGAACAGTTAGCCTTGGGTGTGGATGTCCGTAGTACCCGTGCCGATCTGCAAGAGTTTGATCATGTCTTTGAACAGCTACAGAAACATGGCACGGTGGATGTGATTTACCTGACCACACAAGATCAGGAACTGATTGCACGTTTCAGTGCCTCGCGCCGTCCGCATCCATTATCAGGGCGCTTTAACAGTCTGGCGCAGTGTATTGAAGAAGAAAAACTGTTGCTGCTACCGATCCAGATGCGTTCGACTGTGCATATTGATACCACAGACAAGAGTGTGCACGACCTGAAGCATACCTTGCTGCACAAGCTGGGCCAGACCGATAACCTAATCGTAATTCTACAATCCTTTGGCTATAAGCATGGCATTCCCTTAGATGCGGATTATGTGTTTGACATACGCCATCTGCCAAACCCGCACTGGGATCTGGAGCTGCGTAAATATTCTGGACTGGATCAACCCGTCCAGATATTCCTGGAACAGAGTGAACAGGTTGAGGAAATGTTCCTGGATATTTACCACTTTTTGGACAAATGGTTACCGGCATTTGCAGAAGGGCATCGTCACTATATTACTGTGTCGATTGGTTGTACCGGCGGTCAGCATCGTTCTGTTTATATTGTGGATAGACTAAAAAAAGCGCTTGAGGCAAAATGGTCTGTTCAAGTCCTCCACCGAGAAATGAAGCACTGGTCATGATTGATACGACTGTTGACGTAATTAACAAACTGGGTTTACATGCGCGTGCATCAGGCAAGCTGATTGAAGTTACTACCAAATTTCGTTCCAATATCCAGATTGGAAAGGGTGACAAGCTTGTTGATGCAAAAAATATCATGTCCTTGCTCATGCTGGGTGCTGGGAAGGGGACAACTTTACGCCTGGTGCTGGATGGAGCAGATGAGGAAAAAGCCTTGTCTGAAATCCAGGCACTGTTTGCAGCAAAATTTTACGAGGCAGATTAATCGTGGCACGTCGACCGCACAGTTTTACTGAAGAAGACTTTGAATCTTTAGAAGGACGTGCAAGTAAAACCGAACAGAAAAAAGCTGTCCAGCGAATGGCAGCTTTAGGCGCACAGCTTGCAGAGCTGAGCGTCAAACAAATTCAAAATTTGCCTGTCGAGGAGCGTCTGATTGATGCGTTACTTGATGTGCAGACCATTACTTCCAATGAAGCACGCCGTCGCCAGTTTCAGCGTATTGGTAAACTTCTGCGTAATGAAGATGAAAATGTGATCCTGTCTTATCTGACCCCGAAACAGGGGTTGAAAAAGACCGCACAATTACAACGTTGGACAGATCGTCTGATCAAAGATGGTGATCCTGCGATTAATGAATTTACCAAAATTTATAATGCGACGGAGCGTCATACTTTGCGTCAGCATGTGTTACGTGTACATCGCGATATCAAGAATCAGTTACCAGAAGAAGAGCTGGCAGCATCACGTCAGAAGCTGTTTAACTATGTACAGCAGGTGGCGCTGATTTCAGATAACTGATGCAAAATGGATGAATATTAAAGCGGCTTTTCGAGGTCGCTTTTTTTATGGGTATGAGATATAGATTGATCCGAAAAAAGAATTTTAATGCAATCTAAAAAGCATATCCCGAAACAAAGTAAAGCGGTTGAAGAGACCTGTAGCGGCTGTTTACAAATAAAGAAACTTAAATTCCGACCAGTCTCCAAGAAATTGGTAGATTTTGCCACTCAGTTGCTCTGTTCTTTACAAGAAATACACACAGAACAAAATACATTAATTTCAGAATTTATTTAAAGTGAACAATCATTTAAAAGAAAAAATTGGAGAAAATCAAAATAGCGTTGAAAAGTGAATTATAAGGCTGATTTTATAAATAGTGTTTTAAATCCGCCATTTTAGCGGTTTTAGTTAGAACTATAGAATAAATGATACATGCTGAGCTAGTGCTTATCATGCTGCTGTGGTACAAAAAATAATCATGATGTGGACATGCTCGTTAGTTTACAAATAACAGGTAATTTCAAACTTGTTTTACAATTTTTAAAGAAAAAACACGCTGATACGTAGTTAAATGTAAGCTAATAACTTGGTCTTGATGTCAGATTATGTCGTTGAGACAATATAAATACTTTGTTATTGATTGTATAAATTTGGTCGAATAAAAAAAACCATGTGAGGCAGAGATGAAGCTTAACCTTTTGGAGATAGGTCAAAATACTGAACAGCTCAGCTCGTGCCGCCTGTCTCTGATTTTGGGTGTCCATACTAGTAATAACCTGATTCATACTTTTTCTAAGGTCGCACGTCGGTTGCTCAAGGTAGATAAATGCCTGCTGGGTTTTCATAAAGAGCCTTATATCTGGTATACCACTAACACTGGCTTTTGGGGTTTTGAAACACCGCCAGATTTGAATCTGCTGAACTATCTGCAAAATGACATCTATCTGGATCGCACACATCCCGTCTATGCCGAGATGTCAGAATATTTGCGGACTCATGGGGTCGAACATCAGCGTTTCATTTCTTTTAATCTCAAAGTCAATGAAACCCATTCAATTGGCCATGTAGTTTTTTTTGATGACCAACAGGATGCTTTTGAAGCAGAAGACATCAATCTGGTGCAAGAGTTTGCTGATGGACTGGTTGGCTTGATTCGCCTGCATGAAGACTATAATGAACTAAAAGAATTATACGAACAGCAATGTGCGATGAATTTCAGCAAGACCAAGTTCTTCCAGATCATCGCACATGATTTACGTGCACCATTCCATGGCCTGCTTGGGTTTTCTGAAGTGTTGGCAGAAGAGCGGGATACATTGGATGAATCCAGTATTCAGAGTATTACGGAATACTTATATGACAATGCAAAATCGACCTATAATCTACTGGAAAGTCTGCTGACATGGGCGATGGCTGAAGGTGGACGCTTTGTCTATCATCCAATTAATTTTGAGTTAAAGCAGTCCAGTAAAATTGTCTGTGACGTACTAAAAAGTCTGGCCTTGAACAAGAAAATTGCCTTGATCGATCGGATTCCTGAAGGAGTTAAAGTCAATGCCGATATCAATATGATTACCTCGGTGTTGCAAAACTTGGTCTCCAACGCGCTGAAATTCACCCCGACCAATCAGGAAGGGCAAGTCATTTTGTACGCCGAAGCTGAAGATGAACTGGTGAGAATCCAGGTGCAGGATACCGGCCTAGGCATGACTGAGGAACAGATGAAGAATCTGTTCAAGCCAGATCTGGTGGTGAGCGTTAAAGGTACCGCGGAAGAAAAAGGTGCAGGTCTTGGTCTGGTCCTGTGTAAGCGCTTTGTGGATCTGAACCATGGTCAGATTTATGTTGATTCTAAGGAAGGTCAGGGTACCACATTCACAGTATTACTCCCGAAAGCGACTAATGAACATCAGGCTTTGGCCGTACCTGAACCTGCTGCCGTTCAAAAAGTACAGAATTAATTTCTCTCCAAGCATTCCCAGTCCAGTCAGTCTCCTGTTATAACTAGAAAAAATATGACAGGGGACTGGACTGAAAATGAATCAAGCACAATTGCAGAAAACCTTAAGGGCAAGCCAATATGCTGAACAGGTATTGTCCAAATATGTGGCTTTGCTGGAACAGGATTATGCGGTTGATCATTTTCAGGGTGGACTCAGTACTGAACAAATTAATCAATATGTCACGGAAACTTTGGCAGGTCTGAGTGATGAAGCCGAATGGATGAGTGCGCTACGCATTCTGCGTGACCGTCTGATGTTCCGCTGGATCTGGCAGGATGCCAACCAGATGATTGAAGTGATGACTCTGACAAAGGAGCTGTCTGATTTTGCCGATGCAGCTATTTGTGCAGCGAAAGATTTTGCCCGGATTCCTCTGGTAGAAAAATATGGCCAACCGATTGGCTATAACGGCAAGGTGCAAGACCTCATTGTCATTGCCATGGGCAAGCTGGGTGCGCAGGAACTGAATTTATCCAGCGATATCGACTTGATCTTTGCTTTTGATGAGCAGGGGGAAACCGATGGTCGTAAATGTATTGATGTGCAAGAGTTCTGTATTCTTTGGGGGCAGAAACTGATTTATCTGCTGGATCATATTACGGCAGATGGTTTTGTGTTCCGTGTGGATATGCGTTTACGTCCGTGGGGCGATGGCTCTCCACTGGTGATCAGCCATATGGCGCTAGAAAAATACCTGAGCCAGCACGGCCGTGAATGGGAACGCTATGCCTGGATCAAGGCGCGGATCGTCAATCCAAGTCGAGAAGGGCATGACCTATTGGAAATGACCCGTCCTTTCGTGTTCCGTCGCTATGTGGATTACAGCGCTTTCGCTGCCATGCGTGAAATGAAAGCCATGATCCAGCGTGAAGTACAGCGCCGCAATATTGAAGATGATATCAAGCTCGGCGCTGGCGGGATCCGTGAAGTTGAGTTTATCGTTCAGGTCTTTCAGCTGATTTATGGTGGTTCCAAGCTGGAATTGCAGGATAGGCAGTGTTTAGTCAGCTTACGACATCTGGTCAATGCGGAGCTGCTGGATGCACAGGCGGTAGACGACCTGGAAGATGCTTACCTATTCCTGCGCCGGGTTGAGCATGCCATTCAGGCGCTGAATGACCAGCAGACCCAGTCTTTGCCAACAGAAGATGAGCCACGTCAGCGCATTGTCGATACGCTCGGTTTTTCTAGTTGGGATGACTTCATGCAGGTATTGAACCAGAAGCGTGCCAAGGTCATTTATCAGTTTGAACATTTGATCAAGGAAAGTGGCCCGGAAACCCAGGTCTCCAATTTTTCCCAGCTGGAACAGCAACTGAATCAGGTATTGGATGAAGATTCGCGCAATCTGGTGCATGAATTCTGGAACAGTAATACCCTGAAAAAACTGCCGGTCAAAGCCATGCAGCGCCTGAAGACTTTCTGGCCTTATCTAATTGAAGCGATTTTACAATCTGATCAGCCACAGACTGCCCTGATTCGTTTGATGCCATTAGTAGAGTCGGTACTGCGTCGTACGGTCTATCTGGTGATGCTGATTGAAAGCAAAGGCGCATTGCAACGTCTGGTCAAAATGGCGACAGTGAGTCCATGGATTTGTGAAGAGTTGACCCATTATCCAGTCCTGCTGGATGAATTCCTGTCGATGGATTTTGAGCTGCCAAAGCGTAAGGATCTGGAAGATTCATTACGTCAGCAGTTGCTGCGTATCGAGATTGATCAGGTCGAAGACCAGATGCGGATTCTGCGCCTGTTTAAAAAATCCAATGTCTTGGCAGTTGCTGCCAGTGATGTGCTGGCGGAAAGCCCATTAATGAAAGTCTCCGATGCCCTTACTGAGATTGCTGAAGTTTCTGTGAATGCCGCACTGCATCTGGCTTATCAGATTGTGGCGAAAAGGCATGGTTTCCCGCTGGATGCTGAAGGGCTGCGTTGTTCGATCGATCACACTGCCTTTGTGGTGATCGGATATGGTAAAGTAGGAGGAATCGAACTCGGGTATGGTTCGGACCTAGACTTAGTGTTTATTCATTATATGGATGAACAGGCGGATACGGATGGCCAGAAGCCGATCAGTGGTTTTGAATTTGCCATGCGTGTGGCACAAAAATTCATGTCATTGATGACGACGCAAACCCTGGATGGACGTGTTTATGAGATTGATACGCGTCTGCGTCCATCTGGAGAAGCAGGTCTGCTGGTCACTAGTCTAAAAGCATTTGAACATTATCAGTTTAAGAGCGCTTGGCTATGGGAACATCAGGCCTTGGTACGTGCTCGCTCGATTGCAGGAGATCTGCAGCTACGCCAGAAATTCGAAACTTTGCGCTGTGATGTATTGACCCAGAAACGGGATATCAATCATGTACGTGAAGAAGTACTGAAAATGCGCCAGAAAATGAAAGACCATCTGGGTTCTTCAAAAGAGCAGAAAAAAGATGGGATTTTTCATTTAAAACAGGACGCAGGTGGTATCGTAGATATCGAATTTATGGCACAGTATGCAGTATTGGCTTGGAGTGGGGCGAATAAAGATCTCGCTCATTACTCTGACAACGTAAGAATCCTTGAGGATGCCGCAAAATCAGGTTGCTTATCCAGCGACGATGCGACTGCTCTGATTCAAGCTTATCTCCGTGAACGCGCTGAGAGCCATCGTTTAGCCCTTGCAAATCAATCCATGCAAGTGTCTGCAAGCGACTGGCACGATACCCGAAAGACCGTTTGCAAGTTATGGCAAAGACTGATTGATCCAAGTGCAGTATTTGCACTGGATAGTGAATAATTGTGAAAAATTGGAGTTTGTGGCATGAATTTGGCTGATCGTGATGGTTTCATTTGGCAAGACGGACAACTCGTAGACTGGCGTGAGGCGAAAACTCACGTATTAACACATACCTTGCACTACAGCATGGGCGTGTTCGAGGGTGTCCGTGCTTATGAAACCCCGAATGGCACGGCTATTTTTCGTCTGAAAGAACACACCAAACGTTTACTTAATTCTGCAAAGATTTATCAAATGAAAGTTCCATTTGATCATGCAGCATTAGAACAAGCTCAAATTGATGTCGTTCGTGAAAACAAGTTAGCATCTTGCTATATCCGTCCAATTATTTTTATTGGTTCTGAAAAATTGGGTATTGCTGCAACTGATAATACCATTCATGCAGTGGTTGCTGCATGGAGCTGGGGTGCTTACCTGGGTGAAGATGCGATGGCGAAAGGTATTCGCGTAAAAACTTCATCATTTACGCATCACCATCCAAACGTGACTATGTGTAAAGCCAAAGCTTCTGGTAACTACACACTATCTATTTTGGCACACCAAGAAGTAGCACAGGCGGGTTATGACGAAGCAATGCTGCTAGATCCACAAGGTTATGTGTGCCAAGGTTCTGGTGAAAACGTATTCTTGGTACGTGATGGTGTGATTCATACTCCTGATATTGCGGGTGGTGCACTGGACGGTATTACTCGTCAATCAATTATTACCATTGCTAAAAACCTTGGTTATGAAGTGGTTGAACGCCGTATTACTCGTGATGAATTCTACATTGCGGATGAAGCATTCTTTACAGGTACTGCTGCAGAAGTGACGCCAATCTGTGAATACGATGACCGTCAAATTGGCGAAGGTGTACGTGGTCCAATCACCACTCAAATCCAGAAAGCTTATTTTGATGCAGTTCAGGGTAAAGACCCTAAATATGCACACTGGTTAACTTACGTAAAATAAGTCAAATCGGTTAAGATGAAAGGCGAAACATGTGTTTCGCCTTTTTTGTATAAAATGAAACTTTTTATAGGTATTTAATAGTGTTTAAGTCAGCTATGCGTAGGTTTAATCTACGTATGAAAAAAAGGATGTTCAAATTCAACAAAAAACGTTGGCTATCTGAAAATAAAAAAGATTTACAAGATTTTGAAGATCAATTGTTATATAGCATGATAGAAACGCTAGAGCAGGTTGAAAAAGGCAAATCTTTAGCACGTTTTGGTGATGGTGAAATTACTCTAATCGATGGTGACGATATTGATTTTCAAAAAGCGGATCCAGAATTAGCTGCTGAACTAGTAAATATTTTAAGAAACGATGATGAGAGTTTATTGGTTTGTTTACCAACAATATTAAAGGCATGTAATGACTATGAAAAAAATTGGTGGCTAAAGTTTTGGTATGTGCGGTGGAATGATTTAAAAAATAAACTTAATTTTAACCGTCATTATGGTCATTCAATGGTGACGCGCCCAGATTTTTTTATTATGTATCCTGACAAAGCCATTGAAATGTGGAAGTCAATTTGGAATCATAAAAAAATTATTTTAATTACAGGCGAAGGATCACGATTGAATTTAGAACATCACCTATTTGATAATGCCTCAGAAAGACAAGTGATTTACTCTGTTGCAAAAAATGCATATTCAGATGTTAGTAGAGTGGTCAATAATGTTCAGAAGGTAACAGACAAAAACACTTTGATTTTAATTGCACTTGGACCTACAGGTACAGTCTTGGCAAAACGGTTTTCGGATATGGGGTATCAGGCGCTAGATATAGGCCACATCACAAGCTCATATGATGAAGCTATTCAAATGGAATCAGTATACTTCCAATAAAATATTCTATTGGAGAAGCTTCAATGCATATCGTTTATATTAGTGATGGAAAAGCAGGGCACCGATCGCAGGCTTTGGGTTTGTATAAAGCCATGCAAAGGCAATCCGAAACTAATGTGACCTTTGAAGAAGTTTCTCTTGAAAAGCTTCCAGTAGTCAGACTTTTTTTCTCGTTTGGAAAAAATCAGCATATAGCTATAAAGAATACACCTGATTACATATTTGGTGTAGGGAGTCATACTCAGCTTCGTGTTTTGCTTTTAGGCAAAGTTTTTCCAGAAGCGAAAACTGTAATTTTGATGAAGCCCAATTTGCCTTTTGCTTGGTTTAATCATGTCATTATTCCTGCACATGATGGTGTACCTGAAAAATGCAATGTAATTTTGACCCAAGGTGCTTTGAATCCCATTATAAATGAAAGACGACATCAGAAAAAACGTATTTTGATTGCACTAGGTGGTTCATCTAAACGCCATCAATGGAATGAGCAGAAAGTTTTATCTGCAATTCAGCAGATTGTCGAAAATAACCATGATGCAGATATTGTCTTAACAACTTCACGTCGAACCCCATCTGAATTTTTGCCTACCTTAAAAGAAGCACCATTTTCATCAGCACTTCAAATTTTTCCAGTTGAAGAAACACCACAAGGCTGGATTTTTGAAGAAATGCAGAAAGCCGAAGTGGTTTGGGTGACAGAAGATAGTGTCTCGATGATTTATGAAGCTTTAACCGCAGGATGTAAGGTGGGCGTGATTGAGATTGATCGGGTGAAAGATGATAGAATTACGCATTTGCTAGATCAGTTGATTGAACAGTGTACCGAACAACAAGTCTTAGGTTTACTGAATCTATCTTTAAATGAAGCAACACGAGTTGCTCAATTATTATTGAAAACATAGAGTTGTTTTTATATGAAAATTTTACATATCGCGAATTTTGGATTTAATAAACAGGGTGCACATTTTTATTGTACTGACCGGAAAATTTCCGCAGGACTGATTGAAAATGGACACTTTGTTTATGACTTTAGCTTTCGTGATATGGCTCGTATGGGTACCATTTTAAAAACTAAAAAATTAGGTGCAAATTGGGCAAATAAAGAAATACTTAAGATTGTGAATAACATCGAGCCCGATATGGTCTTAGTCGGGCATAGCGACTTGATGAGTCCTCATGTTCTTAAAGAAATCAAACAACAATTCCCCAGAACAAAGATTGCATTTTGGTATGTGGATCCACTTTATCTGGAGCAGAAGTTAGGCTTTATACGTAATTTTTCTCCATATTTAGATGCTATTTTCTGTACAACGGGTGGTGAATACCTGCAAAAATTAAAGCTGCCCCATCTAAAAGTGGCCTATATGCCAAATATTGGACATCGTAATGTCGAGGTGTTAAAACAATTTGAATCTAACACAGCGGATAAGGAATTCATTTTCTGTGGCGTGGTGTATAAAGAACCTGTGCGCGAGAAGTTTTTAACAGATTTAGCCGATACGCTAAAGAAAAATCAGGTGCACTATCAATATTATGGTTGTTTTGAACAACCAGGTGTTTATGGCAAAGGGTATTATAAAGTCTTATCTGAATCGCGAATGGGGTTGAACTATTCACGCAGAAATGATGTGACTTTATATAGCTCTGACCGGATTGTCCAGCTTACAGGAAATGGCTTGCTTACCTTTAGTCCGCGGATACCTGGGTTTGAAAAACTCTATACTGAAAATGAGATTGTTTACTTTGAAGATCAAAATGATCTCGCGGCTAAAATTAAATATTATGCTGATCATCCTGAACAAGCTAAAATGATTGCTACAGCGGGTTGGAATAAGACCCGTAACAATTATAACGCAAAGAGAATTACGCAGTTTATGATTGAAGTCACTTTTGATCAGCCATTATCTGATAACTATGAATGGTCACATGAGGTATATGCTTAATGTGGATACTATACATTTTGGTGGGTTTGGTTCTCTTTGCTGCCATACTTTATCTATTGGGTAATTATACTTTTTGGCTGCCGTTTCGCAGTGCTAATTTACCACGTGTCGTGATGTTGCATCAGGTTACCCCTCATGCAGATGCGTCCGGTATGAATATGCCGCCTGCAAAATTTGAACAACTTTTGCAGTATTTGGTGAAGAAAAAAGCAATTTTTTGTTTTGTATCTGAATTAGATCAGTACCAAGGTCAAAATAATGTCTTTGCATTATCTTTTGATGATGGCTTTCTAGATAACTATCAATATGCATATCCATTACTCAAAAAATATAATGCCAAAGCAACCATTTATCTTGCAACGCAAATTGAAGGTATTGAAAAATTAAATTCTGAACAGATTCAGGAAATGGCGAATTCAGGTGTGATTGAATTTGGCGCACATACCCAACATCACGTGAATTTATTAAAACTCACAGATGAAGATGCCTTTGCAGAAATGCAAGCATCGAAACTAGATGTGGAAGCACTGGTTGGGAAATGCCCAAGTTTTGCCTATCCATTTGGGCGTTTTAATGAAAGGCACCAACAAATGGCAAAAGACATAGGCTTTAAAAATGCAGTATCCACACGCAAGAAAGTCGAAGCCTATACAATTGATAACCAATTTAATATTCCACGCGTAAGTACACATGGGGCGATGAATGCCTTACAAATGCGTATCGCTTTAGCCAAAGGACGCTATAAATTATGATTCCTTGCAGTGTTTATATTGTGACGCTTAATTGTGGTGCGTGGTTACAGGATACACTTGAAAGTGTCAAAGACTTTACTGAGGTGGTGATTCTTGATTCGGGTAGTACAGATGATACTTATGCAATCGCTAAATCATTCTCAAATACACGCATTGCACATCAAGACTGGCTAGGTTATGCGGCTCAGAAAAGCCTTGCATTGTCGCAATGTCATCAAGATTGGGTATTGAATTTAGATGGCGATGAAGTTTTGTCGCCCGAATTAAAAGCTGAGATAGAACAGACCATTAAAGCAGATCAAATAGATGCGCTTATTACTCCGATTAATGATGTGTTTTTAGGTGTGCCTAACAGTAAGCATACGAAAAAGCATGCCAAAGTACGTTTTTTTCGAAAGTCGAAAGGGCATTATGATTTAGAAAATAAAGTCCATGAGAATGTGATTATTGATGGGCAAAGTGTTCGTGCAGAAGGTGATATTTATCACTATGGCGAATCGAGCATTTTTGTCAAAGTTGAAAAAAATAACCAATATTCCAATTTAAAAGCTGCTGAAAAATTTCAAAAAGGCAAAAAGCCAAGCTTATTAAAATTGAGTTTGGTTATGCCTGTAACCTTCTTAAAATCTTATTTTATCCGCCGTAGTTGCTTGAATGGCTGGCGTGGCTTTGTAAACAGCATGATCAATGCATTTTATGCTTTTTTAAAAGAAGCTAAATTATTTGAACAATACCAAAATGCCAAAAAAGAACAGGATAAATGATGAGAATTGTCCAAGTTTTGGCGACGAGTGGAGGTGTGGGTGGTCTAGAGCAACATACCTTCAATTTGGCTAATGAAATGTCTTTGCAACATGAAGTACACATCATTGCGCATCCATGCTACGTAGATAAATTTCATGAACGTGTGCATTTTCATGCTGTGGATTTTGCGCGTAGTCGTTGGAATATTTTTTTACTTTGGCAATTAAAAACGCTGATTAATCAGATTCAACCAGACATTGTACATGCACAAGCAGGTAAAGCCGCCGAATTAATCAGTAAAATTCGTTCTTTGTTAAAGCCTATTCACTATGTAACAACGGTGCATGGAACCAAAAAAAATAAAGCAATTTATGCGGCAGGAGATGCTGTCATTGCGGTGAGCCGAGCATTAACGCAAGGTATTCCTCAAGATAAAACACATGTGATTTATAACGGAGTTCATCCACAACCGGCACTGAGCTTAGAACACAAGCAACAACTGCAATCAGAGATTTATGCACATCACAAAACATTGGATATTTCTAAAAAAACAGTGATGTGTATTGGTCGTTTAGAACCTGTAAAAAATATTAGTTTGTTGTTGCAAGCAATGCAGGGTGTAGATGCTAATCTTTGGATCGTTGGAGATGGCTCCTTGCGTGCAAGTTTGGAAGCACAAGTGGAGCAACAGCACATGCAAAACCAAGTCGCTTTTCTTGGTTTTAGAAAAGATGCACGTGATTTAATTCAACTAGCGGATGCTGTGGTGCTGTCTTCGGATCGTGAAGGGTTCCCATTGGTGATGGTAGAAGCACTACAAGCAGATAAGACCATGGCATCTACACAAGTCAATGGGGTAGTTGAATGGCTACCGAGAGCTTATCTTGCGGAAGTTGGAAACTCAAAAGAATTACAACACGCCATTCAAAATGCTTTATCAGTGCAAGCTTTGGCGGATCTTGGGCCATTATTTGCACGTGCTAAAGCTGAATTAACTGTTCAAGCGATGACACAGCAAACACTCAAGGTTTATGAGCATTTGCTGTCAAAGTAAGAGCTTATTTTTTGGGTGAAAGGCGGATTGCATCGAGTACTACAAAATCATTTTCTGCATTGATGGTATGACAGCCATCATCCTGATCATGCCATGTAGGGAGGATGATTTCCAAAAGTTGTTCCTTGTATGCAGTTGGACTGAGTTCAAGAATTTCTTTTAACTCGATATTACCACCATAGCGTTTTAGTGAATCTTGGCTTGGTCGTACAAGTTTTCCGTTAAAGAGAAAAGGTTTTCCTGCCATTCTAAATTGTTGGTGACCTTTGCAGACAGGGTTTTGAGGATGTTCTTTCCATTCAGGATTTAAGATGTCTTCGGTGTAGAAGAGATCTAAACGATCCCCGAATTTTTTACAGTTTCGACGTGTAGATGTAAATAAATACCACATCCCTTCATGCTGAAATGGCGTGGTATCAACAGCTTCAATATTTTCAAAAAGAGTGGAATGTTTTTGCCATTTTAATGGGAACTTTGTACATTTCCATAATTCAATCGTTTTATTGGTGCTGGTTTCAGGAATCATGTACCAATCATTTTCGATTTTAAACACACATGGATAAGAAAGATGATAATCGAGTTTTAAAATGTTTTTCGGTTCTGTATAGCTTCCATCTTTAAATACTTCGATGACAGACAGAAAGCCAACGGGATGTACATCATCAACTTCTTCGAAGAAGATAAAATGTCGGTTGTTTTCTTTGGCATAGAAACAGTCTGCAAAGGTAAATTTTCGAGGTGAGTGAATTTCAAAAAGAGATTGTAGTTGCTCTTGATTGTTGATTGCTTGATTGAGCCAACCAAAGCGCATGTACCAATGAGAATCAAATTTTTTGGCTTGTTGGTTTTGTTGAAATTTATACCATTTCTTTAAAATTGTACGCATCATAAAGCAGGGTGTGGACATAAGACTATCTATCTAATTCTACATTAGATATGATTTGCACGGGATAAAAGTGGTATATTTTATGAAAACTTTCATCATCAGTATTGAAGAAGAAAATTCAGCAAGGCTGAATAAGTTTTTAAACCAACCTTTTTTTCAAAAAGATAATCTAACTTTTGAAAAAGTAGGGGTCAAAGGTGGTGATTTATCTGCGAAGGAATATTTTGAATTAGGGGTAAAAGGAAGATCACGACCACTTTCACCAAGTATGGTTGGATGTACGCTTTCTCATCTTGAAGCTATGAGGAAATTCCTTGATTCTAGTGAAGATTTTGCACTTATTTTAGAAGATGATGCAATTTTACCAAATGATTTTTCTGCTGATCTATTAGAACAACAATTAAAACAAATGCAACTTTCGCCTCAATTTTTATTTAGCATTGGCGGTATTCAAATGAAGGAATGCCGTAAAGTGCGTGGGGACATTAAAGACGCAGATTCAAATCCCAAGTGCGACACATTTGTAGTTAGTTGAAAAAGTTAGGTGTATTCATAGAATCATTAGACTTTTTCAACTCGCA
>NZ_JPQO01000184.1 GCF_000773685.1 Acinetobacter sp. HR7 | reverse complement strand
AAATATGCTAAAAGGTTAAGTAATAGATAGTCATCCGAGATACTCAAATTTTAAAACGCTGATGATTAAGCTTAACTATTATGAAAAGTTATAAATCAAATACATAAATCCATTTAATTTCATATGAATTGAAAAATAATATCATTGCTTATTCTTCATCCATCACCTATTTTTAAATCATTACAATAAGCCAAGGAGATCGAGATGAAATTAATAACAGCAATTATTAAACCATTCAAACTCGATGATGTACGTACTGAGCTTTCTCATCATGATATTCATGGTTTAACAGTCACTGAAGTCAAAGGTGCCGGACGCCAGAAAGGTCATTCTGAAATGTATCGTGGCGCTGAATATAGCGTTGAGTTTCTTCCAAAAGTAAAAGTAGAAGTTGCCGTCCCAGATGAAAAAGTCGATCAGGTGATTGAAGGCATTATTAAAGCGGCATGTACTGATAAAATCGGTGATGGCAAGATTTTTGTCACTCCGCTTGAACAGGTGGTGCGAATCAGAACCAGTGAGACTGGCGTAGCAGCACTTTAAGATGTTTGTTTAAACCTAAAATCTATCTTTATTCAAGTGTGGTTCATGAAGCTAAATAAATTATATTTCACTTCGATATAGACCAATAATTTACTAAAAAGCTCACCCATCTCATGATGCAGTGAGCTTTATTCTGAATAAATGAAAAATCAAATCTTTTAAATCTTTAGTTTTGAATTTTAGCCTCAACAGTTTTGGCCTGTAAAACCTCGGCATCTGTTACCGTCACTTTCTTTTTCTCCTGGTATTCTGCAGCTTTGGCAATATTTTTTTCAGCAAAATGCAAACCACCCTCGCCCGCCATACTGACTGTCGTGAACATGGAAATGCTACCTAAAAATGCGAGAGTAGATATTATTCTTACTTTCATCGCTCACCCTCCAACTTTTTAACTACTGAACTGATTTTGTTTGTTTTATATCAAGCAATTATTATTCCAATTCTTAAATTTGATCATATTTTATTCACTATAATCTAGCATATTCTTTATTAAATAAAACAATGCAATATCAATCACATATTTTTGCCTATCTTTCCTTTTATAAAATTCAGATGAAATAATAAAAAACCTCAAAGATGAATGATCTTTGAGGTTTTAAACAGGCACAATCTACATTCAGAAGATCGTTCAAATGCTATTTTTATTTTTGCGTCTTAGGCAGGAAGAAGCTCAATATGCCTAATAATGGCAGGTATGAACATAACTGGAAGACCCACGCGATGCTGGTATGATCTGCCACATAACCTAATCCGGCTGCTGCAATCCCGCTGATGCCAAACATCACACCAAACATCAGTCCAGCAATCGTTCCGACACGACCTGGGACTGCTTCCTGGGCATAAACCACCATGGCAGAAAATGCTGAAGATAAAATCAGGCCTGCAAAAATTGAAAAGATACAGGTCCAGAATAAATTGGCATACGGCATGAGTAAGGCAAATGGTGCCATGCCCAAAAAGGAAAACCAGATCACTGCATTTCGGCCAATCCGGTCACCAATTGGGCCACCAAAGAAAGTACCCATTGCCACGGCACCTAAAAAGGCAAATAGATATAATTGTGCATCTCGAATTGAGATGCCAAATTTATCAATGAGATAGAAAGTAAAATAGTTGCTGATGCTTACGGTATAGGTAAACTTGGCGATCATCAGGATACCAATGACACCAAGCGCACGTACTAAAGTGGTTCCCTGCAGTTTAGCCGCTGCTGTACTACCCATCTTTTTTAGTTGTGTCTGACTATTTGTAATGGTCCAGCGGCTAACCTTAAACAGCACAAATATTCCAAAAGCAGCAAACAGCATTAGCCATGCTGAAGATGCCTGACCATTGGGAATAATAATCAGTGCAGCCAGTAAAGGCCCTACCGCAGAACCACTATTGCCACCCACCTGAAAGGCCGATTGTGCAGTGCCGAGCTTGCCACCTGATGCCATACGCGCGACTCGGGATGCTTCTGGATGAAAAGTCGAAGAACCGATCCCGATAATCGCAGCAGCAACTAGCAACATTGCAAAACTCTGCGATAGAGCTAATAGCAAAATTCCAAATAAGGTAAAACCCATACCGATCGGTAGCAAATAAGGCTTTGGATATTTGTCGGTATAGAAGCCCACCCAAGGCTGCAATAAAGAAGCCGTCAATTGATACACGAGAGAAATTAAGCCGATCTGACCGAAACTCAGGTCATAATTGGTTTTCAGCAAAGGATAGATCGCTGGTAAACAGGCTTGAATCAGGTCATTGAGAAAATGTGCAAGGGCAACAGCAAAAACAATGGGTAAAACCATTTTTGAGGCAGACTGCGTTACTTCGGCCTGTGCGGTATCCGTCATATTCATCCATGTCGTATTCGGTAATGGCTGAAGATTATACGCTAAGCCAAATTACTTGAAATTTATTTTATTTTTCTATTTTTTCGTATTTTCAAATCATTCATTACGGCAAATTGCTCAAGCGATGATCTTTTAATTCAATCATTTCTGCATCTAGCTGTTCTAACTCCTCATGATGATGGGTCACATAAATCATCGGCACCTGAATTTCATCCCGGATTCGGGCTAAAAAAGGCAGGATTTGCTGTTTCAGTTTGCTATCTAATCCTGTGAGTGGTTCATCAAGTAAGAGTAATTCAGGGCTAGATAACAGTGCCCGACCGATGGAAACACGTTGTGCTTCACCTCCTGATAATTGTTGCACCCGTCGTTCTAATAAATGATCAATTTCCAGCAACTTCGCAATTTCATTTAAATGGAATTTGCTCTGTTTCAGTTTGCCCCAGTTTTTAGCATACAGCAGATTCTGTTGCACATTCATGTGTGGAAATAACATCACTTGCTGAAACACCAAAGCGATTTTACGTTGATGCATTGGAAGATCAATTTTCTGGCTTGTATCTGTCAGGATCTGTTGATTTAAATGAATAAAGCCTGTTTGTGGTTGATAGAGTCCAAGTAGCAGTTTCAAAAAGGTCGTTTTACCTGCACCGGATGGCCCAATAATGCCTAATACCGAATGTTGCATCTGGATGGCTGCATCCAAACTAAAGTTTTTATTTTGATAATGAAACTCACACTGCAGCATTAGCACTCCTGAATTTTTCGCTGGTATTTCTGCATGATCCAGTAATTTGCCAGCAAAGCGGCAAAAGCCAGCCCAAGAGACAACAATACCAGCCGCAACGCTATTTGCTCACCATCCGGTTGTTGTAACAATGAATAGATTGCAATGGGAATAGTGCGGGTTTCATCGGGAATATTGCCAACAAAAGTAATGGTGGCACCAAATTCACCCAGACTGCGGCTAAAGCATAGAATGCTGCCAATCAGAATACCGGGAAAAGCCAGTGGCAGACTGATACTGCAGAAGACTTTGAAGGGATGAACCCCTAATGAACTGGCAACCTGCTCCAGTTGTGGATTCATCAACTGAAAAGATAAACGGATGGGCTGCACCATGAGTGGGAAAGCCACGATCATCGCTGCTAGCACAGCCCCTTTCCAGTTAAATGCTAGTTGTATGCCCCACTGCTGTAACCATTGTCCAATCCAGCCATTGCCACCAAAAACGACCAATAATAAATAGCCCAGCACCACAGGTGGCAACACCATCGGCATTTGCAGCAGTGCTTCCACAATATATTTCAGGCGAAATTCATAACGTGCCAGAACCCAGGCCAGCAGGATAGCAAAAGGCAAACAGATCACTGTCGCAAAGCCAGCGACTTTGGCGGACAGATACAGTGCATTCAGTTCCTCTGGCGTTAGCATGCTGGACCCATCCTAGAATCTAAAACCATAATGCTGGTAAATTTCTCTGGCTTTGGCATGATGACTCATAAAGCGCATTAGTTTCATGGCATCAGCATTTCGAATCCCCAATTGGGTTACTGCGATTGGATAAACGATCCGGCTGTGACTATGGGGTGGGAAGATACCGGCAATTTTGACTTTCTTGCTTTGCAATGCATCGGTTTTATAAACGATCCCTGCCTGACATTCACCACGCTCGACCAAAGCCAAAGTTGCACGGGCATTGTCAGTTCCGACAATTCGGCCATTCAGGCTGTGCAGCCAATTGAGTTTGCTTAAACTCTGTTTAGCATATTTCCCAACCGGCACCGACTCCATTTGCCCGGTACATAAATGCCCCTGAAAGGACTGTGCAAAATTAAATTGAGGACTGGCCTGGAATTTTTGCTTGGAATAAATGGGATTAATCAGAACCAGCTGATTGCTCAACAGAGGCTTGACCTGTGCTTTAACCACCTTTTGCTTATTTACAAGATAATTCATCCAGTCCTGATCGGCTGAAAAGAAAATATCACTCGGTGCGCCCGCTTCAATCTGTCTTGCGAGGGCTGAAGAAGCCCCAAACACAGGGACAACTTTCACTTGGGGATGTTGTTTGACAAATAGCTGCACGATATCCGTCACGGCATTGGTCAAGCTAGCTGCGGCATAAATTCGTACCGTTCCCGCCTCAGCAACAGGTATTAGGCTGCATACCCCCAAACTGAAAAATATATTCTTCAAGACTGAACCAACGTAAATTAAATAAATAAGCCCTGTAATACTTGCCCTGACTGTATGTTTTGATGGGCTGGAATCCGCACCAGGCAATTGGCCTGCATCAGGTTACTCAACATATGTGACTGCTGTTTTGGCAAGCTGGACAATTTGAGTATTCCTGTTTCAAAGCTGGCGACCATGCGTAACAATCGTTCCCGACTATCCGCTTTCAGATCATGACTAATTACCCCATTAAACCATTGCGGTAACAGCTTTTGGCCCTGTAAAGCATCCATCAAAGTCGCTACATAGATTTGCATTCCGACATAGACTGCGCCCGGATTACCCGGCAGCCCTAGTAAATAACATGTGCCTTGCTCGGATCGTTCTGACTTGGCAAAAAACATTGGCTTGCCCGGTTTCTGTTTCACTTTCCAGAAGATTTGTTCAAAACCCAGTTTTAGTGCCACCGGACGGACAAAATCATAATCGCCAACCGATACGCCGCCTGTGGTCAGGATCAAATCATATTGATCGCGTAGATTTGTAAATAAATCACAGACTGCCTGCTCTGTATCAGCCACATGCAGAATATCGACTTGCTGGTTTCTGGACTGAAACCAGGCCTGAATCAAAGTCGCATTGGCATCAAAGATTTTGCCGGAATTCAGGTCTTCAACTGTTTCGGCGACTTCATCGCCAGTAATGACGACCGCAATTTTGGGATAGCGATAAACGGATACTTCACGTACACCTGCCATGCTTAAGGCAGCAATAGTCCCAATGCTAAGCTGCTGTCCTTGGCTGGCTAGACATTGTCCAATGGTAATTTCTTCACCGGCTTTACGGACATCGGCATCCAGTCGCAAAGCTTCGGTCAAAGTAATGGATGAACCGTCAAACTGCACAATTTCCTGACGTGCGACTGTCGTGGTTTGCTTAGGGATTTTCGCACCAGTAAAAATACGTACGGCCTGCCTCGGTTGCAGTTCAAAATTAGCGACTTGCCCGGCACGGATTTCACCGATCAGCTCAAAAGTGCTGCGAGATGGCATATCTGTATCCATACAAATGGCATAGCCATCTACGGCACTTTGCGAAAACATCGGCAGCTGAATTTCTGAATAGACATCTTCGGCAACGAAACGATTCAATGCCTGACTGAGTGGCAGTATTTCCGTCCCGAGATGATCCGTATGATCCAGAATCATTTGCAAGGCTTGATCCACAGAAATCAGGCCGGGTTCACTGCCACAGGCGGAATGCACTGTAGCATTCACTGCATGGTTCATTGATAGCCTCCTGTATGCGGAATATTTTTCTGCACGTCAAACAGATGTACTAGTGCAGGCAGAATGGCGATGAGAGACTCCTTAGCCCCTTGGCGACTGCCCGGCAAAGTGAGCACTAAACTGTTTTCGATATACCCTGCAACTCCACGACTTAAGGCAGCATACGGCGTACGGCGCTGACCAAAGCTACGGGCAGCTTCCATTAGTCCCGGAATTTCACGGGTTAATAATGGCTGAATGGTTTCTACGGTCAGGTCTTTTGGTCCAAGTCCAGTACCACCGACAGTCAGGATCAATGGATAATCATTTTTTTGCTGTTCAATGAGCGCTTTGAGCTGTTCTGGACTGTCTGGAATCACCTGATATTGGATATAACCAAAATTGGCTTCTTCCAGAATGTCCACGACGTTTTGTCCCGCAGTATCGGCTTTCTTTCCAGAAGCCACGGTATCTGACAGCACAATCACAGAAGCGGGTAAAGGCGCTTTCAAAACACGCGTGAAATGAGATTTACCACCTTTTTTCTTCTCAAGTTTGATTTGATCCAGACAAAGATCTTCAGGCTCACAATGCGGTTTCAGCATATCGTACAGGGTTAATCCTGCCAGACTGACAGCAGTGAGTGCTTCCATTTCCACCCCGGTTGGACCAATCGTTTCCACCACAGCTGTGATCACCACATGAGCTTCTTCCAGCTGATATTCCACATCAGCCCGGTAAATTGGTAGTGGATGACAAAGAGGAATCAGCTCATCAGTACGTTTGGCCCCTAATATTCCGGCAATACGTGCGGTTTTTAAGGCATCGCCTTTGTCAGTATTGCCATTACGGAGCAGTTCGATGCAGTGTGGCGGCGCATGCAGAATCCCAGTGGCAATCGCGGTACGGTAACTTTCCGGCTTCATTCCGACATCTTTCATGGCTTATCCTTCTCTCATCTTTTCATTTATCTGTTCAAAATTAATGTATAGCGGCCACTAATAAACAGGAACACTTGGCTGGATCGAGTTCAGAGACAATTGTTTCGATTTATGTGCATCCGTACAGGCATGGCTATGGGTATGTGAGTGTTCAGCATGATGGTGAAGCATTGCCTCATCGTCACGACGGATACAGCAGCCTTCGACATATTGGCTTGTGCCATCCATATAGAATTCTTCTTTCCATACTGGCACTTCGTGTTTGACCCGTTCCACTGCCTCTTCACAAGCCTGAAAAGCTTCGCGGCGGTGTGGTGCATAGGCCATGGCAATAATTGCCGTATCACCAATATCCAGTGAACCAATCCGATGTACCACCCGGACATAGGACACACCATATTTGGCCTGAATTTCCTGTTCGATCTGGCGAATCATCTTTTCAGCCACAGGCGCATAAGCCGTATATTTCAACGCTTTGACCGCTTTACCTTCATGATGGTTGCGTACCGTTCCGACAAAGATGCCGATACCACCGCATTCAGGAAAATGCTGAATGCCATCAAAAACATCCAGTTGCAATGGGGTGTCCTGAATACGGGCAAACTGTTTTAGTTTCATTTCAGCCTCCTGCTACCGGTGAGAGCAACACTAACGTGCTGTCTCGGTTCAATTTGGTCTGGCGGGAAATGATGTCTTCACCAATGGCACAGGCACAGCGTTCTAACAGGTTGTAGGCTTCAGGAAAGGATTGCACGACTTTATACAATACATCCGCCACCAGACTGTCAGCCTGACATTGCACGGTTAAGTCTTGAGGCAACTGACGTTCGATCGCACCGAAAGATTCGATTTTGACGGTGATCGATGATTGAAGTTCTGTGGTCATCTTAGCCTCCTATCATATGCATACTGATTTTTCGGAAATTCGGATTGGATTTAGGTTCTAGATTGAACTGTTTTTGCTGGGCTTGGATGGCATGAAAACCAGCAGCTTTGTTCCAGATGTAGGTTTGCAGCTGTTGTTGCAGGATTTGTTCGGCTGATAGGGATTGCTGTCGTAACTGCTGGATACTGTCTTTCAGCTTCAGGCCTTGAGTTGAAAATAGGCAGTTAAAAAATTCACCTTGGGCATTGAGACGTAGTCGGTCACAGCTGCCACAAAATGAATTGGTAATGGTGGAAATAATCCCGATCGGCATGTTATCAATCTGATAAGTCCGTGCTGGATTAGCGCCTTGGCTTTGTCCAATCTTGATTTCAAATTCTGTGGCCAATTGATCCAGAATGTCCTGCTCACTAACCACATGATCACTTGACCAGTTCTGGTCGCCATCTAAGGGCATAAATTCGATAAAACGCAGTTCGACGTTTTCGCGTTTGGCCCAGTGCGCCAAATGCAAAATCTGGTTGTCATTGCTGCCTTTAATCAGCACCGCATTAATCTTGATTAAAAATCCTACTTGCTGTGCAGCTTGAATGCCTTCTAAGACAGGCTGCAGTTTTTTTGCGGTTAACTGTTCGAATTGTTCAGTATCCAGACTATCCAGGCTGATATTCAGATCATCCAGACCAGCCTGTTTGAGCTCTGCTGCATATTGTTTGAGATAATGACCATTCGTGGTCATGGAAATACGTTTTAGGCCGATTTTTTTCAGTTGTTGTAATTCGGCAATAAAATGCACTACGCCTTGGCGCATTAACGGTTCGCCACCGGTAATCCGGATCTGCTCGATACCACGGCGAACCATGAATTCACAAAAATGATAGAGTTCTTCAAAACTGAGTAAATCGTGCTTTTTCATCCATTCTGGATGCTCGGGCATGCAATAAACACATTTAAAATTACAGCGATCCGTCACGGAAATACGCAGTTTGCGCTTGTTACGACCAAACTGGTCCTGAAATACTGGAACCAGTTCAGTTTGCTGCAAAGGTTGAATGCGGTTCATTACATGTTCCATGAGGCGGGATCATTCACTGTGTTTTTAAGCAAGTGTTTTACTGATCTATGCCCTATTAAATTGCGATTTCTTTAAGGTTGATTTGCAATAAGTGTTCCACTTTTGCGCAGAAAACAGAGTTTTTTAATATTTAAGTGCGATTTATTGAAATTTAAGCAAAATGTGGGTCTTAAACAGGTTTCTTGCCCTGCTTTTAAGCATCAACTCATTCACATTTAGAGAAAATGTAATTGCTGATGCTGCTGCAACTCCTCAAAAGAGTTAATACTGTGAAAAAACAGTGCGTGATTCTTAAATCTTGCCATCTGCATGTGCATTTGGGCAAAACATTGCTTTAAACTGCGCTGATTTTGTTCAATCTGCTGAACTAGCGTTGGCAAACTGCTCCGTTTCAGCAAGCAGAACGGATACAGTGCAGTGCCATTAATTTCCACCACAGCGACTTCACAAAGCGGATTACGCTGAATGGCCTGGTGTAATCTGGAAATGACTTTTTTCGGGATATACGTCACGTCGCATGGCACAAACAGCACATAGTCGGATTGTACATACGACCAGGCACTTTTCATGCCCATCAGTGGCCCCTGAAAGCCGGGTTCATCATCCTGAAAATATTGGATGGATGGAATAATGCGTTCATAGATGGAATGATCCCGGTGGCTGTTGATCCAGACCTGACCAACGCGTGATCTGAGCTGTTGGTGAATCTTGATCAACTGAATTTCATCATCAAACTTTTGCAGCAGTTTGTTGATGCCATTCATACGGCGCGCCTGGCCTCCGGCCAGGATCACGAGATCGGTAGGTGGATAATTAATATTCTTATGGATTCTTTTCATTATACGGACTCCGTCTGGCAGGCTTTAATCAAGCCACGAATTTCAGGTAAGCAGGAACCGCAATTGCCGCCGGCTTTTAGACATGCGGTTACTTGTTTTTCGTTGGTGATATTTTTTTCTTTTATGGTTTGGATGATGCGATTTTTGCCGACTTTAAAACAGCTACATACTAATGGACCTTCATTATTGCGCATTGAAATGGGCTGACCAGCCAGCAAAGCCTTACGGTGCATGGCACTCAGACGTTCGCGCTGGAACAGACCAGATAACCAGTCGCGATCAGGTAACAGTGCTTTCGGTGCGATATACAGACTGGCAATCAGCTTGCCATCTTGTAACACCACGCTATGACTGATATGTGCAGTCTGGTCATCCAGATTCAGCCATTCAAAATCTTCTTCAGTAAATGGCAACAGACTTTTCAGTTGCTCAGTCGTGGTGCTGAATTTCTGACGATCCGCGATTTCATAACGTGTCGCACGAACCGCTTTGACCTTGGTCCACCAGATGCTCTTGTCAATAAATGGCTGCACATAACTTTCATAACCTTCACGTACATACAGCACACCCTGCCATTGAATATGGAATGGCTGGATCAGCACTGGCGTATGCTTGAATTCTGGTTCACCAGAAATAGCATCCACCACTGGATTCACAAGTTTGCCAATACGTGCGTCGGATGCAACCTGATCATTCCAGTGAATCGGTGCAAAGACCTGGCCACGGCGAATGTCTTCACTGACCTGGGCACGTAAAACACATAGACCCCACTCCGAGTACACTTCGACCAGTTCACCATCTTGAATCCCATATTTCAGTGCATCATTTGGGTGAATTTCGCAGTAAGGTTCGGCACGGTGCGTACTCAAATTCGCCGATAAACCGGTACGGCTCATGGTATGCCACTGATCCCGGATCCGGCCAGTATTCAAAATTAAAGGATATTCACTGGAAACCTGATTCACCGGATCAATCGCTGTGGTGGCAATAAACTTGGCTTTGCCACCCGCATGACTGAACTGGCCTTGAGCAAATAATCGGGCGACAGATTTCGCATCTTGTTGCTTATCCCAAACCGGCCATTGTACTGGATCGAGTTCGTCATATTCTTCTGCTGTTAAATCAGTTAAACCTTGCAGGTTAAAATAACGGAAATATGGAGTGTCGACGCGTTTAGATAGTTCTGCATTCTGATAGGCGGAAAGTCCAGCATGTTCCTTAAAGATTTCATAACTGTTCTGGAAATCGAAACCGCTAAAGCCCATGTATTTTGCCACTTGAGCAATGGCCCACCAGTCGGCTTTGGTTTCACCCGGTGCATCCAAAAATGCATGCTGACGTGAGATGCGACGTTCTGAATTGGTCACGGTGCCATCTTTTTCCCCCCAACCTAAAGCGGGCAACAAGACATCAGCATATTGGGTGGTATCCGTGTCCTGACAGATATCGGACACTACCACGAATTCACATTTTTCCAAGGCACGTTTGACCTGATCTGCATCTGGCAGGCTGACCACCGGATTGGTGGCCATAATCCAGATCGCCTTGATCTTGCCGCTTTCAACCGCCTGAAATAAATCGACTGCTTTTAAACCCACCTGCGTCGCAATGGTTGGGCTTTGCCAGAAGCTTTGTACCAGCTGCTGATGTCCCGGATTCTCTAAATCCAGATGTGCAGCCAGCATATTGGCTAGACCACCGACTTCACGGCCGCCCATCGCATTTGGCTGACCGGTCATGGAAAATGGCGCTGCACCGAGTTTGCCGATTTTACCGGTGAGCAAATGACAGTTGATAATACTGTTGGCTTTATCAACGCCACGTGATGACTGGTTTACACCCATGGAGAACAACGTCATTACTTTGTCAGTCTGGGCAAATTTTTCAAAGAATTGAGTGAGTTTAACTGCTGAAATACCGGTACGTGCAGCCACATCATCAATTAATGCTTCTGTTGAACTGCTTGCCAAAGCCTGTTCCAGCCCTTGGGTATGTGCGGCAACAAATGCATCATCGATGTAACCATGCTGATGCAAGTACTGTAATAAGCCATTAAACAGCGCCACATCCTGACCGGGCAGAATTGGCAAATGCAAATCTGCTGCTTCACAGGTGCTGGTAAAACGCGGATCTACCACAACCACAAACAGGTCACGTTGTTCCTTGGCTTTCATAATGCGCTGATACAACACTGGATGGCACCAAGCGGTATTGGAACCGACCAGTACCACCATATCGGTATGTTCAAAATCTTCGTAGCTGGCTGGAACCAGATCCTCGCCAAAAGCACGCTTATATGCTGCCACTGCTGAAGACATGCATAAACGTGAATTGGTATCGATGTTTGCAGTACCGAGATAGCCTTTGACGAATTTGTTCACCACATAATAATCTTCGGTCAGCAGCTGACCTGAGACATAGAACGCGATACTGTCTCGGCCATATTGATCAATGCATTGCTGGAATTTATTGGCAATGGACGAAACTGCAGTATCCCAACTCGTGACTTCACGCTGATCTTTCCGACCCAGCATTGGCTGCAGTAAACGGGTTTCCAGTCCTAAAGTATCTGCCAGAGTACTGCCTTTGATACATAACTTGCCGAAATTGGAAGGATGGTTGGCATCACCTTCAACAGTCACTTTCGGACCTGATGTAGTCGGCGTTACATGTGCAGTCACACCACAACCCACGCCGCAATATGGACAGGTGGTTTGAGTCGTCATCGTTTTTAATTCTGTGGAGCTATGCAGTTCCACCACTGGGATACTATTCATTGCTGCTGTGCTCCTTAATCATCTAAATTCACGTAATTCCGATTTTTATCTTGGCTTTATTTGAAATACGAAATTTGTGTAAGCATTCACTATCGTGAGGTGGCATGGATGCCACCGATTCCCATCATTACAGGAAGTAATGTATGGGAATCCAAGATTTTTGTTACTTTTGATCTTTCAAAAGTAAGGAAGTGCCTACACGTAAATGGTTGCTTTAGTACTTCATTTGAGGCTATGACATCCTTGTCATGAAGTACTAATTACAGAGATCTAATTACCCTGCTTTCTTTAATGCAAAATCCCGACCAAACAGCAGTTTATTTCGAATCGAAGTGATCGGTGTCTGATCTGCAATCAGTTCGGCATACCAGGCACCATCCTCGGTATCACCAAACAGCACTGCACCAATGACTTTATCCTTTTGAATAATAATGCGTTTATAGATTTGACGCTTTTCGTCATTCAACACGATATCTTCAAAATCATCTTTTGGTTCGAAGTCACCTGCCGAGAACACATCACAACCACTCACTTTCAGCTGAGTCGGAACCGTTGGCGCTTTAAAGGTCAGGCTGCCATGCTCGGCCAGATGTGATGCACAAATGAATGCTTGGCCCCAAAGTGGTTCAACCAGACCAAAGGTTTGACCACGGTGCTCGATACATTCACCCACCGCATAAATACTTGGGTCAAAAGTCTGCATGGTGTCATTTACCAGCACACCGCGATTACAACGCAGACCAGCACTTTGCGCCAATGTGATATTTGGACGAATACCCACTGCGAAGACCACCAGATCAGCAGCCAGCACGGTGCCATCTTTTAATTTCACTTGGGTCACATGTCCTTCTTTACCAATCAGACATTCGGTATTCGCTTCGGTCAGGATGGTGATGCCCTTCTGCTCAATCGCTGTTTTCAGCATCTGGCTGGCTTTGCTATCCAGCTGACGATCCATAATGCGATCCATCAGATGCAATACGGTGACATTCATGCCTTGCTGTTTCAGGCCATAAGCCGCCTCTAGGCCTAATAAGCCACCGCCGATGACGACCGCATTTTTCTTGGTTTTGCAGTAGTTCAGCATGTTGTTCACGTCATAAATGTCGCGGAAGCTGAGTACGCCTTTTAAGTCGCTACCTGGAATTGGCGGAACAAATGGCTTGGAACCCGTCGCCAGAATCAAACGGTCATAACTGATCACTTCGCCTTTTTCGGTATAAACCTGCTTATGCGGACGATCAATGCGAACCGCTGGATCACCTGCAATCAGACGAATACCTTTGTCGGCATACCATACATGCGGATGCAGCATGATGTCATCAATGGTTTTCTCGCCAGAAAGCACTGGCGACAGCATGATGCGGTTGTAGTTGCCCCAAGGCTCTTCACCAATCACAGTAATTTCATAACGGTCTGGCGCCATATCCAGCAGGTCTTCTAGACAGCGCATGCCAGCTAAACCATTACCCACCAATACTAGTTTCATTTTTTCAGGTGAAACACCGTTATTGGTGATATAAGTTTTTTGTGGCACTGGGCTAATGAATACTTTGCCGTTTTCAATCTTGCTTGGAAAAACCAGTAGCTTCTGGTCTTTATCTTCCAGACAGCGGCCAGTCGCCAGACTGAAATGCTGCTTGTAAATTGGTGAAGCGACAACGCGCTCACCTTGCAGGTCACCAATGATACCGCGTGACATCACAAATGCTTTACTAAATGGATCCTGATTACTGAGTGCATAAACACGTTTTTCTGAACCCACACGGAAGATCGCAATTTGCTGATCTTCCACCAAGGCTGCAACACCAGTATTTGGGGTAATGTCATCCAGTGCACATACTTCAACCCAATTCAGTTCATTCATATCTTTAAACATTGTCATATTCTTGCTCCTTTATTCTTTGAATCAGGCTTCAACTACCGGAATACGGCTGGCATTGCGTTCAGCTTCAGTTTTTGGACGGATCTGACCACGCACTTCAGTAAATTGAACGTGCGGATCGTTTTGCTGTTCAGCCTTGGCATTAATAAAGGTTTTGAAACGTTTACGGACTTCTGGATTTTCAACTGCAGTACGCCATTCATCCTGATAAGTACCCACCACATGCTCCATACGACGCTCTAATTCTGCTGCAAGACCCAGTGAGTCATTGACGATGACATCTTTCAGATAATCCAGGCCGCCTTCGAGGTTGTCGCGCCATACTGAAGTACGTTGCAAACGATCAGCCGTCTGGATATAGAACATGAAGAAACGGTCGATATAGCGGACTAAAGTTTGCGTATCCAGATCTGATGCCAGTAGTTCAGCATGACGCGGTTTCATACCGCCGTTACCGCAGACATAGAGGTTCCAGCCTTTTTCAGTGGCAATCACACCGACGTCTTTGCTTTGTGCTTCGGCACATTCACGGGTACAGCCAGACACGGCCATTTTCAGTTTGTGTGGAGAACGTAAGCCCTTGTAGCGGTTTTCCAAATAGATCGCCAAGCCCACAGAATCATCTACACCATAACGACACCAGGTGCTACCAACACAAGATTTAACCGTACGCAGCGATTTACCGTAGGCATGACCAGACTCAAAACCGGCATTGATCAGTTTTTCCCAGATTTCTGGTAATTGATGTAGTTGCGCACCAAACATATCGACACGCTGGCCGCCAGTCAGTTTGGTATACAGACCATATTCTTTAGCAATCTGACCAATTACGATCAGACCATCTGGAGTGACTTCACCACCCGCCATACGAGGAACGACAGAGTAAGTACCATCTTTTTGAATGTTACCAAGGTAATAGTCGTTACTGTCTTGCAGGCCGGCATGGCTTGGTTTCAGGACAAAGTCATTCCAGCAAGATGCCAGGATGTTTGCCACTGTTGGCTTACAGATATCACAGCCTAGACCATGACCATGTTGCTGGATCAGGTCATCAAAGGTCTTGATCTCATTGACACGAACCAGGTGATACAGTTCCTGGCGTGAATAAGCAAAGTGTTCGCAGAGATGGTTGTTTACGGTAACACCTTGACGTTGTAATTCAGACTTCAGAACTTGCGTCACCAGCGGTGCACATCCACCACAAGCCGTTGCGGCTTTGGTGCATTTTTTCAGTGCACCGAGAGAAGTTGAACCATCGGCAATCGCAGAACAGATATCCGCTTTAGAAACGTTATTACATGAACAGATCGTTGCGCTGTCTGGAAGCAGATCTACACCGCTACCACCCGTTTTTGCTGCTGCCTGATCAAAGCCTGGCATGATCAGGCTTTCTGGATTTTCCGGGATTTCCAGACCATTCAGCATCATTTGCAATAGGTCGTTATATTCTTTTGCACAACCAACCAGCACTGCACCCAGTAGTTTGGTTTTTTCTGCGTTTACGACAATTTTCTTGTAGATCTGTGCTGCTTCATCGGCATAGAAGTAGCTCAGTGAACCTGGTGTCATGGCATGTGCATCGCCAACTGATGCAACATCCACACCCATCAGTTTCAACTTGGTGCTCATGTCCGCGCCAGTAAATGCGGCACATTCTTCTTGCAGTACATGTTTCGCAGCAATACGTGCCATGTCGTAGCCGGGCGCAACCAGACCAAAAATCTTGTTATTCCACAGCGCACATTCACCAATTGCGTAAATGTCCGGATTTGATGTCTGGCAGTAATCATTGATCACGATACCACCGCGTTCACCAATCGCCAGGCCACTTTGACGTGCCAGTTCGTCGCGTGGACGGATCCCCGCAGAGAACAGGATGATGTCGGTTTCCAGCTCAGCACCATCACCGAACTTCATCACGTGTTTAGCATTTACGCCGTCTTCAATAGACGAGGTGGCTTTTTGGGTATGGACTTTAACGCCCAGATCTTCAATTTTGGTACGTAGTACTTTGCCACCCAGATCATCGATCTGTACTGCCATTAAGCGTGGTGCGAATTCGACCACATGCGTTTCCAGATTCAGGTCACGTAGGGCTTTGGCAGCTTCCAGACCTAACAGGCCGCCACCAATGACTACACCCGTTTTGGCATTTAAGCTCGCTGCACGAATGGCATCCAGATCTTCAATAGTACGGTAAACAAAGCAATTTTCACGGTCATTACCAGGAATGGGTGGAACGAAAGCATAAGAACCCGTTGCCAGAATCAGCTTGTCATAAGTTAGTTCTTCACCATGCTGGGTGGTTACTGTACGTGTTACCTGATTGATAGAAACCGCTTTAGTACCTAGACGCAAGTCAATACCATACGCATCTGCAAAGTCAGAACGACATAAGGTTAAATCTTTTGCAGATTTTCCACTGAAATATTCAGTCAAATGGACACGGTCATAAGCCAGTCGTGGTTCTTCGGCCAAAATTGTGATTTCAACGTCATCGCCTGCCTGTTCCAGTACAGATTCGATAAACTTGTGGCCCACCATGCCATGACCAATCATGATAATTTTCATAAGTTTACTTCCTACTAATTTTTAAATATCTGGTCTTAATTTTGCGCGTCAGCGAGGTTGCGATCCTGGAGTGCCTGTTCAAACAGACGTTGCTCTTTTTCCTTATGCTCAACCGAGAAGCGGATCATCAGGACACAGCTTGCAGCGATCACGACGAGTCCACCCAGCACCATTAATGTGGTTTGAATATCCAGCATGCCTTTCAGTAAGAAACCTGCAGCAACTGCACCCACGTTGCCGCCTGCACCGATAATGCCGGCTACGCCACCTAGTGCATCGCGGTCAATGAAAGGGACCAGCGCATAAGTCGCACCACATGCCATGTGGGTAAACAATGCGAATACCGTCATGCTGAGAATTGCCAGGATTGCGCTATTCATTTGCGAGAACAGGATCAGGAACAGGCCTTCCAGCATGATCATGCCGAACAGGACTTTGGTACGTCCGTCCAGACCTTTTTTCAGTGCCACTCGGTCTGACACGATGCCACCCAATGCACGGGCAAACAGTGCCAGCAGACCAAAGATCCCCGCAGTCATACCTGCTTCTTTGAGGCCAAACTGAAAGTTGTCCACGTAGTACATCGCTACGATGTTGTGAATGAAGATTTCGATACCGAAGCAGGCTGCATAAGCACCAAAAAGGATCCATACGCGGTAGTTTTTCGCTGCATGCAACAGGATTGCCATACCACCTTTTTTGTCGCTGCCGACACTTACGCCTTGTTCGCGTAATTCTTTAAAGTTGCCTTGTGGGCAGTCTTGAGTCAGTTTCCAGTACAGGATCCCTACGATGACCATCATCAGACCAGGGACGATCAGCGCAATTCTCCAGCCCATTGCCTGTTCAACACCGAACATTACAATCGCTGCCAGCATTAAAGGCATGAGCGCCTGTGTCGCACCACCACCTGCATTACCCCAGCCTGCACTTGCTGCATTCGCTGTACCCACCACATTTGGCGCAAACATGATGCTGGTGTGGTATTGGGTAATCACGAAGCTGGCACCGATCGCACCGATCAGCAGACGGAAGAACAGGAAAGATTCGTAGCTGTTAGAAGCTGCAACACCAAATACCGGAATACTGCCGATGATCAGCAATGCGGTATAGGCTTTACGAGGGCCGTATTTGTCACACAGCGGACCGACAATCAGTCGAACCAGAATGGTGATCGCGACTGCGGCAATATTGATATTGGCAATTTGAGCTTTGGTGAGGTTGAATTCACCTGCAATCACTGGCATCAGCGGTGCGCAGGCAAACCAGGCAAAAAAGCAGACGAAGAATGCCAACCAGCTCATGTGGAAGGCACGCATCGCTGCGCTGGAAAAACTGAATAGACTTATTTTAGTTGCTTTTTGAGCTTGTAAATTTGAAGACATGACCCTCTTCCTCCAGAACTGAACGTTATAAATATCCTGGCCTGTTGCTTTGGCAGGTCAGAATCGAACAGAACGGACGTCATTGGCCGTCTAAATTTTCATGTATGAGTCGCCTTTGACTCAATACTTTCATCTCGGTAAATACTTTGCAGGATCTGTGCCAATTTTATAAAAATAGCTTTTTTACTTATTTTTTTAGTGATAAAGCGCTGGCTCAACTTATTTATAGGCATCGCAATCCCCTACGATATTGATGGAATTGCACCGTTTAAAAGCCTTTGCACAAAAAGGAATCATAAAAATGCAGGAAACCCTGCTTTATACTGCCTATAAATGGCGCAAAAATTGCATATAAATGCACTCAAGATGTACCGATCATTGGATCAAAATAAAGCTGTAATATGCCAAAACTTAAAATTGCACTCATTGATGACAATGCCGAGCGTGCTGAATTTATTCAGGATTCTTTGACCACACATGATTTTATTGTTGTAGCCTGCCTGATCGTCCATGATCTGAGCATGGTACATGTCAAGAATCTACAGGCAGATGTCATTTTATTAAATATGGATCACCCGCACCGAGACATTATCGAAAGCTGTGTAACTCAATATGAATTACCTACGGTTCTATTTACCCAAAACTCCAACAAGGACACCATCAAGAGCGCGATTGATGCCGGTGTGACGGCGTATATTGTCGATGGTATTGACCCAAGCAAACTAAATAGCATCATGGAGATTTCCATTGAGCAATTTCATAAGCATAAAAAGCTATTGGATGATCTCAAGGAAACTCAGGATAAGCTGGCAGACCGCCGAGACATCGATAAAGCCAAATCCTTGTTAATACAACTGCACTCCATGAGCGAAGAACAGGCCTTTGCCCTGCTGCGTAAAAATGCCATGAGTCACCGCATTACCTTGGGTGAAATGGCGCGCCGTCTTTTAGATGCACAAAAACTATTATCGGGCGAATAAGGAGAAGATAATGTCTGAACTGGAACAGCATGAAATCAATATCGGTTTTATTCCCTTGCTCGATTGTGTCGCAATTCTCTGGGCAGAAAAACAGTGCTATTTTCAGGAACAAGGCCTGAAAGTGAACCTGATCCGTGAAGCGTCTTGGGCTAGCTTGCGAGACCGTCTGGCGTATGGCTTTCTGGATGCCGCACATTGTCTGTCTGCGATGTTACCTGCAGCAGCTTTAGGTCAGGATCAACTCAAAGCCAATCTGCAAACGCCATTAGTGTTGAGTATCAATCAGGCCTTTATCAGCCTGCGTCAGGAGTTGTGTTATGCACTGGATTTACCACCGAATAGTGATGAAAAATTTAGCTCACACCAAGTGGTACAATTGCTAAAAGAAAATAAACCGGTCAATCTGGCACATGTGTATAAATACTCGATCCACCATTTTTGCTTACGTGAATGGTTAGCACTCACCGATCCGGATTTTGCTAAAAGCTTTCATATGTTGACTTCCCCACCACCTTCAATGGTGAAAGGCATTGCCCAGCATATTTTTGATGGTTTTTGTGTCGGTGAACCTTGGAATATTCAGGCGCAGATTGAAGGTCATAGTTTTATTGTCGCTTCCAGTCCAAATATCATTCCGGCAGTAGCAGATAAAGTATTAGCAGTCACTCAGGAATGGGCTGAACAGCATCCGCAGACTTTAAAGGCATTAGTGACCGCGATTCAAAAAGCCCAAGCCGATCTGCAACACATGGAAGATTTATCTGACGTCTGGCAGATGCTGGTGGAATACCAGATCATCCAGTTTGAATGTTCTGCGCAGCAACATGTGTATGACTTCCATAAAATCCAGAAGATTATCCGTAATATGCATGGTGAAAGTGCTGAACCGAAATTAGCAGATTTTATCTGGCTGCTGGATCAGATCCAGAAATGGGATGATGTTGAACTTTCTCAAGAAGACCAACAGCAAATTGCCCAGCAGTGTATTTATCAGCAAGATTCAGTGGTGATTTAAAATTATTGCAATAAAAAACCCAGAATTGTTCTGGGTCTTTTTTATTTACTATGTGATTTAGCTGAACGCTTGCTGCAAATCCAGTTGCATGAATTTTTGCAAGGACAATTTTCCAGCGATAATCTGATTGATGAATTGTGACATTTCATCATACAAAGTCTCATATAGCTGCGGTTCTAATGCCATATGTCTTAACTGGATCTGTAAATGCATCAACAGTTCCTGCTGTTCGCATTCACCCTGTTCCAGAGCATAGATATAGCCCAACACTGCGCCTTTTAAAACCACATCAAATGGCAAACTATATTTAAGCAAGGTCGATAATGAACCCATAACCCGTTCATTGTGTTCCAGCTTTCTTAAAGGTTCACGCCCTACACGGGCACATGGGTCCTGATAAGCATAGGCACAGGATTCAGTAAAACTTTGCGCCAGACGCTCCAGTTCTGAAGCATGCTTAGGAATCTGGTAGCAGAGACCATGTTTGACCTGCGCTAAAGCCTGCTGCATGAATTTTCTGATTGCATGATCTGACATGGCCACGCCAATGGTCTGATGACCGCGCAGGCTGGCATACCACGCCATCATCGCATGTACACCATTCCATAAGCGGTTTTTAATCAGCTGGATATTAGCAATATCATCTACCAGAATCATCTGGCGCATTTTAGCCAATAATGGACTGTTATTTTCCACATAGATTGGCATATCCGTTTCGGCATTAAACAGAATCAGATCCATAGACTGCAGAATATGACTAGGCTGGAAATTACGGCGCAAGTCTTCAATATACAAACCGGCCTGATGTTCCTGCTCTGCATTCAGGGCTGTAGAATCATCCAGATCAACTACGGACAGATCTTCATCCAGCTGATACTGTTTGAACATATTGTATTTGATGCGCAGCTGACGGTACAGTTTCTGGTCAGACAGTTTGGATACCATGCGGTTCACCACTGTGTCACAGAAATAATGCTGATCCATAATGTGTTGCGCTGTCTGTTCGTCCGTAATCTGTTGCAGACGGCTCAGAATCTGCTGCATCACCAGCTGTTTGGCTCCGATTTTATTCAGGATAATTAACAGCGTCAGCGGCTGCTCCTGTTGCTCATAAGCCAGGTATCGCGCATATAAACCCTGTGCAATCACCTCTGCTTCAGAAACCAGCGCTTCCTCAGGGACACAGACTGCGACCAGACTGGATTCAATATACATGTTCTGCATTTGCTCCAGATCATGCGCATCAATCACACTCATATTCTCAATACGCTGGTCAAAAGAGTTCTGACCATATCGAATGCAATAGGTGCCAAATGCATTTACGGCAGATTGATAGAGTGGATTACGGGTCGAGGCAATAATTTTGCGTGGACGCGTATAGCCATCCCAGTGTGATAACACCTGAGCCAGATAACCACCGCCAATTGCACCGAAGCCGTGAATCCCAACTGTTAACTGATTCAGCGTTTGCGGAAATGCAGTCTCAAGTTCTGGCATTTCTAGCACCGGAACAAACTGGTTCAGATCTATCAGAAAATCTTCCATCGTTTCATAATAATACTGCGCTTGTGCCAGCATTGATTCATTCGGCGTTTTAATATCTTTAAAAAGTACCGTCATACCGCCTGCATCATAGGCAGATCGCAGGCCATTTTCAGAATCTTCGAACATCAGGCATTGAGCCGGACTTAAATTGATTTTTTCGGCTGCGCTGATAAAAATTTCTGGATGAGGTTTCCCCTGTTTAATCTCATCGCCACACACCAGCACATCAAAAAATTTATAGACATTGGCATTGATCAGATATTCTTCTGCGATCGCACGTCGACTCGAAGTCGCCACAGCCATTTTTAGGCCTGCCTTGCGTAGGCGTTCCAACACCTGAAATAAACCTTTTTTAATTGGAACACCATAATTGCGTACATGTTCTAGTTCCAGTACATCGGCGCGCTGGCGGATCTCGGCATAAGGAACATCTTGTCCATAACGCTCTTTGGCCAGCTGCTCGGCACTACGGGCACTTAAGCCCAAGCACTGCATTAAATAGTTTTCAGAAAATTCGACGCCGATCAGCTCACGTGAAGCTTGTTGCAAGGTTTGAAAGCGCAAACGTTCTGTATCAAACATGGTTCCATCCATATCGAAAATTGCGCCGTGTACGATTTGATTTTTAAATTCTAGCATTGCTCCCCTTTTATAATTCAATGAGTTAAGAAGTGGACAATACCTTAAGGAAAATAAGAGATTAAATAAACTAATGTAAAGATATGAAATAGTTCTGACTATAAATTGATCAATAAAGACTAAAATAAGATTATTTATGTTTCTAGATGTAATCAAACTGTTAACTTGGGTAAGTTGTTGATCCTGCCTATCAGTTTAAATTTCTCTTTTGAAATATCAGCTTATTTTATCATTTTGAATATTTCTGCTTATCATGGCATCCATTTTGCTTGATCAGTATTACGTTTTATAAAAATTGTAATATTGAGGGGCAACACTATGAGTTACGTTGCACGTGAACTCAGTCAAAGAAATAAAATACTGTTTGGCTTTGGCTCTTTTTTAATACCGATTTTGATTTGGTGTGCAGTCAGTTATTTGCCATTTATCTGGCATCCACAAGTCCAGATTGCCGATTCAGGCAGCGTTAGCTATTTACAGGCCGGTAGTCGTATTGATAAGGATATCTTTTTCTCTGCTGCGCAATCCGCCGTGGATCAAGGCCTGGCGCCGCCCCAAGGTATTCTGGTCAATCCGATCTATCTGCCTGCCCCGCATGAAGTGGCGATCGCATTGGTCACTGCATTTACCACAGAACCTGCTCAAGCCAATGCCCCATGGTTTCATGAAAGCCTGTGGCATAGTATCAAACTGGTGTTTACTGCCTTCTTTATTTCTTCTCTGATCGGTATTCCACTCGGTATTTTATGTGGCTTCTCTAACAAAATTTCCCAACTCACGGAGCCATTTGTTGAGTTTTTCCGTTATCTGCCAGCCCCAGCCTTTGGTGCCCTTGCGGTGGCTATTTTAGGCATCAATGATGCACCAAAAGTAGCCATCATTGTGATTGGCACCTTGTTCCAGCAAATCCTGATTATTGCCAATACCACACGACTGGTAGATCGCAGTCTGATTGAAGCCGGTTTCACCCTGGGTACTAATAAATTAAAAAGCCTGTTTCATGTGGTCATTCCAGCGGCCCTTCCTGAAATTTATCGTAATCTGCGCGTATTACTGGGCTGGGCGTGGACATATCTGATCGTAGCTGAACTGATCGGTAGTACGTCTGGTATTACCTGGTTTATTACCCAGCAGGCCCGTTATCAGAATTTTGACAATGTCTTTGCAGCAATCCTGATCATTGGAGTAATTGGCTTGCTCTGTGACGTGATTTTAATGAAATTGGGACAACGCTTATTTAAATGGAAACCGGGAGCCAACTGATGCAAAACTCTGAATTTAATACCCGCGAATACTTTGACAAGATTTATAGCCGTCCGGTCATCCTGGAAGCCAAACAGCTCACTCAATCCTTCAAGCATGGCAAAACTGAACGCACCATTTTAAATGGCATTGACCTGAAAATTCATAAACGTGAGTTTATCTGTGTGATTGGTCCATCGGGTTGCGGTAAATCCACCTTTAGCCGCGTTGTTGCTGGACTTGATCCTTATACCAGCGGTGAAATTCTGGTGGATGGCAAGCCGATTACTGGCCCAAGCCCAGAACGCGGCATGGTGTTTCAGGGCTATACCCTGTTCCCATGGAAGACCGTGAAAGAAAACATTATGTTTGGCCCGAAAATGAAAGGCCAAAGTAATGCTTCTGCTGAAGCGCAGGCACGTGAATGGATCAATATCATTGGTCTGGAAAAATATCAGGATCAGTATCCGCATCAACTTTCAGGCGGAATGAAACAACGTGTGGCGATTGCCCGCGCCTTGGTCAATGAACCTAAAGTATTGCTGATGGATGAACCTTTTGGTGCACTGGATCCGCATACACGCCAAAAAATGCAGCGTCATCTGATGGATTTGTGGCAAAACATCGACATCACCATCATTTTCGTGACCCACGATATGGATGAAGCCATCTTGCTGGCAGACCGGATTGTGGCGCTGAAAGCCAATCCAGGTGAAATCAAGGAAATTATTGAAGTGGATTTACCACGTCCACGCCATCCAGATCTGATGCTGACTCCGAAATTTAAACAGCTTCGCGAGCACGTCAATCATCTGGTACATGCTCAGGAGGATGAGCTGGATCCTGCACTAGCCGATCTTCCAGAAATTCCACGTTTGACCAAAGTTAGCAATAGCAAATAAGAGGTAGACCAAGACTGCGATGGTTTATGTGTATTTATTGATTGCAGTAATTTCAGAGGTCATTGCGACCTCTGCATTAAATGCCTCCAAAGGCTTTACTTTATGGCAGCCTACACTGGTGACTTGTGTCGGCTACCTGATTGCAATCTATTTTTTATCTCTGACCATGAAAAGTATTCCAATGGGAATGACATATGCACTCTGGTCAGGTGCAGGCATTGTCTTTATTTCTATGGTTGGATGGATTTTCTTTAAACAGCATTTAGATACAGCAGCCATAATAGGACTGACCTTTATCATCACAGGTATTACCATTATTCATGTGTTTTCTCAGAGCACACATTTGTAGAAAGATATGTTTGAGTAAACTCATTCATTTTTTGCAAAATATCCAATGCTTCATCTAGAGATTTTTCCTGAATTACAAGCTCATTATTTTGAGATACATAACCGAAAGTATTGAAGCGAGCTCTTTCACTATCATAACGAATGAAGCCGTGTAGCAGATCGTTTTTGATTTCAATACTGAGTGGAAATTCCAAATCAGTAAAGTCTTTGTAGCGAATTTGGTATCGATCTTTGAAGACTGAATGAAGTGCCAATTTCAAGCAATAACTTCTTAATTCCACAAAACGAGTTCGGTATTCCTGATGAATCAAGAAGATCTCTTTATCTGTTTTATCCAGCAGTTTATTTTTGGTATAGGCAATGGTTTGAGGAAAATCGATACATAATCGACGCCAGTCATGAATTGACTGCTTTTTGCGTTCAATCAGCTCAACCAGATCCTGCCGTGAAAATTGCACAGGAAGATCATCTAAAAGCTGTTTAAGTAATGGCGGTTGTACGGTTTGACCATCGACTTGAGAGGATTTTTCATTAAATACCAAACGCCAATTTTCATCATGTGAACGTGCATCACCATCTAGATTCATCTGACAAAATGTATATTTGCTTGTTCTTTTCGGCAGATAATCCCCATAGCACAGCAGTAACCGCTCGACGAGATAGAGATTTGATTCACCTTCTTTGGGCAAACCATATTTAAACAGGTTGAGTAATTTGTTGGCATATTGAATAAAGTGGTGTTCATTCGGCTCTTGATCCTGATCCAGGCTCCAGTTCAATAAAAACCGGATTTGACCATGGAAAATCTGCTGATCGGCAAAATAATCCAGCTGCTCTTGATGCCAACCCTTCTGAATCAATTGTGCCTTGTACTTTTCTTCTGGATATTGTTTTTTAAAACCTGCACTGAGTTTAATCTTCGACGCGTCAAGTACCGCAAGACTTTGAATGACATTATTCAAATCAATAGATTGTGCCCATTGATTTAAAGACGTGATGCTTTCTATATAATCATCCAGATTATTATGAACATGGTTGATCACGATTCTTCGTAAAATATTAAAATAGTCTAAAAACTGCCGATTCTGCTCTTTTAAGTCTTTTTGAATACTATCTATAGAGCTATAACCTTTATGTTTACAATAAATAAAGATGCTAAAAACCAAAATATAGGCTTGATAAGATTGCTGAAATACAATTCGTTTATCCTCGAAGATAAAAGGACGAATACGGTTAAAAATTGCCTGATGTTCATTTTTCAAAACATGAAGGAAATTCATAAACGCATAGAACTGCTGAAAATGTTTCGGATCAAAAAGTTGACAGTCTTTGTATTTTTGCAGATCAATATAGGTCTTTTGGTGCAGATCCCGATTGACGATTTTTCTTAAATCTTCAATCAACTGCCGGCGTGAAGCTCGTTCTTGGGATTTTTTATCTGCATGCTGACCAATCGCCAATGCTAAAAGACCGCTACAGGTCACCTTGAAACTTTCATATAAAATATCATCGATACTTTCTTGATTTTTTGGTTTAATCGACCAAAAAAAATCAGTCCATTCTTGGTCTAAAGACTGAAAGAAGTCCGAGGAAAACTCGACCGGTATTTCTTGCATGAGCCAAGCTTTAAAGTTCTCAAACTCAGATAAATGCACGCCTCTGGCATTCATCTTGATATACAGCTCATCTGTTAATTTAAAATCTTTCATCTCTAAAAAATGAAAGCTGATATACATCTCTTGTGTCAATCGCTGCCATAGATGCTCAGGCTGATGATTTATTGCCCGGAGTTGTGTTTCGATTTCATCCAGCATCGTTAACATGCCTTGGATGCTCGGATCATAATCCCAAACCGAAAAATACCAGCCTTCATTCTTAATACGTGCAGAGATGGATTTTGTCTGTTTGGTATTTTCAGCATGTGGCAGACAAATACGATGATTTGCAATAAGACTTTCTAAAAAATCACCCGTACTTGGTCGTGTTTCATAATAGAATTTTTTGAAATAAGACTTTTGGTCATGATTGAGAGAAGGCTGAAGGCTATAAAGATAGAAGTGTAGTAGAAATAAGGTTGTAAGACGTTGCTGACCGTCAAGAATCACTAAATGACCATCCTGTTCAGCACCATAAATAAAATCCAGTTCCAAGCTTTGTTGACTGTCTAAATGCTGCAAAATATTTTCAATAAAGGCACGTCGAATCATATTCACTTTAGGATGCTGACGCCCTTGGGCATAATCACGTTGAATGACCGGAATTTGAATTGAATATTCACCAATGAGTGACCAAAAATTGTATTTCATGCTTGTGTCCCATGCAGCGTTTTTTCAAATAAATTGCCTTGGTAATATTCCCAGCACTGAATCAAAGCAGCACGATACATTTGGCGATCTTTCTGGTTCCAAATGGTAAAATCTTCTACATCCGGATTAAAATATTTCGCAAAAACCCACTGCGTTGCGATCGGAATAAAACGTCGCTCTGTCTTCTGTAACTGCATAACGACTTGGCGTTTTTCATAAAAGCCTTTGTTACTTAAAACCGAATTATCCCGTTTGTCCAGTAAACATAAATTGTCTAATTGATGAGTACGTTGCTCTAAGAAATTTTTCAGATATTGCTGTTGTAAATCAAAATATAACTGCCTGTTTTCACAGGTCGGTTGGGAATGACACATCTCGAGTGCGTTCAGAAGTTGCTGTGTCTGATCATGGGTCAGATCATGCGTGGACACATGCAACAAAATATCGCGTTGTTCATTATACCAATGTTGCGGATTCGTATTTTCTGCGATTTTGCTTTTTTGAGCATGGATGTGTTCTAAGCTCCAAATCTTATTCGGTGCATAATATAACTTGAATGGAAAACGTGTACCTTGCTGACGGTGTAAATCAATATTCAATAATAAAAGCAATGAAATAATATGCGAGGTTTTATCATCATAATGCAGATGCTCAAAAATGATCGGTTGTTTATGCTCTGCTGATGAAGTTTGTCCAAAACATTGCCGAATATGCTGAGCAATGATCTGCTTTAACTTCAACTGGAAAGCTTCACGTTTACTGTCTTGATGGGCAATTGCCCATAGTTCAGTAATGGTTTTAATTTTTTGACCGACAATAAAACCTATTAAATGATAACTTTCATCATGTGAAAACCACTCGTTCAGACGATAAAACCCCTGTTGGATGGTCTTCCATAAGGCTGTAACTTTATGATGTTGATTGTTTTGTAGCTGATCTGCAAAATATTGGAAAGTATAATATTCTTGCTTTTTGGCAAGGGTATTCCAGCGTACTGTAGATTTACTCGAAACAAACTTTTCACTGATTAAATCAAATAATAATTCGATTCGTGTATAGACATTGCTTTGATCATGCGGACATACAAAAGCCCAAAAATCAGGATTCTGTAATGCGTGCTCAATCATGTCCCATTGATTGGCCATTTCCGATTGTTTGATTTTGAATGTTTCTGCTGTTGTTCCCTCTTTAGGATCTTTCAGCGCATGAAGAAACAAGGCTTTTAATAATTCCGCATTAGTCAGTGAAATCTTTCCCTGATTAATACGTTGGAAAATGGCGATGGACTGCTTCTTGTCATCACCTTCATCCACTGGGCTTTCAGGTTGATACCAAATCACTTTTGTTGCATGCAATAATTTTTGCATCCATTTATCTCGAATATCGAGGCTTGTTTTTTGTTTTTTGAGGAACCAATCTTGAACAGCCTGGTATGCGCTAAAGAAATAATAATTATCGATATTGTTGAGTTGAGGATGATTTTTCACATAATCGTCAAATGTTTTATCGACACAATCCTCTAATTGAAAAATATGCTGGTTTAAAAATATTGAACTTTCCTTTCTGGTTTTATAGCACAGTTTAAAAAAGGACTTGTTGGTGAGATAAGCCAAGATAATATAAATTGTAGTCAGGCGTTGTTGACCGTCTATCAGTTCCAGGTTTTCTTGCTCATCAATGGTCTGTTTTTTGACTACAACGGGTTGTAAGCAATAATAATCTTCAGGATATTGTGGCTCAAAGGCATCAATATCTTCCAATAATGCCACAACTTGATGCTTTGTCCATTTATAACCACGTTGATAAGCATCAACAAAAAAATGCAGATGCTTTAATTCTTGAATCTTTCTTAGGCGTAAAGGTAATGCCTCTTGTTGCTTGATATATTCTAATTCATGCATCAAAGATGCTAACTTATGATGTGCAGTTTCATATAATGTTGGATTCTGATCGAGAAAAGTTTGCATCTCATTAAAAAATTTCATTGAATCCTTCATTAAATCCACTTTCCATTTATGCGTGTATTTGACAAAAAATTATAATATATAAAGATAGATCATTGAAAAGGAAAATAAAAAAATAGCGTCATCAGACGCTATTCTTCGCTATCACAGACAGTGATAAAAACTTATGGTACCGATTGCACAAAAGCCGGATAAATCAAACTATCGGCATCCTGTTCCGCAGAATAGACGCCATTGATCACATTAAATTTATTCACATGATAAGTCGAACCATAGATCGAATCGAAGCCTGTGCCCTTGCTAAATACCGTTTTATTGGCTGCAAGATCGAGTAAGTGCGTTCCACCAATAAACTGCTTATATTGCTTAGGATCCACCCCCACTTTATTCGCCATAATTTTCACAGCTTCTTCATGGGTTGCTGGATCATTAATGAACTTAACCGTCTTATCCCACACCTGAATGATTTTTTTCCATTCTTCTTGATGTGCAGATAAATGCGTCATATTCACGGTCAAAGTATCGTAAATCAAGCCTGGCTTATCTTGAGAACTATAAATAATTTTAGCACCTGGAACAGCTTTTAATGCCTGATTCGCTACTGGCTGCCATACAGCAATTGCCGAGACATCCGGCGTATTAAAGACTTGTGGCAGCTCATTGGTCATCGAATTCACCAAGGTCACTTCATTTGACTTGATCTTGGCATCTTCAAGTGCAGTAGACAGCAGCAGGTGATCCACCAGCCCTTTTTCCACAGCGATGTGTTTACCTTTCAGGTCTGCAATGCTGTTAATGCCATTTTTGGCGATAATCACATCATTCCCTGCAGAATAATCCGTGACCATAATCATTGCACCTTTGGTACCGCCTGAGGCAATGACCAAGTTATCACCATTGGTCACAGAAATCGCATCGAGCTGGTTCGCAGAGAAGGCATTAATGGAGGCTGAATAGTCAAACCATTTAAAGTCAACATTCACCCCTGCTTCTTTAAAGAAACCTTTTTCAATCGCCACTTGCCACGCCACCCAACCCGGCCAGTCGCTATAACCAATGGTAATTGGTTTGCTATTTAAACTGCCCATTGCTTTATCTGAAGGTTCTGGAATTTTGGCAGTATTGTCACAACCACTGAATAAAATGGCACAGCACACCGATGCTGCTAGCGTTACTTTTTTAATCATTGTGCGATTTCCCCTATGCAATTACATTTAAAGCATGTATTTGAGATTTGTTTTGATTGAATAAAATCACGCCAGCCACCGAAATGACTAATATCTGTGGCATCTTCCAGTGTGTAGCCTTCGCAGATAAAACCTTTGACCCAACTGCCATCTGCCAGCTGGACATTGCCAATACCTAGCGGTGCCGGAACTTCTGCCACGATCTGACCAAAGTTGGCAAATGGAATATCCCAGACCTCCACTTCGATTTCTTGACCTTTGCTGTGGTATTGCAAGCCCGGTTTAGGCGGTGTGGTATTTTTCAGTGCAAACAGTTTGTAGCTGGCTGCGGTTTTGGTTTTTTGCACTAAAGTGCCGCCACGTGTAGTCAACTGAAAATTCAATGGCATACCGCTCAGGTGTGCTCCCACTACTGCCAGCTTGACTGAATGCTGTGACTGGATTTGGCTTGTTGGTTCATAAGTTTTTTCAGATGTGCCCAGTGTCAACGCCGTTGCCTGCTGCCAAGTCTGAGCAAAGTTCGCCAATGCCTGATCCATCCAGGCGGGGGCAATAAAAGTTACCCCGCTTGGCAAGCCATCGGCACGAATTGTATTTGGCAGTGCCAACGCACAAAGATCAGCAAAATTGACAAAATTGGTGTACGCCCCCATATGGCTGTTTTTTACCAGCGGATCGGCTTCTACATCGGCAATTTTGTAGATGGTTGGCGCTGTTGGCACCATCAAGGCATCAAAGTCTGCAAGTACCAGATTGATTTGACGAGCCAATTGCGCTCGCTCATATTCCGCCTGCATCATATCGACGGCATTAAAATTGTCTGCCTGACTGATAATCTGGTGAATCACCGGATGGGTTACATCACGGGAAACCCGTTTTTCCACGGCACTGCTTCGTTCTGCTACCCATGCCTTGTTATAAAGTGCCGCTGCCAGCTGATTAAAAATTGTAAAATCAATGGCTTCAACTTTGTAACCGAGCTGCTTGACACGGCTAATTGCCTGTTCAAAGGCTTTTGCTGCCTCGGCATCGCCATAAAATTCCAGCTGTGCCGGAATGGCAATTTTGCCTTTGGAAAATTGGGTTGGCACATTGGCTGGATGCTGGCGTGAATATTCATCTGTCGCATCATAGCCTTGCATGATTTGCGCCACTTGCCAGGCATCATCGACAGTCAAGGCAAAAATGGAAATCACATCAATGGTGCGGCACGCAGGTACCAGACCCGTAGTGGAAAACCAGCCTTTGGTGGGTTTCAAGCCAACAATATTGTTATGTCCTGCCGGTACACGGCCAGAGCCAGCGGTATCCGTGCCTAAGCTAAATGGCACTTGACCATTGGCCACGACTACAGATGAACCCGAACTTGAACCGCCACTGATATATTCCGGATTAAAGCTGTTTTTCACTGCGCCGTAGGGTGAACGTACACCGACCAGGCCAGTCGCAAACTGGTCTAGGTTAGTTTTACCTACGACAACAGCACCGGCAGCTTTTAATTTAGCCACAACCGTTGCATCGCTGGTTGCGAGATAAGAAGCTTCTTTACAGGCTGCAGTGGTATAGAAACCGGCAACATCAATATTGTCTTTGACTGCGAATGGAATGCCGTAGAGTGGCAATTCGGCTGGTGATTTTCCTGTTAAGGCATCAATTTGTGCTTGTAATTGTTCTGCAGATGCAATTGAAATCCAGGCATGATCATCATTCTGAAATGATGCAACATAATCGATCAGGTCCTGTAACTGAATCTGCTGCTGTTGGTAGGCGTTCTGCCAGTCTTGAATTGTCCATAAAGTATTCATGACAATACTCCTTTATTGGTATTTTGGGGAATGGGAGGCATCACGGCATCCATCAGTTCCAGGTGTCCTTTGAGCACCCCTTTTAATGCAATAAATTGTTCGCTAATTTCTTTTAAATCACTGCTCACGCCCTGCATCAGCATGACTTGCAGGACTTTCTGATCATCCAGCTGGATATGCAGCGAGCTGATCACCTGTTCCAGATATTGCTGTTGCAGATCGACCAGCTGGGAACGTAACGGTTTCAGGCTGACGTCATAAACCAGGGTCAGTGTGCCGACCATGACTTCATCACGAGAAACCAGCTCATCAATCAGGTGGCGGTTAATCATGTCGACAATGGCCTGCGAGCGGCTTTCATAGTGCTGCTCGACAATCTTTTGATCCAGCGATTGCAGGGTTTTTTCTGGCAAGGTGATACTGATCCGTGCCAATTTGTGTTTAGACACGCTTACTTTCCTTTGCTAAATCTTGCTTGATATGAAGCCCAGCACGAACACTGAGTATGTCGACTAAAAATTGTGCGAAAGGATGCAGCTTGCTTGTTTTGCGATGTGAAGTCATGTGCATCTCCTCAGGTATTACAAAATCAGAAATTCGTATTACTTAGGAAAATGCAGAAAGCGTGCCAGCTTTTAATCAGACATGTGTGAGCGTGGAAAAAACTAAAACGACATAAAAACAAAGCCCCATGCGCTGAGCTGGGGCTGGTTTAAGGGTCTTAACAACCAAAATGAGAATAATTTTAAGCACTTTTTATTTATAGGTAGGTCATATCATTGTTTTTCTGCCTACCGGATCAACTGAATATCACAGTGTCGAGTAATCAAGCCATTTGCCCTCCTCTGTTGATTGAGTTACATATCAATAGAAGCATAAAACGTACCAGTTCCAACAAAATATATAGATGATAAAAGCATCTCCAAAAAACAATGCCTTAGCGCAAATGGATACCAGTGAAAAATATTTATGCGCCAAGAGTGATCAAACTTGCACCAAAACGATATCAAATAAGGTTTCATGGTACAGTTTTCGGTAATGGAATCTTCACCAGTTACCCTTCTGTAGCCTTAATTATGAATGCTAAAACCACTCAGATTCAGGTTTCGATTAAAATTTGCACTACAGGTGAATTTCTATACAATAAATTCCATAAAAATGCCGAACAATAAGGAAATTTAATGAAGACTTCATCTCTCCTTCCTACTGCCATTCTTTGTACGCCTTTTATTTTTGCGGCATGTAGCAAAACCGAGCAAGCAGAAACCACCAAAACCGAAATTCGGCAGGAAGACACCACGCAAGTTGCCGAAATGGCACAGCCTCAAGCTTTTGACCTGAATAAAATTCCGCTAAGTACAGCAACACTCGGTGACTTTCCTTATATTTCCCTGCCAGACGGTTATATCTATCAAAATACTGAACAGCGCAATTTTGAGCGTGTTCCATTCTGGACAGGACAGCAACTGGAATGGGTGGAAGGACAATTATTCAGTTCAGGCATTACTTCGAAACCGGAATATAAAGAAGGTAATTTTTTAGAAATTCAGCGTAATCTGGAAAGTGTGATCAAGGATTTGGGCGGTGTGGAAATTGCCAATAGCCAGATTCCAAAAGATATCATCGAGAAAATTCCGAAGGATTTTCAGGTGCAATATTATGCGGGTCTGGGGGATATTTTTAACTACCCGACCAAGACTTATGTCGTTCGCCAAGAAGATACGTCTGCATGGTTCCAACTGACCCAATCTGGCAATTATATTTCGCTAATGGTGGCTGAATCCAAGCCTTTAAATGTGACTGCCAAAGCGCTGACTTCAAGTGCACTAAAACAAAGTCTGGATCAGGACAATAAAGTTAGTGTACAGATTAATTTTGCAACGGATAAAACGGAAATTTTGCCGGACTCACAAGCGCAAATTGATCAGATTGTTGCCTTATTAAAAGACAATCCTAATTTAAAACTGGGCATTTATGGTCATACCGACAATACCGGTGATGCCGCACATAACTTAAAGCTGTCTGATCAACGTGCGCAAAGTGTGGTTGCTGCCCTGACCAAAGCAGGTATTGAAAGTAACCGTTTAATTGCTAAAGGTTTTGGGGATACTCAGCCTGTTGCAAATAATTCGAATGAAGATGGTAAAGCGAAGAATCGTCGAGTGGAGTTGGTGAAGCTTTAACACTGATAAGAAATAACTTTCATAATAAACCGCCGAAAGGCAGTTTATTATTTTAAGTAAGGAAATAAATCTATAATTTTCGATGAATAACTAAAAAATTTGCTGGAGTATTCAATTAAAAATATTCAGATTTATTTTGATATATGCTAGTTTTAGTACACTTTAAATGAATACATTTTAGAAAAATTTCATGCAAAAATATGCAGTTAATCAATATTTAATTGAAAATATACTTTCATGGGTCTCATCAGGCGAAATCGCAATTCCTGAAATTCAACGTCCCTTTGTCTGGGATAGTTCCAAAGTACGTGATTTGATGGATAGTCTCTACCAAGGTTTTCCCATTGGTTATGTAATTGCGTGGAAAAATCCAAATGTAAAATTGAAAGATGGGACTCTAAGTGAAGGTAAAAAAGTACTGATTGATGGACAGCAACGTATTACGGCGTTAACTGCAGGTATTTTGGGGCAATACGTTATTAATAAAAGTTATCAACGTGTAAAAATCAAAATCGCTTTTAATCCAATTGAAGAAAAATTTGAAGTACAAAACCCAGCAATTTTAAAAGATAAAACATGGTTAGCAGATATTCATGATGCGTTTTCTGGGCAAATTAGCCTAATCAAACTTGTACGTGAATATTTAAAACTCAATCCGGATGTTGATGAAGATCAAATTGAAAATGCTTTTACACGTTTAATCAGTATTACTAAAAAACCTATTGGGATGATTGAATTAGCACCTGAGCTTGATATTGAAACTGTTACTGAAATTTTTATTCGAATTAATTCTAAAGGCGTTGTACTTAGCCAAGCTGATTTTGCGATGAGTAAAATTGCTTCTGATACAGAAAATGATGGTAATACTTTACGTAAAGCCATTGATTACTTCTGTCACTTAGCTATTTCTCCGGACTTTTATAAGCATATTGAAGACTATGATCCGGATTTTGCAAAAACAGACTACTATCAAAAAATGGTATGGTTGCAAAAAGAAAATGAAGACCTTTATGATCCAAGTTACAATGATTTATTAAGAGTAGCCTTTACCTCTCAATTTAATCGTGGTCGTCTCTCTGATCTTGTTAGCTTACTCTCAGGACGTAATTTTGAAACACGTACTTTTGAAGCTGATATTTCTACAGAATCTTATAAAAAATTAAAAGTTGGCGTACAAAATTTTATTAATGAAACTAATTTTAAAAGATTCTTGATGATCGTGAAGTCTGCAGGTTTTATTTCTCCTAAGCTTATACGTTCACAAAATGCACTAAACTTTGCTTATATTTTATATTTAAAATTAAAAGACTTAGGAGTTAATTCTGTAAAAATTGAAAGCTATGTAAAACGATGGTTAGTTTATAGCATTCTAACAGGACGCTATTCAGCATCTCCTGAAAGTACAATTGATTATGACATTAAACAAATTTCAGAAAAATCTTTTGATGTTTACTTAAATGAAAAAGAAGAAAGTGAATTATCAGATGCGTTTTGGAATTCCTCGTTACCTCTAAGCTTAGATACTTCAGTCGCAAGCAGTCCATATTTTCACGTATTTTTAGCATCACAAGTGAAAGAAAATGATCTAGGTTTCTTGTCTAAAGATATTACGGTTGGGCACATGATCGAGCATCGCGGTGATGTTCACCATCTTTTTCCAAAAGAGTATTTAAAAAATGCTGGGTTAGACCGAAGCAAATATAATCAAATCGCCAATTATGTTTATATGCAGCAAGATATTAATATTAAAGTAGGAAAACAATCACCTAAAGAATATTTCTCAATCATCCGAAATCAAATTGATACCAATCAAGTCACAATTTCAGGTATTACGACTGAAAATGAACTATTAAATAATTTTGAAGCTCATTGTATTCCTAAAGAAATTGAAAATATGACTGTAGATAATTATTTTGTGTTTTTGGACCACCGAAGAAAGCTTATGGCACAAAAAATTAAAAATTATTATTTCTCATTATAAAAAATAAAAAAGACCACCTAAGTGGTCTTTTTTATTTCTATTTCATCAAGCCACGGGTTCCAACGTAAACAAAACCTACCCTGTTTTCACTATTAGAGCTGATTAAACATTAAACCCAATATGTTTCCCTGTAGGCAGCTCTACATCAATACGCAGCTTTCCACCCATGGCTTCAACATATTTTTTCATTGTCGAAATCTTGAGATCGTTGCCACGATTCTCAATTGCACATAGTGAAGGTTGTTTAATCCCTAAAGTTTCAGCTAGTTCTTTTTGAGAAATTTCCAGCTCTTCGCGAATCATATGAAGATGTTGCTCAAGCAGCAGTTCTTCCGCCATTTCCTGAATACGTGCCTGACTCTCAGGAGAACGTTTCGCCAATAATTCTTGCAAAGTTTTAGCCATATCAGGTTACTCCTAAAGATTTCAAATGCAGTGAATACTGTTCATCTGCAATTGCCAGCATCTCTGTATAGAAACGCTTGTTGCCACTTTTGTCACCAATGCAGAGTACAATTGCCTGTCTTAATGGATCAAAAGCAAAAAATGCTCGAATTGGTTTTCCTCTATGTTGAACACGTAGCTCTTTCATATTGGTATGTCTAGAGCCATATATCGTGTCTACTAAAGGTCGCCCAAGACTTGGTCCCTGACTCTGCAATACCACCAAAGCTGCTAAGACTTTTTCCTGTGTCGATTCGTCCTGTTGTTCAAGCCATTCATTAAATACATCTGTGGTCAGTACCGTCCACATACCACCACCAAAATATAGACTATAAGCTATATATTACTAATATCCACTCTTTACTGCAAATAAAAAACCGCCCTTACGGGCGGTCTTTAAAAGTTCCCTCCTTTTTCAAAGGAGGGTTAGGGAGGTTTCTTTAAGCCACCGGCGCCAAAGTAAACAACACCTGTCCTGTTTTCACCGTTTGCCCTTTCTCAATCGTAATCGCATCTACACGCATACGCTCAGGCGCAATAATTGGAATTTCAATCTTCATCGCTTCAATCACGGCTAAGGTCGCACCTTCTTCCACGATATCGCCAGACTGACATTCAATTTTCCAGATCGAACCCGGCATATGCGATTCCACCGCACAGCCACCTTCCGGAATAGCCACAGTTTCACCATCATCGACTGCGTCCAGACTTTCAGACACGTATTCTGCCAGTCCAGCTTCATGCCAGCGACGGCGTTCTGCTTCAAAGTTGGCCTGTTGTGTTGCCTTAAACTCGCTAATGCTGTCGGCATTGTCGGTCAGGAACTGGTTGTACTCTTTCAGGTTCAACACGCCTTCTTCAATACGCAGTTTCAGACGACCTGCCTTAAAGTCCTCACGCATTTGCATCAGTTCTTCTTCAGACACTTCATAGAACTTGATCTGGTCAAAGAAGCGCAATAACCATGGCTTGCCTTGCTCGAAGTCCGCATTTTTACGGTAGCGTGACCACATTTGCGTAGTACGACCCACAAACTGATAACCACCTGGACCTTCCATACCGTAGACGCACATATAAGCCCCGCCGATACCGACAGCATTTTCAGGGGTCCAGGTACGTGCCGGATTATATTTCGTGGTGACTAAACGTTGACGCGGATCAAGCGGAGTTGCCACTGGTGCACCTAAATATACATCGCCTAGGCCCATGACCAGATAGCTGGCGTTATACACCACATCTTTGACTGCATGTTTATCCTTCAAGCCATTAATACGGCGGATAAACTCGATATTGTCTGGACACCACGGTGCATCTGGACGCACAGTTTGCATATAGCGTTCAGTTGCCAGCTGGGTTTGCGAATCTTCCCAAGCCAGTGGCAGATACACAGTACGTGATGGCACTTCCATTTCAGTCACATCAGGTAATTCAGTTTCAGCAACTTGCAGCAGACGCAACAGGTCGAGCTGATCCAGCTTGATTGAATCAAAATGGATTTGCAGCGAACGGATGCCCGGTGTCAGGTCGATAATGCCCGGAATATTCTGTTTTTGAACCCATTGCATCAAGGCATGAATACGGAACCGCAGGTTCAGATCTAGCACCAGCTCACCATATTCCACCAGCATGTAATTGTTACCTGCTGGGCGATACACCACATCTGGCGCACCATTTTCACCTTTTAAGGTATCCAGTACGGCATTTTTCAACGTAGCTAGTTCAGGATAGAAGGATTCATTGAATGAAACTTCTTGGGTATCCAGTGCTTCAAGCTGCGCATGATATTTTTCATTCAGCAATTTGGCTTGATGATAGCTGACTGGAACAAATTTCACTTTATCACCGGCTTTGAGCTGACCGAGTTTCCACAGCTCCGAATTGATTACCACCGCGGGACAGACAAAACCACCCAAACTTGGGCCATCTGGACCGAGGATAATTGGCATATCGCCAGTAAAGTCGATCGCACCAATGGCATAGGCATTGTCATGAATATTCGATGGATGCAGACCGGCTTCACCACCATCTTCACGTGCCCATTCAGGTTTTGGACCAATCAAACGGATACCGGTACGGCTCGAGTTAAAGTGGATTTCAAAGGTATTGGCAAAGAAGGTATCGATGTCATTTTTGGTAAAGAAGTCTGGTGCACCATGCGGGCCATACATCACCGCAATTTCCCATTCATGGCTGAATGTCGGCACTTGATCAGGTGTCAGCGCTTTGACTGCATCAGATGTAAATGCGTTGATTGGAAGCATATCGCCAATCAGCAGATTACGGCCGGCATGACCGCCAAACTGACCGAGGGTAAAGGTCGCTTGTGAACCTAAATATTCAGGCACATTCAGACCGCCTTTAATACCGATATAGGTACGGCAACCGGTCGCGATCTTGCCACATTTCAAAATCTGACCTTTACGTACATTTACAGTTCGCCACATCGGTACTGCCACGCCATCTAAGGTGGATGGCATGTCACCACCCGCAAGTACGATCTGGCTGTCACAGTGGAATTTCAGTGTCGGACCTTGCAGGGTACATTCCAGACCGGCGGTATTTGCTGGGTTACCTAAAAGCTGGTTTGCGACATTTAAAGACAATGGATCAATCGCACCTGATGGTGGCACACCGACATCCCAATAACCGAGACGACCTGTGACATCCTGCACCGCAGTTTGGATCCCAGCTTGTAACACTTCGATTTTTTGGGTTTTCCACTCAAAGGTATTCAGGAAACGTGTGGTTTGTGTTCCCGCCTTAAACACCTCACAGTCGATAATATTTTGCAGATATTCCAGGTTGGTTTCGATACCGGCAACCTGAGTCTTCGCCAGTGTATCAGTCATCGCCTGAATGGCTGCATCACGGTCATCTGCTGTGACAATGATTTTGGCAATCATCGGATCATAGAAAGACGATACATTCGAACCAGTTTCGACCCAGGTTTCGTTTCGTGCGTTTTCATCAAACTCGACATAGGTTAGCAGACCGGCACTTGGCTGGAAGTTCTTAATTGGATCTTCGGCATAGAGACGCACCTGAATCGAATGTCCTTTGGATTCCAGTTGCTCGGTTGGAGCAGTCCAGTCACCGCTGGCAAGCGTTACCATCCATTCCACCAGGTCCACACCAAAGACTTGCTCCGTCACACCATGTTCGACTTGCAGACGGGTATTCACTTCAAGGAAGTAGAATTCTTGTGTGTCGGTATCCATGACAAATTCAACTGTACCCGCAGAACGGTAGTTCACTGACTCCATCAGCTGAATCGCTACATTCTGGATATAGGCACGTTGCTCATCGCTAATGTGCGGTGCTGGCGTTTCCTCGATCACTTTCTGGTTACGACGTTGTACCGAACAATCGCGTTCACCCAGCGCAATCACCTTGCCTTGGCCATCACCAAAAATCTGCACTTCGATGTGACGCGCATTTTGTACGAATTTTTCCAGGTACAGACCTGCATCTTTAAAGTTGGCTTGTGCCAAGTAAGACACGGTTGCATAGGCATCTTTCAACTCAGCTTCATTCCAGACCAGACGCATGCCGATCCCGCCACCACCCGCAGTACTTTTCAGCATGACTGGGTAACCGATACGCGCCGCCTCTGTCAGTGCTTCAGCTTCATCTGCCAGTAATTGACTGCCTGGAAGCAATGGTACATTGGCCTGAATTGCCAACTCACGCGCCGTATGCTTTAAACCAAAAGCACGCATTTGTGCCGAATTTGGACCAATAAAGGCAATGCCTTGTGATTCACACAGGTCGCAGAATTCTGCGTTTTCAGACAGGAAGCCATAACCCGAGTGAATTGCTTGAGCACCGGTCTGTTTCGCGACTTCCAGAATTTTTTCGATATTTAAATAACTTTGGCTGGCAGGAGCTTCACCAATATACACAGCTTCATCTGCAAGAGTGACGTGCAATGAATCACGATCGGCTTCGGAATAGACAGCGACAGATTGAATCCCCAGTTTTTTCAGGGTACGGATCACGCGGCAGGCAATCGCGCCACGGTTGGCAATCAGAACTTTATTAAACATAACTTATGCCTCCTCGCCTTCACGTACCACCAGCTGGATTTGTGTCGGGTTATAGGCATTACATGGGTTATTCAATTGCGGACAGTTCGAGATCAGTACGATCAGGTCCACTTCCGCCTTGATTTCCACATACTTGCCCGGTGCCGAAATACCATCATCAAATTTCAGGTGACCATCGGCAGTCACTGGCACATTCATAAAGAAGTTGATGTTTGGACCGATGTGACGCACGTTTAAGCCATACTTTTTCGCGACCGGATGCTTCGCCAGCGCATACATAAAGTTGTTACGGCAGCTGTGCATTGGGTATTTGTCATGTGCATAACGGACGGTATTACTTTCACATGAACATGCACCGCCTAAAGTGTCGTGACGACCACAGTTATCGTCGTTGATTACGGCAATCGCGCGACCAAAGTTACTGTATAAAGTGGTGCCTTTTTCCAAATAAATCTGCTGGTTCATCGCTAGGGTATCGGTTGCGCTATAACGCTCTTCCGGATTTTCAGCTGAGATAAATAAGGTATCGACTGCCTGATTCCCTTCCAGATCAATGATGCGGAAATACTGGCCTTTTTTGACTTCGCACATCCATGCTTCACCGGCAGGACAGATTTCGCTAAGTACGGTTTTTTCGAATTGTTGTAGAGCTGTCATGGTTATTCTCCTGCCTTAAACGTTTGAAATTGCGTAGTAACGTGCGTTGTTCTGGAATGCACGCTGGTTCTGTGGACAGGAGTCACGACAGATATCAGTTTCGCCTAAACTATTGGCTTTAAACAGTGACAACTGGATATCAGCCGGTTGATATTCTGCACTGTTATCCAGACCATGCGGTGCAGCAGACAGGAACACCAGACAGTCCATTTCAAATCGCAGTTCAATCACTTGATCAGTATTGTCTGAAGGCACATAAGACAATGCACCTGCATCATTCGGAGTGACTTTCGAGAACAGGTTTACGGTCGCACTGAGGTCGGTTTGACCTAAAGAGAATTTGGATAATTCAATTAACAGACCATCTAAACCGCTTTGGTACATGTCATTGCGGGCATCCTGGAAGGTACGGATTCCAAACTGTTTTTCAATCTGTTCAGGACGGGATGGACCACAGAAGGTATCATTCCAGCCAGCTTCATCTTTAACGATGGATGCCATCACACGACCCAGATCGGAATACAGCACATTCCCTGCTGTCAGGTATGCGGTATGCTGGCCTTTCAGACTGTCTGGCATGTTGTAACGTTCCAGTTTGTCTTCAGCATTGACACAGAACAGGGATACATTGGCATTGGCACCCAGTGCCTTGAATTGCAATACTGCCCCTTTTTGAATGCGCCCGGACCAATGATGCCCTCCCGGCAGGATTTCAGTCCAAAGTGTTTGATTGTTATGGTACTTATTGTCTATTGCGCCCATGTGTATGACCTCTCTAAGGTTTTTGTTCCAACCTCCCGGGCTTTTATCCCTCCGTGTAGCTCAAATCGAGCTGTGAACTCTCGGTCTCAGGCGCAGTTTTTTTGAAAAAACTGCCGGAACCCTAGATCACTTTATGATGCGTAGATAAATGCAAATGACGTGCCAATTTAGTATTACTATTTTTCATTCAAGTAATACTGTTTTGACTTATGAAATGAACAATGAAGGTGCAAATCACGTTTTTAATGAATCAAGATGTACCAAAAATAAAAAATTCCAGCCTAGACCGGGATTTTTAAACGTTGAAAATTAACTATTTCTAAATAACACTGAACATGAACGCTATTTCGTTAAAATTTCATGCAAGGTATGCCGTAGCCACTGATGGCTGATCTTGTGATGGCAGGACATGTGCCAGTACTGTTTGACTGCATAGGTTGGAAAGGCAATCGGTGCATTAAAGATTTTCAGATTGCCGCGAGACAACAACACTTCACTTAAATAGTACGGCACGGTGGCAATCGCATCGGTTTCCTGCACCACCAAGCCTACACCGAGATAGCTTGGCAGACGCATCAGGATGTCACGCTTCAGTTCCAGATTCAGCAACTCGTTTTCAATATGGTAATGCCCCATGCCGGCATCAATATCAATATGGGTTTCGCGCAGATAGTCTTCGGTGGTCATGCTGTCACCGGTCAGACGCGGATGGTCTTTCGCCGCAATCACCACATAATATTGTTCAAACAATTTCTGCTGATAAAAGCCATTTTCCAGATTCGGTAAAAAACCCAGCGCCAGATCGATTTCGCCATTGGCCATCAAATAACTGGTTTCCGAGGTAATCGGGCGCACATTCAGACGGATATGTGAGGCATGTTCTTTTAAATATTGGGAGATTTTAGGCAGCAACACCAGATGCGAAACATCGGTCATGGCCAAGGTAAACTGTTGCTGTGAAGTGGCCTGATCAAAGTCGATGGTGAAGTTATTAATCGCTTCAACCTTGCTTAAGGCCTCACTGACCAACGGAAACAAATGCTTGGACAGTTCAGTTGGCAACATTTCATTGCCGATGCGTAAAAACAAGGGATCGTGATAATGCTGACGGATTTTATTGAGCAGGTTACTCACCGTCGGCTGGCTCATTTCGAGGTAATCGGCTGCCTGTGATACATTTTTGAATTTATACACATAATAAAAAATACTGAGCAATTTACAGTCTAGTTCAAACACAGCAACCCATTTCCTTTAACTTTTTAATCGTCTGGCCGGCTTATCATCTGTGGAAAATTATCAAGCGCCAATGTTTAAATATAACACTTTGCACGCATTTACAATGTAATGATCCTGCCTCTTTGATAAAAAAAATCATTTTATTTTTCCCTGATTAAAGTCATGTAATCCTGATTTTAATCAGGTCCCTATTGTTTGATTAAAACTTCTTAACCCCCTATCCAGCCTACGCTATACTTGGCCACGTAGAATTTTATGATTGAATTAAGAAAGGTATTGGATGTTTCAAGGCAAAAAGCTGGTATGTTTTGATTTGGATGGTACCTTGATTGATTCCGTCGGCATCTGGAACCAGGTCGATGCAACCCTGATTCAGGAACTTTCCGGGATTGAGGTCAATTTAAATCAGATCCAGCAACAACGCGATCTACAGCTGACTGCAGTTCGGCACCTGCCCGATCCTTATCTGGAGTATTGTGGTTATCTCAAAGCGCAATACGGTTTTGACCTGCCTAAAGAGGAAGTCAAAAACCGTCGCTACAGCATTTCCCGGCATTTTCTTGATCATGTGGTCGAACTTAAACCACAAGCTGATTTACTGATTCAGACACTTAAACAGCAAGACATACAACTGGCCTTGACCACAACCACCAGCCTGTTCAACGTGCAGCGTTATCAGGACAATAATCAAAACATCAATCAGAAGATCAGTTTTCATAATGACTTTGCCCTGCTGCTGACCCGTGAAAATGTACAAAATATCAAGCCACATCCGGAAGTCTATTTAAACGTACTAAAGCATTTTGGCGTTGAAGCTCAAGACTGCCTAATTGTTGAGGACTCTCTGATTGGTGTAGAGGCAGCCCACAATGCAGGTATTGAAGTCGTCGCTGTTTATGACCAGTATTCCGAACATGAAATGGATCTGATTAAAGCTAAAGCAGATTATTTTGTGCAGGACTTTACCGAATTATTAATGCATGTGGCCGAGTCAATTGCTTGACATCCTCTCCGACCT
>NZ_JPQO01000183.1 GCF_000773685.1 Acinetobacter sp. HR7 | reverse complement strand
AACGGATTTAAAATGAGGTTATGTCCTTTTTATTTCAATGACTTAAAAAGTTGAGATTGGCGTTAAAAAGAATAAAATTACATCAGATAAATTAAAGTTTATTATTTTTTATCAAGACTAAAGAATAGGAAAAATTTAGAGATTTGGCTAAGTTTATTAGTCATGTGTTTTGTATCTAAAATTTTCTGAAAAGTATTAGAAAATTCACGGAATTTAATAAACTATCGAGTGATATCAATGAATGTTGTCGAGCTTCGAAGACTACAATGAACCAAGTATATGAACGCAGTATGAAGTTGGAGTTAGTGAAAATTCCTCTTTACAGTCTCAACTGAGAAATCGATTTACTTACTGAAACTCATTCCCGTGAGTTTCTAGTATCTTATCAAGCATGCGCTAAATCATTCTAAAAAGGGAAGGTATAGGTAGATCTTAAAATCTTTTGGAAATAAGCCTCATTTGACCTGTGATAAATTTGTCTATGACCATCAGGTTGCCTAAGTTAATGAATTTATAACAACTGAAAATCAGCATGCTCACGTAGCACTTCAAGATTCAGCTGATGTATCTGGTCAATAAAGGTCACATTAAAACTGCCAAGTGACTGTGTTGTTGCAGCAGCCAGTTTTCCGGCAATAGCAAAATGCAGATGTGCAGCCGTAGCCGCAATTACAGGTGTAGTCACCGCACTATAAGCAGCAATCAAGGCGCCTAAGGCACAACCGGTCGCAGTCACTCGGGGTTGTAGTTCAGAACCGCCATTGACCTGAATTACTGGATAATCATTAGAAACAATAAAGTCAGATACACCTGAAATCGCCACACATTGACAGTGGTTTAATAATGATTGCGCCTGTTGATAGACTTCGGAACTATCTAATGTAGTTCCGACACCTTTACCTGTGACTTGCTTACCTGCCAGGGTGCCAATTTCAGAAGCATTACCACGGACAATGGTTGGTTGAAAGGCCATGAGCTGATCAGTGACTTCAGAACGCCAATGTAAAATCGCACCATAACCAACCGGATCAAGCACCCATGGCTTTTGAATAGTATTTGCTGTTTCCGCAGCGATCAGCATGGCCTGAACCTGTTCAGAAGTCGGTGTACCCAGATTTAGACTCACGGCACCGGCAATACGGGTAAAACTTTCAGCTTCAAACGGATTATCAATCATCGCAGGTGATGCGTTGGCTGCCAGCAAGATATTCGCTACATAATTACTGGCTACGGCATTGGTCATGATATGGACTAGCGGTTGCTGCTGTTGCAGGGCAGTCCAGGCATCATATACTGCATCTAAGATTTCGTTGTGCAGTTCGGTATTGGTTTTATTCATAGTGTTATTCATTAAAAGGCAAGATGTTTTTAACGGGTAAAGTAATGATCCTGATGTTTGCAGTTGCGGCAGAACAGGCTGACATAGTCACTGGCATCATAATCTACAGTCAGTTCTTCTGAACCACAGTGCATACAGCGCTTATTGGAGTAGAACTTCAGACGTGGTTCAATTTTCTGCCATGATCGCCAGATCGGCTGGAAGAAAATATTTTCATCATAACCGAGGAAATGGTAGAACAGAATTGCACTCATTTTGCTTAAGGGTAATTGCTGCGGACGTGGCAGGGTAAAGGTTTCCCATTTTTCGGTTACTGCACGTTCCCGGTACTGTTGCAAGGTCTTTTTTAGCAGATTGGTATTGATAAAATTTTCATTGCGTGGCTGTAGCGCTTTTTGAGTATGCAGGTATTCCAGGGCGGTTTGCACCAGATAATAAATCTGGCCGACAGCCAATACATCCAGCATACGGTAGCAGAACGCCTGAAAGCTTTTATTTCCAGCAATCTGGATACCCCAGCTACGGCAATAGAACTGGGCGAACTGAATCACTTCCTGATACAGCATATAGTACAGTGCATCTTTGACTTCATCTGCACTTTTAAAAGGCACACCCATGCTCAGGTTTTCATAGAACCAATGTCGTAGCTGCTGGGTAATACTAAACAGACTTGGCTCAGAATAGCCATCTAGACGCACATTAATATAATAATGATGTTGTTCGGTATTAAAATCTTTCAGCGTCAGGATATTTTCCTTACACATGCGTTTGACCAGCGCATTTTGCATCAGATAATTTGGGCTGATCGGATGATATTTGATACTGTCCCAATCGATATATTCTGCATGCTGGCTATGTTCATGCACATGATCATCCAGAATTGCTAGCAAAAAGAGTTTGTTTAGAAAACTCAGCTGACTGAGTTCATATTCAAACACGTCTTTTTTCTGCTGAAATTGGCGGTTTTCCTGTAACCGGGTTTCTTTCATCTGCCGTCTGCGGTTGGCCAGACAGCTTTCACAATGGCAGTTATGTACCTGATCCGTATAAACGCGGTGCTGACAATGACTGCATTCATGATAAGTCAGTTCCTGATCATATTGCTCTGCCTCGACCCAATACATCGATGCCTGACACAGGGGGCATGCTGTACTTTCATCAAGCTGTTTCTGCAAAACATTTATGGTCATCGGAACAAATAATCTGAGCAGGGAAAAGGGATTTCATTATACACATCTGCTACTAATGAGGATGTATTCAGGCAGGCTGTTTTATGGATAAATGACAACTCAAATATTACTAAAAATGAAAAGAGCCACACATGTGGCTCTTGATCGATTAAAAGAAATCTTAAACCGGGCAAGGCAGAGTTTCGTCTTCTTCGCCCATCTGTTTGGCACTAATAAGTGCCTGCACTTTTTTGGTCGGAATCTTTTTCAAACCGAGGGCGTCATAGGTATTGAGAATTGCGCTGACTTCATAGGGCTGCATGGTGATGCCTTCAGAGCTCATAAATAGGGCAATCACTTTATGGTCGATATTGGCGTGGTCCAGAGCTTGTAGCGTTTTGATGTTTTCAATACGTACGATATGGTCTTTTAGATACATGGTTCACCTCATTGTTCTTGTTGTCTTGGTTTAAACAGGTAATGTCATTTACCGTTTAACATCTGTTTTAGAATAGTGTTTGTTCACGAAATTAATGAAGCAAGAAGTGTGCACATTTTCGATTATAAAGATCTATAAAACGGTTGGATAGATATTAAATATTGAATAAACAATAGTTTAAGAAAATGTAAATAAATATAAATTTGTTGTAGGAGCTGGGCATAGTTATCGCCTAACCGAAATAACTGTTGTTGAATTAAGCAGAATGAATTGAAAGTAGTGCAGAGAATGCCCATATTAATGACATACAGTGAATGACACAGACAGTGTCTCTAACTTGGCGTATGATGAAACGACGATAAATGTCGACGTAGACAATAACATCAGGACATGACATGAATATTGCGGCAAATCCGGCGATCGAAGCAGATCAAACCATTTATTTAAAAGACTATCAAAAGCCTTCCTATATTGTAGATTCGATTGAACTCAATATTCAGGTTTATGTGGATCACACCTTGGTCAGCTCAACGCTGGTGATACAGCGCCAGTCTGAAGGTGACCTGGTATTGTTAGGACGTGATCTGGAATTGCAGTCGATTTCTGTCAATGGTCAGCAGCTTTCTGAAAGCGAGTACAAGCTAGATTCAGAGCAGCTGGTGATTGCCAATGCACCGGATCATGCCACTATTCAAACTGTGGTACGTATTCATCCTGAATCGAATACTCAGCTGGAAGGTTTATACCAAGCTAGTTCGGATCTGTTTGTGACCCAAAATGAGCCGGAAGGTTTCCGTAAAATTACTTTTTATCCAGATCGTCCAGATATCTTGTCAGTATTTACCACCCGTGTGGAAGCCGACAAAAAATTTCCAGTACTGTTGGCCAATGGTAACCTGATTGAAACTGGTGAAGCGGGTGAAGGCCGTCATTATGCCATCTGGCAGGATCCAACCAAAAAACCAAGCTATCTGTTTGCTTGTGTGATTGGTGATTTGGCGGTGATGAAAGACCGTTACACTACATCCGAAGGTCGTGATGTAGCGCTGGAAATCTATGCCGAAGAAAAAGACATTCCAAAATGCAAAATTGCTATGGAAGCGTTAAAGCATTCCATGCGTTGGGATGAAGAGCATTATGGCCGTGCCTACGATCTAGATAATTATATGATTGTGGCAACCAGCGCCTTCAATATGGGCGCGATGGAAAACAAAGGCCTGAATATTTTCAACACTTCTTGTGTGTTGGCTGATGAAGAATACACCACTGATGCTGCCATCATGCGTGTTCAGTCCGTGATTGCACACGAATATTTCCATAACTGGACCGGTAACCGGATCACTTGTCGTGACTGGTTCCAGCTGTGTCTAAAAGAAGGTCTAACAGTTTTCCGTGATCAGTCTTTCTCGGAAGATTTACAGTCTTCTGCGGTACAGCGTATTGATGACGTTGCTGTTCTGAAAGCACATCAGTTCCCTGAAGATTCTGGTCCATTATCACATCCGCCACGTCCAGACCATTTTGTGGAAATTAATAACTTCTATACCGCAACTGTTTATGAAAAAGGTGCAGAAATTAACCGTATGATGGCAACCTTGCTGGGTAAGGAAAAATTCCGTCAGGGTACGGATGAATATTTCCGCCGTCATGATGGGGAGGCGGTAACAGTTGAGGATTGGGTGGATGCTCTCAGTGCCGGTTCAGGTGTAGATCTGTCTAATTTCCTGACCTGGTACAACCAGCCGGGTACACCAAAACTGGAAGTGAAATCTGAATATGATGTAGAAAGCCAGACTTATTGCCTGACCTTCAAACAAAGCCTGAAACCACATCCAAAATATCCGAACCTGAAAGCTGTGCCAATTCCGGTGGCGCTGGCCCTGTTTGATGCAGAAACCGGTGAACAGCTCACACTGAAATCAACTGCACTGGTTGCAAATGGGGTGAAAGATGGCGTATATCTGTTTGATCAGGATGAAGCGACCATTGAATTTTCTGGTGTAACTTCTAAACCAGTCGTTTCGTTGCTGCGTAATTTCTCGGCGCCAGTCAATCTGGAATTTGACTATACCGATAAAGAATTAGCATTCCTGTTGCAATATGAAACCAATGGCTTTAACCAGTGGCAGGCAACGCAAACCCTGCTGGAACGTATCCTGCTGAATGACCAGCCAGCTGAAATCTATATCAATGCAATGCTGAATACCTTGCCTGATCTGATCCAGAAAGATCCACTGCTGGCTTCACGTCTGTTTGATGTGCCAACCGAAGGCTATCTGGGCAGTCGTATTGATGAGAATTACCAGCCAAGCAAGATCAAAGAAAAACGTAATGCCTTGCTGAACAAGCTGGCATACGCTTTTGGCAACACAGTGAAAGAAATTTATCTGTCACTGGATCCAGAGCTACAATCTGATTTCTCTCAAGCGATGGGTGTGCGTGCGCTGAAAAATATCATGTTGATGATGCTGGCACGTCAGGGCGATGAAACTGCCTTTGAGCTGGCACAGGAACAGTATTCAAGCACAGGCAATATGTCTGAACGTCTGGGTGCCTTACGTGTACTGGTATGGAATGATGCGCTACAAGCTCAAGCGGTACTGGAAGATTTCTATACCCGTTTCAAAAATGAAGCCTTGTCCCTAGATCAGTGGTTTATGGTGCAGGCGGCTCATCCGGAAGCAACTGCTGCGACCATCAAGGCGCTAACCGAGCATCCAGACTACGACCTGAAAGTACCAAACCGTATCCGTGCAGTCAGCGGCGGTTTAAGCAACAATCCGGTGAATACCTGGAGCTTTGGTGTTCAGCATTACATTAGCTTGGCGAAATACCTAGATGAGAAAAACCCAATCGTGGGTTCTCGTCTGCTGCAGGTATTGTCACGTTGGTATACCTTGGCAGAACCACAACGTGGTGAAGTGAAGGCGCAGCTAGAAGCACTGAAACCGCTGGTGAAATCGAAAAATGTCTGTGAAACATTGAATAGCATGTTGAGCGTGTAATTTAAAAAAAAGAGAAAGCCGGATTAAATATCCGGCTTTTTTATTTAGAACATCAGTAATATTTATTAAATATGTAATGAAAGAAAGGATGTATTGGATTTTGCTTTAAGATAGTTCTTATATATGGAGTTAATGTGACGCCGTTCTCGGATTTTCACAAAGAAGATCATGGTGATCAGAACAGATTGAGTGAATTAAAAATGTTATTGAAAGTTGACGACGGGTTTTATTTAAATACACAACATATTATTGCGGTGCATGTGAGTAAGGACAGCAGTCGTGGTGTATTCGAGGTTCAGCTAGAATATACGCCAAACTCAGTGCAGAAATCGGGTGAATATACCAAGGTCTTCAGTTCGCAAATTGAAGCAGAAATGTTCCTGAATCAGCTTAATCAAAAGATTCACTAAAAGAAAAAGCCTGTTCAATACAGGCTTTTTTAATGGAAATAATTTTATTCTTTCACAATCAGCACCGGGATTTCAGAAGCGCCAAGAACCTTTTGCGCTACGCTACCGAGCACCAGTTTCTGGAAGCCCTTACGGCCATGAGAACCCATCACAATCAGGTCAATCGGCAGTTCTTTGCTGGTCTGCAGGATACCTTCAGAAGGGGATAAGCCATGCATGATGCGGATATCCAGATCAATGCCTTCACGGGTAAAAGTTTGTTTCAGGTCATTCAGGCGATCCAGTGCATTCTGTTCAGCCTGCATAAAGTAATCCGTCACTGCTGGCGCAACCTTGTAAAAATCCACACCAGAGAATGGATCTACCGCAATGACGCTGATCAGGGTGACTTTGCCGCCAAATAATTTTGCAATATCCAATGCATGTTCCGCAGCAGCATAAGAGATCGGGGATTCATCGATTGCGACCAGGATGTGTTTATAGTGAGCCATAGTAATTCCTGAAAATGATGCTTGCATGGAAACAGAACGCAGCCAAGCATAAATCCACTTCAATGCAGTAGTCTGAATTCTAATAAAATGAATATGCGCACCACAGTTTAGCGATGCGCATAGGTCGTATTATTTTTTAATGATCAGTACTGGAATTTCAGATGAACTCAGTACATCCTGTGCAAAGCTGCCCAGAATCAGTTTCTGGAAGCCTTTACGACCATGTGAACCCATCACAATCAGGTCGGCACCAATTTCCTCCGCTTTTTCGACCACATGCTCGGCATTCACCAGGCCAGTCACAATATGCGATTCAGCAGTGATGCCTTCTTCTGCTGCAATGTTGGTCGCCTGTTTCAGTGCTTTTTTCGCATTGGTATGCGCTTCGACAAAGTATTCTTTCATGATGGCAGAACTGTAATAGAAGTCCGCTTCAGTAAAAGGATTCTCTGCAATGAGACTAATGATGGTCAATTTGCTGCCAAAACTTTTGGCGATTTGAGCCGCATGGCGTACTGCAGAAAAGGAAATATCAGAACCGTCCACAGGGACTAAAAGGTGTTGGTAAGCCATCTTATTTATACTCCAATCTCATTGTTGTCTTGCTTTCAACTATTGATAGCACAGTGCGGATAGTGGTTCAATTGAAAAATACTAAAAAATTAGAAAATTCATTTAATTACGCTGAATTTTTTACAAAAAACTGCAAAATGATAGGCATAAAAATCAGACTGAAATGCCTGGTTTTTAAACATTTTTATGCTTTTAGGCTAAAATAAAAAATACAGATTTCTGGCGTAATGTCAGGGCTAAAATTGTGGTGGGGACATAATGATATGAACAGATTGCAGCAGGTTGGATTCGGAAGTGCTTTGCTTAGCCTAATGCTGCTTACGGGCTGTCAGAATACCTCACAGAACAGCAAGATCATTGCTGCGGCCTTTAACATGACTACCACGGTGCAGCAGAAATTGCTGGATCGTCATGCGCCGGACAATGTGCTGGTGCATAACAATATTATTTATCAGCCAGAACGGAAGTTGGGTCTGGACCTATACCAACCACAAAACATTGCCGAACTGGGCGTACGTTCAACAGTGGTCTGGATTCATGGCGGTGGCTGGATTTCCGGTTCACGCGAACATGCCCGTGGCTATTTCAAGCTGTTGGCAGCACAAGGCTACAATGTAGTATCAGTGCAATATCAGTTGGCACCACAGTCGCAATATCCCAGCCAGCTACAGCAGATTAATGCCGCTTTAGCTTTTTTACAGAACCATGCGGCGAAATACTTGATTGATGCAAACAAGCTTTATTTAGCCGGAGATTCTGCCGGAGCAAATCTGGCCAGTCATTATGCAGCTTTACTCACGAATCCGGATTTTGCCCAAACGTCAGAATTTATACCTTCAATTCAACCTGCACAGCTGAAAGGCCTGATTCTGCATTGCGGGATTTACGACCTCAATGCTTTTGTAGACATGGCACCTGACGAAATCAAATTGGTGGAATGGGGCATTTATAATATGGTGCAAGCCTATACCGGTGAGCGCCGTAATGATGCTGCCTTTCTCAAGCAGATTTCTCCCATCCAGCATATTACCCCGAACTATCCACCAGTACTGATCAGTGGTGGCAATAAAGATTTTCTCACCGATAGCCAGTCTTTGCCTTTTGTGCAGATACTTAAAGCCAATCAGGTGCCGGTCAAAGAAATTTTCTATCCTGAGTCCAAAACCTGGCTGATTCATGAATACCAGTTTTATATGGGGAAAAAAGAAAGCCAGCAGACCTTTCAACAGACCTTGGAATTTCTGCAAATGCATTCAAACACAGCGGATTAAAATAGTCTGAATGTCTCAGGTGAAGCTACGCCAGCGCAAAATCTGCAAAAGCAGATAAAAAATTAAGTCCCAGAAACTGAAGGCATTTCAAAATTGCAGACAGATCATGCTCAGATGCCAATAAATTTGCGGGCTTACATGGTAGAGGTGGCGAGCTTGATGCCAAAACCACAGAACAGCAAGGCTACCGTTGCCACACAGATCGAGGTTAAGCGGTAGCGATGACCAAAGAATTGCGCTAGACGGGCACCCGAGAAAATCAGGATGCTTAAGTAAGACATGCTGATGATCTGTAGCACAATCGCCAGTAAGGTAAAGGTCAGTGCTGGATACGGATAGCGTGGATCAACGAACTGGACAAAGAAAGACAGATAAAACAGGATTGCTTTGGGATTCAGAATGCTGATTGTCATTGCAGTACGGAACGGATGCAGCTGTTCAATATTCTGTTCCGCCTGTTTAATTTCGGCATTGGTATGGATGGTATTCCATGTGTGATAAGCCGCAATGAACAGTTTGATACCGAGATAACTGAGGTAAATGGCCCCGATAATTTTTAAAATAGTAAACAGGACCGGGAAAGCATGGAGTAGGGAAGCCGCACCAAGTGCAGTCAGAAAAATCAGCACCATATCGCCCGCATAGACACCAAATGCAGCCTTATAACCGGTTTTGATGCCATAGCGCGACGCGGTGGACATCACATACAGCGAGTTCGGTCCAGGCAGCATCACAATTAACGTTGTACCAATAATAAAAGTCGTTAAATCCGTGATCCCAAACACTGAAACCTACTCTTAAAAAACAAATAAAAAAACAAAACAGCCGATGCGTATTATAACGACATCGACTGTCAGATGCTGTAAAGCGTTAGGCGGCTACGGCAAAACGTTCACGTAATAGAGCAGATAACTGTTCACGTGCCTTGATAAAGCCCTGGATTCCGCCTTCAAGTAGTTCGGAAGCCATACGATCCTGTTCCAGTTCAGCTTGGAAGCTTGCTTGGTTAAGTGGGGTATGCGCATGTTCGGTATGTGCATGGGCATGGTTTGAAGATAACTGACGAACGACTTCACGTTGATCTTGATCCAACTGTGCCAGCAGGTTGGGTGCTACAGTTAACAGGTCACAGCCGGCCAGGCCCAGAACCTGATCGATACTGCGGAAGCTGGCACCCATGATTTCAGTTTGAATGTCATGCTGTTTGTAGAAGAAATAAATCTGCTTCACCGACAGTACACCTGGGTCCTTATCAATTGGATAAGCTTCGACATTTTCTGCTTTTTTAAACCAGTCCAGAATTCGGCCGACAAAAGGAGAAATCAGGGTCACTTTGGCATCAGCACAGGCTTTGGCCTGATGCAGACCAAACAGCAGAGTCAGGTTAGTATGAATGCCTTCCTGTTCCAGCGCACGTGCAGCCTGAATGCCTTCCCAAGTCGAAGCAATCTTGATCAAGATACGGTCTGAAGAAATACCGTCTTGCTTATACAGTTCCAGTAGTTCTTTGGCTTTGGTAATGGTTGCTGCAGTGTCATAAGACAAAGATGCATCCACTTCCGTCGAAACGCGACCTTCAATCAGTTTGAGAATCTCGACACCGAATTTGACGGTCAGAATATCAATGGTGCGTTCAATCAGTTCATTGCCGGTCAAACCTTCGCCTTTTGCCTGATTAAAGGCTGCTTCAATCAGAGCATTATTTTCAACTTGGCTTGCTGCAGCGGTAATCAGCGAAGGGTTAGTGGTCGCATCGAGTGGACGAAATTTTTCAATCGCAGCTAAATCACTGCTGTCCGCAACAATGGTGGTGAATTGTTTTAGTTGGTTTAACGCACTTTGAGTCATTTGGATCTAGTTCTTAGGTTATTGCTTATGCATTCTGTTATATCACAAAGTGTTTATTTCCCAAGCATTCACACACTATCTTTTGGTAGCGAATTGCTGTTTTTACGTTGATTTCTGATGTGATTAATCAAAAAATGTGCAGCTTTACCGAGTTTGGTTTCCCGGCTCCAGACCAGATCGACGAAATAGTCAAACTTTGGCGTGAAATCATACAGATTCAGGATATATAGCTGTTCCTGAATATGCGGATGCTCATGCAGCATCTCTATCGGTAGAATTCCCCAGCCCAATCCCTGCTTAATCAGACGATAGGCAGAGTGGTGATTATCGGTACGCCAGTAAAACTTGGAAAATAAAAGTTCGGGTTTGATCTTGCTATCCCGGCTCGCCACCACAATCTGCCGGCTATTAATGATCTCTTCATAGCTGACTTGAGCATGCTGACTCAAGGGATGAGATTTGGCAGCTACCGCGACCAGACTTTCCTTTTTTAACTCAACAAACTGTTCCCGGGTTTCCAGTTGTTCACGTTCAAACATCAGGGCCAGCTGTGCCGAACCTTCAAACAACATCCGATGTGCATCTTCCTGCGGGGCAGAGAAGATATTGATTTGTAGATCTGGGAACTGCTGTTCGAGCAGCACAATATAATCCACCCAGCGGGTATGCAGTAGTTCCGACACCACCACGATATTCAGCTCGGATTCAAGTCCGGAACTCAGCGCCTGTGCGTGCTGTTTCCACTGGTTTATTTCTACCAGTAGCTGTTCGGTTTTTTCATACAGTGCTTGTGCGGCCGCCGTCGGCTGAGGCTCACGACCAATGCGTTCAAACAGTTGCAAGTCCAAATCAATTTCCATATTGGCAATTGCCATGCTTACGGCGGAGGGGACTTTACCGAGTTTACGTGCAGCTGCAGAGAATGATCCGGTTTCCATCACGGCTTTAAACAGTAGCAATTGTTCCTGATTGATATTCATGTTTTATCTTTCAATATTTTTGAAAGATTCTAACTCGAATAATCAAATTATTGAAAATAAACTAGCGGGCATGATTAAGTGATTTGAGTCAGAAAAGATGTTTATTTCAACCAGAAGGATAGTACATGCGCTGAGCTATGAGATCATTCTGTTGATCATCATTGCGATTACCTTGAGTTTTATTTTCCATGTGCCAATAGAAGTGACGGGTACTTTGGGTATTGCCATGGCCCTTACTTCTGTACTTTGGAATATGTTATTTAACCATTATTTTGAAAAGTTTGAAGCCAGGTATCAGCTGAAACGAACGATAAAAGTCCGGATTGTGCATGCGATTGTCTTTGAAGGTGGTCTTATGCTGGCAACCATTCCGATGGTGGCTTATGCTCTGGAAATGAGTTTGTGGCAGGCGATCCTGACTGATCTGAGTATGACGCTGTGTATTTTGGTTTATACCTTTATCTTTCAGTGGTGTTATGACCAGATTGAAATGAAAATGGGCATTCGGCCGGAATTTTCTAAAGGTTAGTGGGCTTAACGCGATATTCAGAAAATAAAAAAGCACCTATCAGAGGTGCTTTTTTATAGGCTTTATCAACAATTATTTTTCGATAATTGCAGTTACACCTTGACCACCAGCAGCACAGATTGAAATCAGCGCACGACCTGAACCTTTCTGATTAATCAGTTTTGCAGCTGTCGCGATGATACGACCTCCGGTTGCCGCAAACGGGTGACCTGCAGCCAGTGAAGAACCTTTTACGTTCAGTTTGGCGCGGTCAATAGAACCCAGTGGTGCATCCAGACCTAAACGTTCTTTACAGAATTTTGGATCTTCCCAAGCTTTCAGGGTAGACAGTACCTGAGAAGCAAATGCTTCATGAATTTCATAGAAGTCGAAGTCCTGAAGTTTGAGACCCGCACGTTCCAGCATACGAGGTACTGCATAAGCTGGCGCCATCAACAGACCTTCTTTTTTCTCTACGAAGTCAACTGCTGCGGTTTCCTGGAATGTCAGGTAAGCCAACACTTCATGACCATTGGCTTTTGCCCATTCTTCAGAAGCTAACAGCACACAAGATGCACCATCAGTCAGAGGAGTTGAGTTACCCGCAGTCATGGTACGCGCATCGCCTTTACCAAACACTGGTTTCAGTTTGGCCAGTTTTTCAACTGAAGAATCTGGACGTAGATTGTTGTCACGATCCAAGCCTAGGAATGGGGTGATCAGGTCATCAAAGAAGCCTTCTTCATAAGCCGCTGCCATTTTCTGGTGTGAAGATGCTGCCAGTTCGTCCTGTGCTTCACGGGAAATACCCCATTCCAGAGCAGTGATCGCCTGGTGGTCACCCATAGACAGGCCAGTACGTGGCTCACCATTTTTCGGTGCATCCATCAGGTCTTTGACATTGATTTTGGTCAGTGCTTTCAGGCGGTCTTTCGCTGTTTTTGCGATGTTCAGTTCTAGCAGGGCTTTACGTAAGCCATCACCGAAAGCGATTGGTGCGTCAGAAGTCGTATCTACACCGCCCGCGATCCCCACTTCAATTTGACCTAAAGCGATTTTATTCGCGACCTGGAAAGCTGCTTGCAGACCAGTACCACATGCTTGCTGAATGTCATAAGCAGGAGTTTCAGGTGCAAGAGCAGTATTCAATACGCACTCACGGGTCATATTGAAGTCACGGCTGTGTTTTAGTACCGCGCCAGCAACCACTTCACCCAAGCGTTGACCTTGCAGGTTAAAGCGTTCAATCAGGCCATTCAGGGCTGCGGTGAACATATCAGTATTGGATGCCGTAAAGTAAACACCGTTAGAACGTGCAAATGGAATGCGGTTACCACCGATAATAGCAACGCGGCGAACTGTATTTTGGCTCATGTTTTGATCCTGTTGAACAGAAGTTTGTGTTTTTAAAGTTGAGGTTTTATTTGTTGAAGTCGTTTTGTCCGTACGAGTAGACGCGGCACGGGTGCGCGTGCTTTTCGCCGGTGTTTTTTCTGCAGAAGTTGCTGCACTTGCAGTTTTGCTGGTGCGCTTGCGTGTAGTTGATGCTTTTGACACGCTGTCTGCTGCAGGATTCTCGACCGCTGGATTTTCTTGAGTTGTTTTGCTCATAAGGCTTTACCAGGCAAATAGATCATCTTCTTGGCAGCTACATTAGCATAGAAGGCTATAGGCTGTATTGACTAGAATGACATTACAGACTGCGCTTAGGTCAAGTCATCTCCCTATTATCTCAAGTATTATTGACCCGAAATCTGATGGATCTATTGAAATATAAGTATCTGACATCATGTTGAAGTTAAAGGATAACTTAAATTGATCCAAAAACTAATTTGTATTGAGAGATAATAATCATGACTGACCAGTACCAAGCATTTGCAAAGTCTCCTATTGGTAAATTTGTCATTAAAAACCTGGGTCTTCCATCCCCAACTTTTCTTGAGCGCTATGAGTCTGCAACTCCTGTTGTAAAAGGCGCAGTTTTATTCGGTGCTGCACCTGGCAGTACCTTGACCGGTTCAATTGCAAAAGTTTTGGCAAACATCCATGCTAACAGCTATGCGGGGAATAATGCTGAGCTGCAACAGGCAGCAGCGAAAGTCGGCCTGAATCTGGGTGCATTCAATGAGGGCGACAAAGAGTCTAAGTTCAAGGTTGCGCTTTTCGATGCGTCTGGTATCCAAAACTCAGATGACCTGAAAGCCGTTTATGACTTCTTCCATCCAATCGCACGTCAAATTCAGGCATCTGGCCGTGTGGTAATTGTGGGCATTAACCCGGATTCAGCAACTTCCGTGAAACAGGCGATCGCACAACGCGCACTGGAAGGCTTTATCAAATCTGTTGGTAAAGAATTTAAGAAAGGTATCGCAGCCAACCTGATCTATGTGGACAATGGTGCTGAAGCAAATCTTGAATCTGCACTACGTTTTGCAATTTCTCCACGTTCTGCTTATGTGTCTGGTCAGGTGATCCGTGTTTCTAAAGCAGAATTATTCAATGTGGACTGGACAAAACCGCTTGCTGGAAAAACTGCGGTAGTGACTGGTGCAAGCCGTGGTATTGGTGAAGCGATTGCTCATGTACTGGCACGTGATGGTGCACATGTGATCTGTCTGGACGTTCCACAACAGCAATCTGATCTGGATCGTGTAGCGGGTGAGATTGGTGGTTCAACACTGGCAATCGACATTACTGCCGCTGATGCAGGCGAGAAAATCAAAGCGGCTGCGGTTGAACAGGGCGGTCTGGATATTATCGTACACAACGCAGGTATTACTCGTGACAAGACTTTGGCGAACATGAAGCCTGAGTTGTGGGATCTGGTGATCAACATCAACCTGTCAGCAATTGAGCGCGTCAATGATTATCTGCTGAATAACGATGGTCTGAATACTAATGGCCGTATTGTCTGCGTATCTTCAATCTCAGGTATTGCCGGTAACCTGGGTCAAACCAACTATGCAGCGTCTAAAGCGGGTGTGATTGGTATTGTGAAATATACAGCACCTACACTGACTAATGGTATCACCATCAATGCTGTGGCTCCTGGTTTCATCGAAACCCAAATGACCGCAGCAATTCCGTTCACCATTCGTGAAGCAGGTCGCCGTATGAACTCTATGAGTCAAGGTGGCTTGCCAGTGGATGTGGCTGAAACGATAGCCATGTTTGCAGCAACTGCTTCTTCAGGCTTGAATGGCAACGTGGTTCGTGTTTGTGGTCAGAGTCTGTTAGGGGCTTAATAGAATCTCTCCCCAACTTTCCTTTCTTGCGCTTCGTTTTAAAGCAGTGCTTTAAAACTTGCTCAGAGAGGAGAAGTCCCCCTTTCATAAAGGGGGATTTAGGGGGATTAAAAGAGAAAAATCAAAATTCTCAAATCCTCATCGGCACTTCACATGGCTAGGATGATTGAAGTATGCTCAGGTGAGGAAACTTTATAAAGATAATGTTTTCAAAGGTTCAGTATGAATACTCGCCATTTTAGTCAACTTCCAAAGCCGTATCTTGCTTATCCAAAAATCATTCAAGGCTTGATTGCGAAAAAGCCAAAGGGTGAAAAAGTTCTGCCGCAAGTTGAATATGTGGTGGATTCATTCAAGGTCGACCAAAAGCATTTAAAGTCTTATAACGCTGTTTGTGGCTTCAAGAATAATGGCTATATCCCGGCGATCTATCTGGCGGTGCTATCACAAAGCCTGCAGATGCACATGATGACCTCTGAAGCTTTTCCATTTCCGATTTTAGGTCTGGTGCATATCCGTAACCAGATCAAGCAATACCGTAAGGTTGGGGTAAATGAACAGCTGATCTTGTCTTGCAAGTTTGGTGAATTGCAGCCACATGATAAAGGTGTTCAGTTTGATTTTATTACTACGGTTAAAGTGGGTGATGAGGTTGTGGTTGAGGCATTGACCACTTACCTGTCACGTCAGAAAACCGATGGCAAGGCTGCACCTAAAGCTGCAGAGACAAAAACACCAAATTATGAAGTCAATGCAGAATGGGATGTGTCTGAAAATACTGGCCGTCGCTATGCCATGTCTTCAGGTGACTTTAACTTGATCCATATTCATGCGATTACGGCAAAAGCCTTTGGTTTCAAACAGGCGATTGCACACGGCATGTGGAGTAAGGCAAGAGCTTTGGCAAGCCTGACTTTACCAGATGCTTATGAAGCAGATGTCTGGTTCAAGTTACCGATGTATCTGCCATCTAAAGTACAATTCCTGACCGAAGAATCAGGCAATGATACTGAGTTTCTAATCCGTAACTCGAAAAGCCAGAAACCGCATGTTTCGGGAAGCATCAAGGCACTTTAAATATTTAAAAAAAGCCTAAACTTGATTTAGGCTTTTTTATTTGGATTTCTGCTAAATATTCGATTTCAGTTACAACATGGGCCAAGGAAGGACATATGAAACCGATTAAAGAATTTCTGACAGCCAAAGCTAATAATTATCAAGGCTATGTGCATCCGCGTTTTCATGATCTGGCGGTGCACTTTAGCCGTTTTCAGGATGCCCGTGCCGGACAGGGTGGTGCAGCATTAGTGGTCTACCATCAGGGTAAAAAGGTGCTGGATATCTATACCGGCAAGAAGTCAGAATTGGAAGCCTGGCAGCCGGATACGCTGTCGGTATGTTATTCCACCGGGAAAGGTGTACTCGCGACGTTGGTACATATTCTGGTGAGTCGTGGATTAATCAGCTATGACACGCCTGTAGCCGAATACTGGCCAGAGTTTGCTCAGCAGGGTAAAGATAAAATCACGCTGGCCCATATGCTCAGCCATCAAAGTGGTCTTTATGATATTCGTAACATTATTGATAATGCCCGGGAAATGCTGGACTGGTCGCATATGCTGGAACGGATTGCTGCAGCCAAACCACGTTTTGAACTGGGTACAGCTGCGGCTTATCAGCCCTTGACCTTTGGTTGGCAGGTGGGCGGTGCATTGGAAAAAGCCACAGGCAATACGCTAGCTGAATTGATGAACGAATATCTGGTACAGCCATTACAGCTGGATGGCGCTTATTTTGGTGTGCCTGAACATAAGCTTTCACGTGTAGCGCGACCAATTCATCGTAAGAAAACAGATACCCAACCACGAGCAGAAAAGACTCAGCCGAGAGCAAGAAAACCGAATCTGATGGAACGAGCTTTACAGTGGAGTGGGCAGAATCCACAGGATTTTCAGGATGCCATGATTCCCAAAGGCATGAAGCATCTGAATTTCTTTAGTGATGAAGGGCTGAAAGCCATTATACCTGCTGCAACGGGTGTATTTACGGCGAACAGTCTGGCAAAAGTCTATGCCATGCTGGTACAGCAAGGCCAATGGCAAGGACAGCAACTGATTTCACAAGATATTTTTCAACGTTTAAGCACAGTGCAATATACCCATCGTGACCGGATCATGCCTTTACCGATGCACTGGCGATTAGGCTATCATCGTATTCTGACTCTGGGGAAATCCAGCAAAGGTTTTGGCCATATCGGTTTTAATGGTTCAGGTGCCTGGTGTGATCCAGAACGAAATCTAAGTTTTGCCTATACCCATAATTTCCCGACTGCTTCGATTACGGGCGATTACCGATTGTGGGGGCTGACTCAGGAAGCTTTACGTTGTGCTGATCAGATCCGAAAAGGCCGCAAAGGTTGGTTTTAAAATCGTAACAGCAGATCAGCGCATCTTATCAAGCCGTCAGGGCTATGTTATGTTGCCGCACATCAAACTGCTGAATCTCGAGTCATGAAACAGGTTATTTTGATTCCGCTGGTGGCAACGGCTGTATTGGTAGGTTGTCAGGATCACTCCAAAGCTAAAACGCAAACTGCTGCAGAAGTTAAGGCTATGCAAACAGCCTGGGCAGGTGAATATCAGGGCACGACGCCTTGTATGGGGTGCCTGTCACGTTGTGATGACTGTCCGGGAATGGCAGTGAAACGGGTAAGTGGTCGACCTAATT
>NZ_JPQO01000182.1 GCF_000773685.1 Acinetobacter sp. HR7 | reverse complement strand
TAAAGTTGAGATTGGCGTTTTGATTAATATTTCAATCATTAGTGAATAACTCCTGAACTACAAATATTTATACTAAAATGATAATCCAATTCACGGGATTGTTAGGCGCATATTCTCAGGTAACTAGATTTATGGAAAGTCAGAAAAAGTTAGCTTTGAGCTAGCTGATTAAAAAAGTATTTATAATAACTGACTGATATTTTGTAAGAGAATGGTTTACTGAATGCTGTAGGCAACGCTTAATTTTAAGATGGCTAAAAACTTTAATAATGATAATATCATCAATAAGTCAGCATTCGCATAAAGCTATTTGTAACTTACCAAGACTAGATTTTATTTTTCTTCAAAAGTTTATTTCATATAAGCTATCAATAAATATGCAAAAATTTCTAAGACGTATTCAGGGACTAAAATATCCCTGAACTTTTAAATCTTTATTGAATCGAATAGCCACCATCAATGACATACTGTGAACCAGTAATAAATTTGGCTTCATCTGAGAATAAAAAGTTAACTAAAGCCGCAACTTCTTCTGCAGTTCCGAGTCGCCCGACTGGATGCTTGGTAATTAAAGCCTCATGATCAATATGAGCAATCAACGGTGTCTCAATATAACCAGGATGCACGGAGTTAACTCGAATATTCTGATCCGCATAATCCAGCGCCACAGCTTTAGTCATCCCAGTTACTGCATGTTTACTAGTTACATAAGCTGCACGATTTTTAGTACCTATTAAACCCAACATGGAAGACATATTTACAATAGCCCCACCATTCAACTGCTGCATTAATGGAATTTGATAGTGCATACAATAATAAAGACTATTGATATTTACATCCATAACTCGCTGCCATTCTGCCAACTCGATATCTGCAATACCTTTTGCTGCAGATGTAATTCCGGCATTATTCAAGGCGAAATCTAAACGACCAAATTGCTTACCGATCTGCTCAACCACTGTCTGAATAAAAGTTGGCTCTGTAACATCACCACAGAAAATCATTATTTTCGTTTGTGGTGATAATTGTTTTTCTAATTCAGTCAATAATTCCCGATTTAAATCAACCAAACATAATTGGCATCCCTGCTCTGCCATCTTAATTGCGACAGCTTTACCAATACCAGATGCCGCACCAGTAATCATTGCAACGCGATCTTGAAATGAATTATGCATATTGCTCATATTGAAATTCCTTCATATATTTTAATAAATGATCACGAAACTGTGCGGGTATTTCTCTTTTTTGCATCGTTTCCGGATCAACAATAACAATCACACTTTTACCTATAGCAACCACCGTATCTTGCTGTTCACTAAAGACTTCATACAACATGCAAAAACTAGTATTCCCAACACGAGTTACGTAATAGATGGTTGTGAGTTGATCTGGATACTCTACTGAGCATTTATATTCACATTCATTTTTTAAAATGACGCAATACAACTTATTATCAAAAAAGTTTAGCTGATCCAAAAATGCAATCCGGGCATCTTCTAAATAGCGAAAATAATGCACATTATTTAAATGTCCAAATAAATCCATTTCACCCCATGAAATTGGACGTGTAACTTTTGAAAGTTGCAAACTAGACAGGGTCTTAATCACGATACAACCCTCCATTTACATGGATATTTTCACCTGTGATATAAGAAGCTGCTGAACTACACAAGAATACAATAACTTCGGCAATTTCATCTGGCTGTCCCAAACGTTTAAGCGGTGTAGCGTCTATCATTGCCGAACGTTTTTCATCACTCATACCTTGCATCATGGCAGTATCGATCAAACCTGGTGAGACAGTATTTACACGTGTTCTAGGTGCAAGTTCAATTGCCAGACTCTTAGTCAATGCAATCACACCACCTTTAGCTGTAGCATAGGCTGTATGGGCAATACTTCCTTGATGACCTGCAATTGAGGAAATATTGACTATTGCACTTTGCTCTGACAGTAAAGGCAATAGGCTTTTGATCAAGTAGTAATTTGAATTCAGGTTGACATTAATCTGATGGCTCCATTCCGCATAGTTCAAATCTGCTAACTCAATATGCTGATACAAGCCTGCAGAATGAATCAAGAAATCAACTTCTGTATAAAGCTTACTGATCTGAGCTCGAAGTTCATCGATCACAGTGACTGAAGAAATATCGGCTTTAAAATAATGATGTTTACTTTTGAGAGAAGATAAGAAATCATGATCTGCATCCACCACATCAATTAAAATAAAATTTACATCATAGTTATCTAGAACTCGAATAGTTGCACGCGCAATTCCACCTAATGCACCAGTGATAACCACTGTCTTTTGATTCAATCCTTTCATTTTTCATTCCTGTAAAAATAAGGGTGCTGAGCACCCTTATTTAGTCCATTAGAATTTATAGGTAGTGACGAAATTTAAACGTGATACATCAAATTCATCGCCATTAAATGCCTCACGTTTGCCATGGTGATATTCCAGACCTAGATCCACACTTTGTATAGGTGTATAGAAAATATTGGCTGCTAGATCACTCACCTGCTTATTTGTCGTTGGATTATTCTTTGCATAAGCCGTAGAATCATCATAATCAAATAATGAGGCAACTAAATTTGTACGCCATTGATCTGACAACTTATGTGAATAACCTAGTACATAAGTATTGACCTTATTTTGGTCCAGATCATTTTGATTTGCATTTACACTAAAGTCTCCCCCACCACTAAAGCCGTTGACGGCAGGTGCGGTTTGTTGAGTATAGGACACAAATTTCTGGTCACCTTCTACATGGTAGAAATGACCTTGGATAGAATTGACTGGAGATAATTTATATTTCAGACCAAGCCCCACACCCCAAGCCAATTTATCAATATCTTTTTCAGCACCGTTTACTTGTACAGTAGCGCGTTTCTCATTTACGAAGCCTTGAGCGACTGCAGTTACATCATCCTTGTTAAATACATACTTGGCAGTAATAGCTGGAATTTCTGAAGCACGACTATCTACATATTCTGCTGCGACTTTTAGATTATGTTCAGGCGCGAGGTTAAAGTTATATCGAATCTGTGGGTTACGGGTCCAGGTATAACCCATGAATAATGTGTAGTCGACACTTTCTGTTAGAGTTTCCAGGTTCGTCATACCTGATACAGTTTGACCTAACAACCAGTTATTGAAATCCACATAAGCATGGCGAATACGTAATTTACCGTTACCTTCCGCACCATCCCAGAAGTCCATTTCGATTTTAGCTTTTACGTCTGTGTCATTGACCTGTTTAGTGAGATCCATACCTAAACGAGTTGCCGTTAAGGTAAATGCAGAACGGTTTCCTGCTGGAGTACGGTCGACTGCATTAATTTGACCGTTCACAAAAGGTGCAGCAGTGGTATCCTTAAAATCAACTGCACCATCCATTCGTACGATCCCGTAGAATTTAAGATCTGTATCACTAAATACATTAGACTTTTTATTATTTTTTTGCTCATTCGCCTGGATCTGTTGAGCTTGTTGCACTTCAACTAAACGCTGTTGTTTGAGCTGATTTAATTCTGCTTCCAATGCATCAATACGGCTTTCCACATTATCTGCGAATGCCGATGTAGCAGTGACACATGCCATAGCTATAACGATATTTTTTAATTTTAAGTTCATGTCTGACGTCCTTTTTTAAAGATGAATATCCCCATTCTGCTCACTCCATGTGAGCAGAATCTTTTTATTAGGAATGTTTAAGTATTAAGAAAACTGTTTACGATCTTCATGGTCTACTTCATGTAATGAACGACCACGCGTCTCTTTCAGCATAAAGATGGCAAAGACTGATAGTGCAATCACAGACATAATATAAATTGTGATTGGCGTAGTTGAATCATAAGTCTTCCATAGCATCGTTGCGATCATCGGTGCAATTGAACCTGCCAGAATTGAACTGATTTGGTAGCAAAATGATGAACCTGAGTAACGCATACGTGTCGGGAAAATTTCAGCTAGCACCGCACCCTGACCACCATAACACATGGCTTGGAAATACAAGCCCACACACATAGAGAACAGTACTGTTAAAAACTCGCCTGTATTTAAACCAGTAAAATAGAAAGGTAACCAAACAACCAGGCCTGCATAACCAATATACATGGTACGTTTACGACCAATTTTATCTGAGATAAAGCCAGAGAAAATCATTGCAAAAAACTGGAACGCATTAGCACACAGAAGTAGAGCCAAGATCGTTGTATAACCAAACTTCAACTGGATCGACAAATACGCAATTGAGAAGACAACAATGATGTAATAGACAGAGTTTTCACCCACACGCATTAACATGCCGAAAAGTGCCTGTTTTGGATATTGCACCAGTACTTCTTTTAGACCTGCACTCGCTTTTTGCTCTTCTTCCTGACGCTTAATCTGTTCTTTAAAAACATCTGATTCTTCGACGTTTTTACGGATATAGTAGCCAATAAAAACAATGATTGCTGACAACCAGAAGGCAATACGCCAACCCCATGCTAGGAAATCTTCTTGCAGCAACGTATAAGATAAGCCTAATAGCACCAGACTCGCTAATACATTACCTGCACATGCAGCTGCTTGCGGAAAACTGGTCCAGAAACCACGTTGATGTTCTGGGCTATGTTCACCCACCAGCAACATTGCACCACCCCATTCACCACCCACAGCGAAACCTTGAATAAAGCGCAATAGCACCAAGATAGCAGGTGCCGCATAACCAATGCTTTCAAATGAAGGAATACATCCCATTGCAAAGGTGGCAAAACCAACCATAATCAGACTGATTTGTAGCAGTTTTTTACGGCCATATTTATCCCCAAAATGACCAAAAACTAAACCACCTAAAGGACGTGCAATGAAACCTACAGCATAAGTTGCAAATGCAGCGATGATCCCCATCAACAAGCTACCATCACCCATTGCCGGGAAGAAAAGCTTAGAAAATACTAAGGTACTGGCAATACCATAAATAAAAAACTCGTACCATTCTGCAATGGTGCCTGCCATGGCAGCGCCTACTACTTTTTTAATAGACGATTTCTCTGCTGGAGCGCTTGTTTCGCTCAGCACTTGGTTTACTGCTTCCATGTAAAATTCCTTTTTAAATTATTTAATGTTTCCTAAGCAGACATATTTGATTTCTAGATATTCATCCATACCGTACTTAGATCCCTCTCGACCAATTCCTGACGATTTAACTCCTCCAAATGGCGCGGCAGCATTTGAAATTAGTCCTGTATTTACCCCAACCATTCCATATTCCAAATTGCGTGACACACGAATAAATTGATTGATATCTTGAGTGAACACATACGATGCCAAGCCAAACTCGGTATCGTTTGACATAGCAATAACTTCTTGCTCAGTCTCAAATTTAAAGATCGGTGCAAAAGGTCCAAAAGTTTCTTCCTTTGCACACAACATTTCTTGAGTGACATCTTTTACTAATGTCGGTACACACCAGTTGCCATTGGTATTTTCTGTTTTACCTGTGACCAATGTCGCACCTTTTGATAGCGCGTCTGCAATATGTTCTTCAACTTTGCGAATTGCTTTATGGTTAATAAGTGGACCGATATCAGTATCAGCTTCTAAACCATTACCCACTTTTAACTGTTCAACCTTATCTTTTAGTTTTTCAACAAAAGCATCATAAATTTCACTTTGTACATAGATTCGGTTGGCACATACACAGGTCTGTCCAGCATTACGGAACTTGGTATCCATCACGCCTTGAACGGCCTGATCTAGATTTGCAGAATTGAATACTAAAACTGGTGCATTACCGCCAAGTTCCAAAGATAGTTTCTTCACAGTAGGTGCACTTTGTGCCATCAGTTTGGCACCAATTTCAGTTGAACCAGTGAAGCTGAGTTTTTTAACAAGTGGATGACTGGTAAAGATCTGACCAATTTTGGTTGATGACCCAGTAATGACATTAAATACGCCTTTAGGAAAACCGGCTTGTTCAGCAAGTTTTGCAATCGCTAACGCAGTTAATGGTGTTTCCGACGCTGGTTTTACCAGAATAGAACAGCCAGCAGCCAACGCAGGTGCTACCTTACGGGTAATCATCGCAGCAGGGAAATTCCATGGGGTAATGGCAGCACATACTCCTACTGCTTCTTTGAATACCAGAATTTCTGTATTTGTAGGTGCCGGAATAATATCGCCATAGCCACGCTTAGCTTCTTCACTAAACCATTCGATATAACTGGCAGCATAAGCAATTTCACCTTTTGCTTCTTTAAGCGGTTTGCCTTGCTCAACCGTCATAATTGTTGCCAGTTCATCTTGATATTGCATCAATAAGTCGAACCAGTTTCTTAGCAAACGACTACGCTCATTCGGTGCCACATTTTTCCATTGTTTTTGCGCTAGATCAGCATCCACAATGGCTTGTTCAATGACTTCCTCTGCAAGTACAGGAACTTCTGTAATGACCGACTGATCTAAAGGATTGGTAACAATAATAGTATCTGTTGAACTTAACCATTCACCATTCACTAAACATCTGTTTTCAAAAACAGAAAACTGTGTGATATCCATATATATTTTTCCCTAAGTAAAAACTTATTGTTTGAATCTGGCAATTTTTTTGACTAAGGTTGATTGTTCAACCCCCAGTGCATCAGCAGTTGCACGAGTAGAGCCGTGCTCGCTAAGTGCAGCCAAAATCAATTCTTTTTCAAATGCTAATACACGATCTTTTAAAGACATTTTTGCAGTAGACAGATTATTCTCTTGCTTAAACTCTTTAGGTAAATCTCGTAAATTAATTTCTGAATGCGTTGTACTCACCATGAGTCTTTCAAGCACATTGATCAGCTGACGGATATTTCCTGGCCAGTCATAATGAGTAAAGGATTCAACCACTTCAGGACTAAAAGTCTTTTGTAACTGATATTTTTCATTAAACTGTTTTTGATACTGCTGCACCAAAGGCAAGATTTCGGAACGGCGCTGACGTAAAGGCGGTAATTCAATATCAATGACATTGATTCGATAAAATAAGTCTTCGCGAAATTCGCCTTTCTCAACCATCTCTTCGAGGTTACGATGTGTTGCAGAAATTATTCGAATATCAACTTCTTTAAATTCTGTCGATCCCACAGGTAAAAAGCGGTTTTCTTCAATCACTTTTAGTAATTTAACCTGCATACTCAGCGGTAAATCACCAATTTCATCTAGAAATAAAGTACCTTGATGGGCAATTTCCAGTAGCCCCTTTTTACCTTTTGTCGAAGCACCAGTGAATGCACCTGGCACATAACCGAACAATTCAATTTCAAGTAAATTATCTGGAATACCTGAACAGTTTAATTCTAAGAAAGCCTGTTCAGCTCTTGAACTGATACTATGTATATAGCGGGCCAACTTTGATTTACCTGTACCAGTTTCCCCGCGTAGTAAAATTTTACTGTTAAATTTGGCTACATTAGTTGCCAAATCAAAGATGCTTTGTGTTTCACGAGAAATAATTAAGTCATGTGAAGAGCTAGTGATCTTGTATTGTGACTGACTACGAAACAGATTTTCCAACTGCTCTTGAGCATGCTTAGCTCTCAACAATTCTGTAATGTCACGAACGCTGGTGACTACGCAAATCAGCTGCTTTTTCTCGTCAAAGACTGGACTACCCGTCACCAGAATTTTCTGTGAACCATTAATGGTTTGTACTAAGGTCACGACTTCCTGACATTTAATCACTTCCAGAGAAGCAGAATTCGACAGGTAGCCTAATTTGACTAGGTCACCCATGTAACGACCAACTAAAAGACTGCGATTCAAGCCAGTGATACGTTCATAAGCATCATTGACTGCTAGCGTTACAGCCTGCGCATCTGTGATATAGATGCCATCTTGAATGGCATCTATTAAAGAACGAATAGGCTCAACATCGAAAATAGACCGTCCATCTTGAGTTTTCAGCTCAAAATAGTCCTTACTACTTTTCATAAATGTAATAACTTGATCTATGCTCATGTCGGCCACCTGCTCCTAGTACGCTTCGCGATATATTGCTTCAATATCATTGACGGTCAGTTGACGCGGGTTATTCTTTAACAATCGCTCGACCTTGATCGCTTCAGCAGCAAGGGCAGGAATGTCATCTTCCTGGATACCAAAGTAACGTAAGCCTGCAGGAATGTTCAGCTGCTGACAGAATTTGTGCAAAAATTCCACCAGTTTTTCAGCATTTTCCATAGCCAAATTGCTATTGCTTAACTTTAAAAGCTTGGCAATCTTGCTTAAACGCTCTGCACAACCAAGTACATTCCATTTCAGTACATAAGGCAGCATCAAAGCATTACTTACTCCGTGTGCCATTTTATATTTTCCACCGAGTGGATAAGCCAAGGCATGGACTGCCCCTACTCCGGCATTACCAAAGGCAAGACCTGCCATCAGACTAGCCGTCGCCATTTTTTCACGGGCAATCAGATTAGATGGAAGTGCATATGCTTGAGGCAAATATTCAACAATCAGTTCAATCGCTTGTAATGCTAAAGCATCTGTAATGTCCGAATGATTCACTGAAATATATGCTTCTATGGCATGTACAAGGGCATCAACACCACTTGCAGCTGTCACAGAAGCTGGACAACTTACTGACATCACTGGAGAGACAATTGCTACGTCTGGTAACAAGAAATCGCTAACAATACCCTGTTTCATCTGATTTTTAGTATCAGACAAAATTGCAATATTGGTCACTTCAGAACCTGTACCCGAAGTGGTTGGAATCACAATCAGTGGAATATCACGGCTGGAAATTTTATCCGTACCAACAAAATCACGGATATCGCCATTTTGTCCTGCCAATGCTGCCACACATTTAGCGATATCGAGTGCACTCCCACCACCAACAGCCAGTACAGCATCACTTTGGTTAGCGTGATAGAAATTGATACAGTCCTGTACCTGTTCCAACTCTGGTTCAGGTTTTACTGAATCATAAATTGAATATTCAACATCAAGTAAATTCAGTACTTGTTGAATAGTTCCCGATTTCACAACCCCCTGATCTGTTACGATCAGTGGTTTTTGAATTTTTAATTGCGCAATCGCCTGAACCAAATATTCCAGTGCAGTCTGACCCGTAATTAATTTATTCGCGCTTTTAAATGTAGAAAAGCCCATAAATAACCTTATTAAATTTTAGCGGCAATGTATTTGCCAATGTGATTTAAATATTCTTCTGCGACAGCCAACTTACCTGCGATGGTAAAGATCCCGTGCATCAATCCTTTTAAGTGGTGATATTCCACATTTAGTCCACTTTGGATTGCTTTTTCCAGATACAAGATTGCCTCATCACGCAAGGGATCATGTTCCAGCGTCAAGAGATAAATATCACCATTGTTGCTATCAAAGGGCTGAGACAATAAGGAAATTGCCTCTTTATCTGCCTGCTCATTTGCCAGTTGATCAAAGAACCAGTGCATAGTGCTATTGACCAGTGGAAAACCAGATTGATAAGTCTGATAACTCATCGATTCAGGCACAAAACCAATCACTGGATACAGCAAAACTTGAGCTTTTAAAGCCGTACCGTATTTCTGATAGAAGTTTTGTCCCAGATATCCTGCAAGGTTGGCACCGGCACTATCACCACAGAACACCAGGCGCTGGCGGTTAACTTTCAGTTGTTGGTCATTTTCCAGAATATATTGCAGCGCTCGTTCACAGTCCTGATACTGCACTGGGAACTTGTATTCAGGCGCCAGTCGATAATCAACAGCGATCACCCGAACCTGTGCTACATTAGCAATCTTTCGGCAAATCGAGTCATGGGTATTTAAATTACCAATGACCCAACCACCACCATGGATAAAAATCACCGTCGGACGCAGTTCCGTCACTTGCATTTGCGTATCATAAATACGCAAATGAATCGGCTCACCAGATAGCTCAGCAGAAAGGTCCTGAGTTTCGATATGCTCTAGCCCTTTCATTGCTGCCAAACCACAATTGGTTTCATAAACTGCCCGTAGTTCTGGAATTTCACCCATTTTTTCAAATGACTTTGCACCATTGGCGATAAAAGCATCGATAATTGGCTGAGCCTGAGGGTGAACAATAACACTCATGCAAGCTCACCCTCTTTTACTGCAGTTTTAACCACATAATCCTGCGGCTTGAACTGGGTATAATTACGGTATGATTCAACATTCAATGGCCAGTTATTGATGACTTTACCGGCTGCATTTTTGTACCAGCTTGAACAGTCCGCCGCGAATGCTGAACCCACCATTTTCGCCTGGATATCTTCGTTATAAGCAGTAAAGATGGAAGGTTTCACATCCAGTGAGGTCTGGTTTTGCAGAATATATTGCGTTGCTTCAACAATATATTGATGCTGAATTTCCAACATAGTCACAATAGAGTTGTGATTCAGGTTGGTATTTGGCCCATAAACCAGGAACATATTATTGAAGGTTGGGACGGTTAAACCCAAATAAGCTTCTGCTCCATCTGCCCATACTTGAGAAAGGCGATCACCCTGGTTGCCAATAATGTCTAACTCACCGTTGAAGTTCTGGCTCGCGAACCCTGTACCATAAATAATGACATCTGCTTCAATCACTTCGCCTGTCGTGGTGATCACCGCATTTTCAGTAATTTCTACAATACCATCTGTTACTAGAGATACATTTTCTCGTGTCAAAGCAGGATAGTAGTCATCAGTACGCAAGATACGCTTACAACCGAATTCATAATCTGGAGTAAGCTTTTTGCGTAATTCTTCATCCTGAACACTATTGTAAAGATGTTCTAATGCAAGACGTTTGCCTTCTTCCTGAGAATCTGTACCTTGTTGTGTACGCGCAAACCCATCCTCACGCATTTGATGGATGTTATTACGGCTTTCAAAGAATTTTTCCGGATTTGATTCAAACTCATCTAATTCTGCTTCAGTAAAGACTTGCTGACCACGTGGCATAATCCAGTTTGCACTACGTTGGAATACTGTCAAATGACCAGCAACTTTGGCAACTTCTGGTACATACTGTACGGCACTTGCAGCATTACCAATACTAACGACTTTCTTGCCTTCTAGATTTACTCCATACTTCCATTCTGCCGAGTGGAAAGACTCACCCTTAAATTTTTCAGCCCCCTTAAAATAAGGAATTACAGGTTTATTCAGTTGCCCCCATGCAGGTACAAACACCTTAGCTTTTACAGGCTCAGCATTTTTTATCTCTAAATCCCAAAGCTGTTCTGCATTGTTCCAGGTTGCTTTGGTAATTTCAGAGTTATATTGAAGATGTGGTTCTAGGTCAAAATGTTGTGCCAGGCGTTCTAAATAGTTCAGTAATTCTGCCTGTCCAGCATACATACTGCTTACTCGTAAATTTGGGAAATAGGTAAAGCAATAAATATGCGATTGGGTATCACAGGCAGCACCTGGATAAATATTGTCACGCCAAACACCGCCTAGCGAATCTGCTTTTTCAAAAATTTTAAAGTTATTGATACCATTGCGCTTGAGCTGCGCGCCCATCCCTAAACCGCCATAGCCCGAACCCAAAATTGCAACGTCAATTACTTTACTTGTCATTTGATAGATCCTTTAAAAATATATTCCATTAATCAATGAAAAAATTCATTACTCTCATTAAATCAAGATTCATGCCAACTCTTAATTTTTAAATAAACTATTGTTTTAATTAAATTTAATAAATTTAACCCAATTTACTTTTGATGAATTTATTACTTTTAATTAAATTAATAATGAATTTTTTCATCACCAAACCTATTAAGCATGATTTAGTGCATTTTTAGAATTATATATTCAGGATTTTTTTCTTAGACTTTAGTTTTATATTTTGGTTTCTTGTTTAAATTTTTGATATCCGATCAAGAAATAATGACGAAAATCCATCCAATAAATATCGTCATCCCACTTAAATAACAGAGTTTGATGTACTTTTTGAAAAGTTCGTAATCGGTCAAACTCCTGATGATGAATTTTTTCTCAGAATAATGATTCCACGTCTATTAAAAGTGCTTATGAGCAAAAAAACTTATGTTTTTAATCTAACTCGTTTATCTAATTTTTACTTAAGCCTCTAGAAAAGAACTAAAGGCTTCATTCATGAAAAATTAATACGAATTAAAAAGTCACCCTTTCATATCTACGATATTCCGGTTTCCAGAAATTTTCTTCTATTTTCTCTTTCAAAGTTTCAACATCTACCGGTGGTGCAACACCATCTTCAACTGCGGCTTGAGCAACCTTTAATGCGATCACTTTGGAAATCTGCTGAATTTGATCCAGTTCAGGCAACAGGTCTGCTTTCGGATCTTTCAGCTTTGGTGAACATTCAGCCAAAGCATTGCTCGAAGCCATTAACATATTATTAGTCACACGTTTGGCCCCCGAAGCAATCACGCCCAAACCAATCCCAGGGAAAATATACGAGTTATTACATTGCGAAATGTTATAAATCTGTCCCTGATAATTCACCGGTGCAAACGGACTACCTGTTGCAATCAAAGCCTTACCATCTGTCCACTGAATGATATCGGCAGGAACAGCTTCTACCCGTGATGTCGGGTTTGATAACGGCAGAACGATTGGATGTTCACAATTTTCAGCCATGGCTGTCATCACATCCTTATCAAACAGACCTGGCTGTCCCGAAACACCGATCAATACCGTAGGTTTGGCATATTTCACCACTTCCAGTAGTGAAATCTTATTCTCTGCGTCGCCCCATTTGGCAATACTTTTTGGATCCTGAGCCAGCTTTCTCTGGAAATCCAAAAGATTCGGCTGATTATCGGTAATCAAACCAAAACGATCAACCATAAAGACCCGTTTACGGGCTTGAGCATCGGTCAAGCCTTCAGCAACCATCTGGGCAATAATCTGTTCCGCAATGCCACAGCCTGCTGAACCTGCTCCTAGGAATGCTACAGTCTGGTCTTTTAGTTTTTTCTTGGATGCATAAGACGCTGCCAGTAAAGTACCGACAGAAACAGCTGCTGTGCCTTGAATATCATCATTAAAGCAGCACACCTTATCCCGGTATTTTTCCAGTAATGGCATGGCATGGTGCTGGGCAAAGTCTTCAAACTGGATTAAGGCATCTGGCCATCTTTCTTGAATTGCCTCAATCACCTGATCGACAAAATCGAAATATTCATCGCCACCAATTCGTGGTTTACGCCAGCCCATATAAATCGGGTCATTCAGTAGCTGCTGATTATTGGTACCAACATCCAGGGTAATTGGCAAGGTATACGCCGGACTGATACCACCACATGCGGTATATAACGCCAGTTTTCCAATCGGGATTCCCATACCACCAATTCCTTGGTCGCCCAAACCAAGAATACGCTCACCATCAGTAATCACAATCACCTTAACATTGCGACGATTCACATTACGCAGAATCTGATCAATGCGGTCACGGTCTGGATAAGCAATAAAAATCCCACGATGACGACGGTAAATATCCGAGAAACGCTGGCAAGCCTCACCTACAGTCGGTGTATAGATGATAGGCATCATTTCACTTAAATGGTTTTCAATTAAGTGGTAATACAGCGTTTCATTGGTGTCTTGAATGTTACGCAGATAAATATGCTTATTAATTGCATCATTAAATGAACAATACTGTTGATAAGAACGTTGGCTCTGTTCTTCAATCGATTCGATCGCATGTGGAAGCAGGCCATGCAGGTTAAAACTGGTACGTTCTTCTTCAGTAAATGCAGAACCTTTATTTAGCAAGGGTAACTCAAGCAGGCTATATCCCGCATACGGTACATACAAAGGACGTTGGATTTTCTGATTCTTGGTCACTTTTTCGGACTCGCTTTTGCTATTTGGCATATTTCTCTGGAAATCACTTATTAAATTATGGTTTTATATTAACGTTATTCTCAGCAATACAGCTATTTTAATAATTAATATTAACAAAACCATTAGACCTCTTGCGAAAGTAAAAACTGCCTCAATATAGATTTCATGAAATATCAGAAATTAAACCGTTTTTCAGATTCTGAATTCAAGCGA
>NZ_JPQO01000181.1 GCF_000773685.1 Acinetobacter sp. HR7 | reverse complement strand
GTACGTTTAACTCGTTGTTCTCGTTTATGTTCCATAAAATAAGTCTCTTAAGGTGTAAACTTATTTCAGGACGGGACAAATTCCTGATTGAAAAAAGCCATGTTTATTACATGGCTTTTTTTATTTTTAACATTTTAGCTCCCTAGTAATTAGGAGGCTGGTGCTCTACGGTTATGATGCTGGTAATGATTTCTCTTTTGCACATACATTTCCTGATCGGCCCGTTTTAGCATATCTTCAATTCGTTCACCTGCTGCACTTGTCGCATGACCAATCGAAAGGCTGAGAGGCTGATGTGAATAAAACTGGTTATCGACAACCAATAACTCCTGCAGGCTTTTTAAACAGTTTTGCAGAGCTGCTTTATCTGCACCCGGTAAAAGCACCACAAATTCATCTCCGCCAATACGCGAAGCAGAATAAGGCGTATGCTGAATCAGCTGATTCAGGATATTGCCTAAACGACGCAGTTGGTTATCGCCGGCATCATGTCCTAGGCTGTCATTGACTTCTTTGAGGCCATTCAGATCCATAAAAATGCAGGAAATCGGTTGGATGTCGTTACGTTCCAGACGGCTGAGTTCTGCCATATAAAAGGCACGGTTATAGAGCTTGGTCAGAACGTCATGTTTGCCTAAATATTCCAGATAATTTTCCGCTTTTTTCCGTGCAGTAATATCAGTCAAAGCAATCTGCACCATACTCCAGTCCTGCAGATAATCTGGAAACACGGTAAATTGCAGCAAAACATGGCGGATACTGCCATCCAGCGCATAATTAATGGCTTCACGCTGATGATGCAGGTTGCCATTCCAGAGTTCAATGAGCTGTTCTTTAAAAGTCTGGACCATATCTTTGGCAAAGACTTTATGCAGGTTTTTTAACAGCATTTCTTTACTGGAAGCACCCAGTAAATCCAGGGTTGCCTGATTGACATCAATAATCCGGATATCACGAATACATTCATGAATAAATTCATGATGTACATCCAGAAAAGTCTTGAAATCCTCAATGCCTAATTCACGTAAATGATCTAATTTAATTTTAATCCGGCTAAAATCTTCGACCCAAAGTGAAGCGGGTGAGTAAATAAAACGTGCCTCGGCCAGATGACGGTTACGTTCTTCCAGACGGCGTGCTTCAGTATAAGCGGTAATATCTTCTGTTGTAATTAACAGCAGGGAAAGATCATGTTCATGTTGTGGCAGGACAATTCCTTTCAGTTGGATATCCAGGCGCTGACCGGTCAAGGTATAGTTCACCGCAGGATGGGAAAACTGGGTTTCGCCGTTCCATAGAGCGACCAGTTCCTGGATATGGGTCTTGCTCATATCCTCTTTAAAGATCTGTCCCAGATTCTGATGTAAATGATCAAAATCTTTGGCTTGAAAGAGTTCTAGGGTTTTAGGATTCACCTTTAATAATTTAATTTTTTGGGCACATTCTAAAACACGTGCTTCGTCTTCCTTTAGAAAAGTCAATAAATCCTCGACTCCCTGAGCTCGCCAAAGATCAAACTGTTTTTTGATTTCACTAAAGTCTTCGAGCCACATGGCGACTGGTGAAAGTTCAAAAAAAGGGGAATCCAACATATTCATTCAAGCAGCTCAATTATTATTTAATATCGTTTGATCAGTATAAGAGTAAAAAAGTTAATTTAAAATAATGTGATATATAAATCTTTATATTTAGATTTTTTGAATGATTAGGCATTCGATTAATTTTAATTATGAAAAAAAGCCAATGGATATATTGGCTTTTGATCAATTGGGATGAAAACCTTAATGTGGTTTTTTACGTGCCTTATTTTCAGGTTTTGGCGGTGCAATTTCACGCTTTCCATGCCAGACATCCGAGAAATCCTGTTCATTCATATTATACAGTTCTAACAAGGCGAGAATAACGCCACCGAACACCATGGATCCTTCAGTATTGCTTTGAAACTCGAAGACCTTGCCTTGCAGGTTATACAGAATATCCTGAATTTCAAAGACACGATCCCGACCATTACTATCCGTTGGGTACATTTGGGTATTGAGTAGGATTTTCGCCAGGGTTTTTTCGTTATCGCTCAAGGCAAGCACATCAATGATGTCGTCTGTGCTATCTGCAAAAATAATCGAATCTCTAAAAATGGTTTTCAGGAATTTTTCAGTCAATTTCGGCAATGGTTTTTCCACAAAAGGACGGAAAGATTGCGGAAAAATCACATTATGAGAAATGCCTTTAAACATTGGCGCAATTTCTTCGACTTTATAACCCGCTATGCCACAGCCGATGGAGGTAATAAAATATTTATTCTTCGGATGATTTTTGGTGTAGGTTTTAAAATCTTCAACATAATGTTGAATCTGGGATAGTGGCATTTGTTGTAAATGCTCATTCATGGTTGGAATGGCATAGCTTTGACCCGACCAGCCACGACCCACGCCTTCAACCGCGCCAAAATGCTCAAGAGCAGTTCTGGCTGCACCAGCGCCATGTAGCCCGGCCAAATTGCTGCCAAATACGAAAATCGTATCTTCAGGTAAACTTTTGACAATGCTTTCGTCGTGGTATTGGTAAGTCATAGCACTTTTTATTCGATATCCTGATTGATTTCATGTTGCCTTTGAAACGGGCAGGGGTCAAGGCATTATTGTGCAGCGTTACCCAAACAGATACGTCAAAATTCCGCCAATAATCCAGAATAGGATACCGAACAAACCTAAATAGAGTTGCTGTCTAAAAATGCTTAATTTATTCTTTTGCATAAGTGACGGCCTTTTATAAAAAGTGCTTATTCAATAAGGCACCAATGACCAAGAACAAATAGAAAAGACCCATACAAAATATGATTGTGCCCATATAGCGAAATTGGTTCTTAGTAGCGATTTCACGATATTCTTTATCTTTCATGATTTTGCCTGCTTTTTATAATTTTATAGATCTCAATTTTATACTCATTATTGTTATATGTTTCAAAGCAATTTGGATTGTTCTGTCCCTTATTCATCAAATTTGAACTGAGTAAAGCAATATAAAATAATGACAATGATCCTGTTTTATTTTACTAAACAGCAACCTAGACAGGGATTGAGTAATTCCATTTTGCCCTCATAATAAAAACAACGTATTTCCAGTGAATTTGCCAAAGCTTATGTCAGATAAAACCCCTTTCGAATTGGTCACTCATTATCAGCCAGCAGGTGACCAGCCACAGGCCATTGAAAAACTGGTTCAGGGCATTGAACAGGGGTATAAAAATCAGTTGTTACTAGGGGTGACGGGCTCGGGAAAGACTTACACCATGGCCAATGTGATTGCGCGTACCCAGCGTCCTACCATTGTCATGGCGCATAACAAAACACTGGCAGCACAGCTTTATGGCGAATTTAAGGCATTTTTCCCGAATAATGCGGTCGAATATTTTGTCAGTTATTACGACTATTATCAGCCGGAAGCTTATGTGCCATCTTCCGACACTTTTATCGAGAAAGATGCTGCAATTAATGACCATATTGATCAGATGCGACTGTCGGCAACCCGCGCCTTATTAGAACGCCGTGATGCAATTATTGTGGCTTCGGTGTCGGCGATTTATGGTCTGGGTGATCCGAACGCCTACATGAGCATGTTGCTGCATGTAGTGGAAGGCGACCGGATCAATCGGGATGACATCATTCGCCGTCTGGTGGAGATGCAATATACCCGGAATGAGCTGGAATTTTTACGTGGTACGTATCGTATTCGTGGTGAAATTATTGATATTTTCCCGGCAGAATCGGACCAGAATGCCATCCGTATCGAACTGTTTGATGATGAAGTAGATTCCATCCGCTGGTTTGATCCACTGACTGGCAAAATGATCCGCAAAGTGCCACGTGTGACGATTTATCCGAAGAGCCACTATGTGACACCGAAAGATCATCTGGCACGTGCGATTGAAACTATTCGTGAAGAACTGCAGGAACGCCTGGAATTCTTCCGTACCAATGACAAGTTATTGGAAGCACAACGGATTGAACAGCGAACCCGCTATGATTTGGAAATGATGCAGCAGCTGGGTTATACCAACGGTATTGAAAACTATTCGCGGCATTTATCCGGTCGTCCGGCTGGCGAAGCACCACCGACACTGTTTGACTATGTGCCGGATGATGCCTTGCTGATTATTGATGAATCACACGTGACTGTTCCGCAAATTGGTGCGATGTATAAGGGTGACCGTTCACGTAAGGAAAATCTGGTGAACTACGGTTTCCGTCTGCCAAGTGCGCTGGATAACCGTCCGATGAAATTTGAGGAATGGGAACGGATTGTGCCGACCACCATTTATGTCAGTGCGACACCGGCACACTATGAGCTGGAAAAGTCAGAGCAGATCGTCGAGCAGGTCGTGCGTCCAACCGGTCTGGTTGATCCGGAAATTGAAATTCGCCCGGTACTGACTCAGGTCGATGATGTTTTGTCAGAAATTAATATCCGCAAAGATCTGAATGAGCGCGTACTGGTGACAACCTTGACTAAACGTATGGCGGAAGACCTGACCTCATATCTGAAAGAATATGGCGTGAAAGTGGCTTATTTGCACTCGGATATTGATACGGTTGAGCGTGTGAAAATTATTCATGAACTGCGTACCGGTGTTTATGATGTTCTGGTCGGGATTAACCTGTTGCGTGAAGGTCTGGATATGCCGGAAGTTTCACTGGTGGCGATTCTGGATGCAGATAAAGAAGGCTTCCTGCGTTCTGAACGATCACTTATTCAGACTATTGGTCGTGCGGCACGTAACTTGAAAGGTAAGGCTATTCTGTATGCGGATCGCATTACCGATTCAATGCAGAAAGCGATTGATGAAACAGAGCGCCGTCGTGCCAAACAACTGCAGTTTAATGAAGAGCATGGCATTGTGCCGCGTAGTGCCGTGCGTCAGGTAATCAAGGAAATTGATACCGGTGAGCTGCTGGATGATGATCAAATCGAAGAACGGATTTCCGATCAGGCCAAAGCGCTAAGTGCAGATGAACGTCATTTGCTGGCAGATCCAAAACTGTTTGCCAAACACATTAGCAAGCTGGAAAAAGAGATGCTCAAAGCGTCGAAGGAACTGCAGTTTGAACAGGCCGCGCGTCTACGTGATGAAATCCTGCGTTTAAAGGCCCAGATGCTAAGTTAAGTCTCTGATCTGGCTATTTTTAGTTGTGCAAAACTAATCATAAATCTTACATATCGATACACAATCATTCACACGATGACGCTATTTTGGTCTACAGATTAATTGTTTTAAAAAACATGTGCTTCAGACTTCTGTTGAATGATCTGTGTAACGAAAAGGATGCTTTATGATAACTAGAAATCTCCCGCAAGCGGGTCTGAAACTTACCAAGATTGCTGTAGGTGGGGCGGTGCTATTAGGTTTAGGGCTCAGTGCCGCTACCATGACTTTTGCTGCTGAAACCAAGCCACTGCCTACTGTAGATAAGGTGAATCTGGGTAATTACCTAGGTACCTGGTATGAAGTTGCCCGCAAGCCACTGCAGTTCCAGAACAAATGTGACCGTGATGTTACCGCGACCTATACCTTAAATGAAAATGGTAATGTTAAGGTTGATAACCGCTGTATCAAAAAAGATGGTTCTATAACCCAATCCGTGGGGGAAGCATTTGCTCAAAATCCACCTTACAACACGCAATTTAAAGTCAGCTTCTTGCCAGAAGCGATCCGCTGGATTCCAATTGCTCGTGGGGATTACTGGATTTTAAAGCTGGATGATAATTATCAAACCGTACTGGTGGGTGAGCCAAAACGTAAATATATGTGGGTATTGTCACGTACTCCACAGCCAGATCCAGCAGTTGTGAATGAATATCTGGAATATGCAAGATCGGTCGGCTATGACCTGAGTGACCTGATTCAGACCAAGCAGACAGCACGTTAATCTGATCTCTCCTCAAACCATGCTTCGGCATGGTTTTTTTTATGTTCGGAAAAGCTGAACCCCTACACTGAAAATTTATCATTCGATCCAAGCGTATAGGCAAGCTTTCCAGATGGTATCTCGATATAATGCCGGCAAAGATAGCTTGGGGTAGTGAATGTATAAAGGTATCGCGTTGTCAGTTATGGCATCGGTGGTTTTTGGTGTGCTTTATATTTTCACGCCTTTTTTGCAGCCTCTAAATAGTGAACAGACCTTTGCCTGGCGCATGCTGGCAACATTACCATTTTTAACTGCCTTTATGTGCTGGTCGGGTGACCTGAAACATATCAGTAGTATTTTTCAGCGTGTTCTAAAACAGCCCACCTTTCTGATCTGGCTGATTATCAGTTCTTTACTGTGTACCACTCAGCTCTGGCTGTTTCTCTGGGGACCCATCAACGGACGTGGGTTGCAGGTATCGCTAGGTTATTTCCTGCTCCCTTTGGTAATGGTGCTATTTGGATGCATTCTCTATAAGGAAAAACTTTCCAGTTGGCAGCTGGCCGCCGTAGTCTGTGCTGTATTAGGTGTAGGGCATGAGCTCTGGCGGATTGGTTCGATTGCTTGGGAAACGGTATATGTAGCCTTAGCTTATCCGGTGTATTTCTTTTTACGCCGTCGCTTTGGCACTGATCATTTAGGCGGTTTCTGGTGGGATCTATGCCTGATCTTGCCGGTGGCGTTTTATCTGGGCTTTGTTTATAGCGATTCTTTCCAGCTGATCGTAAATTTCCCGCATCTGATTCTGACAGTCCTGGGGTTAGGCTTTTTGAGTGCTGTGGGTTTGGGAAGTTATATTTTGGCCAGCCGTTATTTACCTTTTGTGATTTTTGGTCTGCTCAGTTATCTGGAACCGGTATTACTGGCTTTTGCTTCGATGGCACTGGGTGAGCGGGTTGAGCCAGGAGAATGGCTGACCTATATTCCGATCTGGTTGGCAGTGGTGTTGCTGGTGGTGGAAGGTGTATTACATCTTTATAAGCAGCATATACAGCAAAAGGCTTTAGAAAAGAATCTTGAGTATTACAAGGATAGAATAGAGAAATGAAAAGAATGATAGAAAAATGTTTGTGTGAATAAACAACATTTAACAAAAATCTTTTTGTCTGATCAAAAATAAGATTTTGGATTTTTTAAATGTAAAATCATCTTACTAATTACAACTATTTTCCAAATTTATAATGAATATAGGGAAATTTAAGCCGGACATTGGCAGCTTTTGATTCAAACTTGCTGTCAATTCCATTACAATTACGTGGTTTTGCAATTTATGCTTAGATTTACAATTAATTAGAGGACGTATCTGTGAGCAAAGACACTATCGTTGCCCTCCATGCAGAGCACCAAGGTCGCTGGAAAAACCGTGAAGAAATCGCGGAACGTATGATTGCCCTAGTTGGCCAGTTATACCGTGAAAAAAATATCGAAGCTACAGTATATGGTCGCTCTTTAATTAACCGTTCTGTCATCCAGATCCTTAAAGCTCACCGTCGTGCTCGCGTACTAGATGTTGAACTGTCAGTCGTTAACACTTTCCCAATTCTTGAAGCTTTGGCAAAAATCGACAATATCGGTACTGCTGAAGTTGACTTGGGTAAACTGGCTCAAGAATTCAAAGCAAAAGGCGGTGACGTTAACGAATTCGTTGCAAACGCTGTTAAACCAATCCAAGGTAATGCAACAACTGTAGAAAACAAAGATGTTGTTCTTTACGGTTTCGGTCGTATCGGTCGTATCCTTGCTCGTCTGATGATCAGCCAATCTGGTCTAGGTCGTGGTCTAAGCCTGAAAGCAATCGTTGTACGTAAAACTGCTGACGGTGACCTGGAAAAACGTGCGTCTTTACTGCGTCGTGACTCTATCCATGGTCCATTCGCTGGTACAATTTCTGTAGATGAAGAAAACGAAGCAATCATCGCGAATGGTAACTTTATTAAAGTAATTTATGCTTCTAACCCATCTGAAGTGGACTACACTCAGTATGGTATCGAAGATGCATTGCTAATCGACAATACTGGTAAATGGCGTGATTCAGAAGGTCTGGCTCAACACCTGAAATGCCCAGGCGTTTCACGCGTGATCCTGACTGCACCTGGTAAAGGTGACATGAAAAACGTGGTTTACGGCGTGAACCAGGATGACATTCTTGATGAAGACAAGATCATCTCTGCAGCAAGCTGTACAACTAACGCGATCACTCCAACACTGAAAGTATTAAACGACAAATACACAGTAATCAATGGTCACGTTGAAACAGTTCACTCGTTCACTAACGACCAGAACCTGATCGACAACTACCACAAAGCTGACCGTCGTGGCCGTGCTGCTACACTGAACATGGTCATCACTGAAACTGGTGCTGCTAAAGCGGTTGCGAAAGCACTTCCTGCGTTGAAAGGCAAGTTGACTGGTAACTCAGTACGTGTTCCTACTCCAAACGTATCTCTTGCGATCCTGAACCTGACTCTTGAGAAAGAAGTTGATCGTGACGAAGTAAATGAATATATCCGTCAAATCTCTATCAACTCTAGCCTTCAAGGTCAAATCGGTTATACAAACTCTACTGAGGTTGTATCTTCTGACTTTATTGGTTCTCGTACTGCAGGTGTATTCGATGCGCAAGCAACAATCACTTCAGGCAACCGTCTGACTGCATACGTTTGGTACGATAACGAAGTTGGCTATAGCTGCCAGGTACTGCGTATCGCTGAACAAATGGGCGGTGTACGTTTCCAGAAAATCCCTGCTGAAACTAATGCATAATTAGTGTCTAGCTAAAAAAGAGCCTCATTTGAGGCTCTTTTTTATTAGACCTCTTTCATAAGTCATTTTTCACTCAGTTCCAAATTATAGATTCCCGCAATTAAATTGAATCTTAAGCTCAGTCTTTTGCCACGGTTACGATATCGCTCAGCGAGGATTTTGAAGGTTTTCGAACTGCCAAATACATGCTCAA
>NZ_JPQO01000180.1 GCF_000773685.1 Acinetobacter sp. HR7 | reverse complement strand
AAGACATAAAAAAATGAGCGTATTTACATACACTCATTTTTACTACATTTTTCTAATATTTGCTTAACTGACTGGCATTACTCAATTGGGGTGCTTTTTTATTTTCGAACATTGACCCAAATGTCCTTATAAAAATATACAAATGTAATTTATTTAAAATCTGCAATCTGGTTAAAATCTTTATACCGATAAAAGTCAAAAATAGTAACGGTGCTTTGCACGCAAAACAAAAAATCGAAAAATAAACGGAAGGCTTTAGATGAAAATTCAATATTGGATGGGGTTGGCACTGTGTGTTATTCAAGGCTTCGCGAATGCAGCGGACATTAGCGGTACATGGAAAGCCATTGATGACAAAACCGGCTACGCACGCGCAGATGTTGAAATCAGCAAACTCGAAGACGGCACCTATACCGGCAAAGTGGTTCGTATCCATGCTATTCCTAATCGCCCGGCAAATACCCATTGCACTAAATGCAAAGGGGAACTCAAAGATGCCCCTATTTTAGGTTTATCTATCTTGAGCGGTTTGAAACCGAGTCCCAACAAGAGAAATGAATTTATCGATGGCTCTATCCTGGATCCACTGAACGGCAACGTGTATAAAAGCAAGGGAACACTGAATTCACGCGGGAATGTACTGACCTTGCGTGGCTATGTCGGCACCCCGATCCTGGGACGTACGGTATCTTGGGTCAGAGCCCATTAAAGTCCTATTTCATTGATTTACAATAATTCCTGCTGTCTAGATAAGGTCTGAATTTATCTAGGCAGCGTTTCGCTCTTTATTTTTCAATTTCCTGATCACTTAAATTTTAACTTGGTCGCATATTCCCTATTTAGTGTGATTTTTCATCAGACTTGGCTCTAATTTTATTCACTTTTATTGAATTATTTTCTGGTAATTAATCTATTTTTCACGCTATATTAATCCCATAATATTTTTATGGTTTTATTTTAAAGCGGCTTTTTTGAAATCAATTGGGGGATATATGGCTATGAAATTCAAACTGTTCGGTTCCATAATTTTTGCAGCAGTAAGTACTATCAGCCTCGCGGCTTCTACTAATAGCGATCCCCTAGTCGGGCACTGGAAAACTATTGATGACCGTACCGGTTACTCCCTAGCCGATGTAGTCATTAGTAAGGATAGTCAGAACCGTTATATCGCCAAGATTGTACACGTGCGTGAAATCCCTGGGGCGGCCCGACAGCAGACCTGTAGCCAATGCAAAGGTGCACTCAAGGATCAGCCACTAGTGGGATTGACCATGCTGAAAGGACTAAGCATCAATCCGGACAATGAACAGGAATTTATTAACGGCACCCTGCTCGATCCAGTTTCCGGTCAGGTTTATCAGGCACGCGCCCGCTTAAAAAATAATGGCCGTCATCTGGCGATTCACAGCCGCACTGAAGGTGCACCGGTCGGCCGCAACATGACCTGGATCAAAGAATAAAAAATATTTTAAAGTTTTTAAAAGCCCATTTTGGGCTTTTTTATAAGCCAAAAGCTAGACTCAGCACCAAGAACAAGCACTCCACTTTGCATAGCTGTGTGGCTATTTCTATGATCAGACGAAGTGTGGCCTAGATAAAATCCCAAGATAACAATTACTTATTCTTAGGTGCTAGCCCTTAGGATGAGCTTTGTCATGATTTGAAACAATAAGGTACAAATCTGCACTGTTGTGACTCACCAGAACTGATAATAATGACTTGAACACGGTTATTTTTTATCCATTACTATGTTCAGATCGCATGACCTCTTATTGCACCGATCTTCTGGCTCATTCACTGCATGTAGCCATTGCATATGGATATTGCCAAAAAACAATAAACTCGATGAATTCTTCTTTGACATTTTCCGCAACAGATTCCTAGTTGTTACAAATTCCCTGAATTGCAAAGCACAGCAATTACACCAGCAGCTGCTTAAATTCACTTTTAGCTGCATTGGTATGATCAGCACATCCATTCATCGTGCTGTATCTATATTGAATCATGGGCAATCAGATTCTCAGTACGCTTTTACTCAATACCCATCCACACATACATCGAATCTGGTTCACAGCTATGACTTCAGTTTCAACATTCAAGGAGCAGGCCATGACTACCATTCAATATAATGAAAGTTTTCCTAACGGTTCTAATAGTTTCATTCCTCCTGAAATCATGGATGACTACCAGTTTGACCTGAAGCATTTTGCCGATGCCTGTGGTCAGAGTCCTGAATGGGTTATGCAACTGATTGAACATGGCATCTTGCCGAACCGTGATCAGAACAATACTTACCGTTTTCTAGGTGAAGATATCACCCGTGCACAACGTGCTTACCGGCTGCAACGTGACTTCGATGCATCCTTTAGCGCTGTCGCCATGATGCTGGATCTGATCGATGAAGTTCAGGAACTGCGTCGTGAAGTAAAGCATTTACATTTCAAATAATCTATTTACCCCCTGTTCTGTCTCAGTCTGTGCTGAGACGGCATAGGGATGATTTACATTCTTTTTTAGGTTAGCAACTCATTATGAAAACCAGAGACTGCAATAAAAAATTGAAACATATGTTCCCGGAATACCGTGATCGGATTGTTCAGATGCGTGATGAAAATCCCTATTTCGCACAGATTTTCGAGGAACATGGTGAATTGGATCGGCAAATTGCACAGCTCGAATTGGATCCCGTGAATCATATCAATACTGATATTGAAGCGATTAAACGCAAGAAACTGAAACTCAAAGATGAAATGTACCGCTTACTGAGGAGTTCTGAAGCCAATCCTTTAAGCTAAACGATGAAGGAATAGACCGAATTGTTTTGATAATCGAAATTTTAAAAATGAGGTCAACAACACCTCTGCCAATATTTAAATATTGTTCACTTAATTGATTATCCAAAAATGCATATAAAAAAGCCCGCAATTAATGCGGGCTTCTTCAGACTTAAAAAGCCATCGAATTATGCTTGTTCGATGTCTTTCATGGTCAGTTTGATACGACCACGGTTGTCTACGTCAGCAACCTGTACTTTCACTTCTTGACCTTCTTTCAGAACGTCTGCAACATTGGCAATACGCTCATTCGAGATTTGAGAAATGTGCAGCAGGCCATCAGTACCTGGCAAGATGTTGACGAACGCACCGAATTCAACGATACGAATCACTTTACCTGCATAGATGGTACCTGGCTCAACTTCAGCAGTCAGCGCTTGGATTTTCGCAATCGCAGCTTGTGCAGCAGCTTTGGTTTCACCGAATACGCGTACTGTACCATTGTCTTCAATATCAATCGCAGCTTTGGTTTCTTCAGTGATTTGACGAATCGTCGCACCACCTTTACCGATCACGTCACGGATCTTGTCAGGGTTGATGTTGATCACTTGGAAAGTCGGCGCAAAGATTGAGATTTCTGGACGAGCACGTGAAATCACTTGGTTCATGGCATTCAGGATGTGCATACGACCTGCATAAGCCTGGTTCAATGCAACCTCCATGATCTCTTCGGTAATCCCTTCGATCTTGATATCCATTTGCAGTGCAGTAATACCATTGGCAGAACCTGCAACTTTAAAGTCCATATCACCAAGGTGGTCTTCGTCACCCAGGATGTCAGAAAGAACCGCGAAACGCTCGCCTTCTTTCACCAGACCCATTGCGATACCTGCAACTGGCGCTTTCAGTGGAACACCTGCATCCATCAGTGACAGAGAAGCACCACATACAGAAGCCATAGAAGATGAACCGTTAGATTCAGTAATATCAGATACCACACGAATCACATACGGGAAGCGGTCAGCTGGTGGAAGCACAGCTTGTACACCACGACGCGCCAAACGACCGTGACCGATTTCACGACGTTTAGGACCAGATTCACGACCAGTTTCACCTACAGAGTATGCAGGGAAGTTATAGTGCAACATGAAATTGTCAGTTTTGGTACCTGCAAGGGTATCTACCATCAACGCATCACGAGTGTTACCCAGTGTAGTAGTGACTAATGCCTGAGTTTCACCACGAGTAAACAGTGCAGAACCGTGAGCACGGTCTAATACGCCCACCTGGATGTCCAGTGCACGAACAGTTTTGGTATCACGGCCATCGATACGTGGCTTACCAGACAGGATGTTGTCACGTACAGTACGGTATTTCAGGTCTTCAAACAGTTCATTCACTTCGTCAGCCAGACCAGTTTCGTCACCTTCTGGAACGAATTGAGCCAGTGCTTCTGCTTGAAGTGCATCAAGCGCAGCATAACGCTCTTGTTTAACAGCGATGGTATATGCTTCAGAAATTTTCGCTTCGAAAGCTTCTTTCAGTTTGGCACGAAGTTCTTCATTTTTCTGTGGAGCAACCCAGTCAGATTCTTTTGCACCAGCAGCTGCAGCAAATTCTTTGATCGCTTGGATTGCAATTTGCATTTCGTCATGACCGAACAAAACTGCACCCAGCATTTGGTCTTCAGACAGTTCTTTCGCTTCAGATTCAACCATTAGTACTGCAGATTCTGTACCTGCAACAACAAGGTCAAGATCAGATTGAGCCAATTGTTCAAAGCTTGGGTTTAGAACGTATTCACCATTGATCAGACCAACACGTGCTGCACCGATTGGACCACGGAATGGAGTACCTGCAATCGCAAGTGCTGCAGAAGTACCCAGCATCGCAGCGATATCAGCTTCCATAGTCTTGTCAGAAGAGACAACTGTCGCAGTGACTTGGATTTCGTTGTAGTAACCTTCTGGGAACAATGGACGGATTGGGCGGTCGATCAGACGTGAAATCAGTGTTTCAGCTTCAGATGCACGGCCTTCACGCTTACCATAACCACCCGGAATACGGCCTGCTGCGTATTGTTTCTCTTGATAGTTCACTGTCAGTGGGAAGAAGTCCTGACCTGCTTTAGCAGTAGGTGCCGCCACAACAGCAACCAGTACCGATACACCACCCATAGTGATCAATACACTGTTTGCCTGGCGCGCAACACGACCAGTTTCTAGAACCACTTGGTGTTGACCAAACTGGAATTCTTTACGAACAATATTAAACATCGACATGTTTTATTTTTTCCTGATTTTATTCTAGTGGAGACCCCTAAGGTTTGGCATTCACACCCAATCGGTTGAGTAAATGACAAAGCTTAGAAGCCGACCTCACTAGAAATAAACACTATTTTTAAACACAAAGAAGGAGCGAAACATTCGCCCCTTCCCCAAGCCTAGCCAATGGCCAAGCCAACTTTAGTTTTCAGTAATACAGCACAATGCATGCAATAAACCCGAAAATAAAGCTTAAATCGAATTAACGACGTAAACCTAAAGCACCGATCAAAGCAACATAACGACCGTGGTCTTTACCGTTCAGGTAGTCAAGCAGCTTACGACGTTGGTTAACCATACGGATCAGACCGCGACGGCTGTGATGGTCGTGTTTGTGCTCTTTAAAGTGACCTTGTAAGTCATTGATTTGAGCAGTTAAAAGAGCTACTTGAACTTCTGGTGAACCAGTGTCGTTTTCAGCGCGAGCGAATTTAGCGATGATCTCTGCGCGATCTGCGTTTGTTAAAGCCATTCGATTTCTCCGAGATGCTTATGTATCTTGATAAAAATCAATGTAATGAGAATTCAGAACACTGACTGCCGTGCATCACTACAGCAAGTTGCATATTTTAAGGGAATTTGTATGGGATTGCAAAAATAGATCGATCTTTCGACAGCTGATCTGCTTCAGTTCTGCAGCAGAGTAAAATATCCCCTCGCCAGCTTTAATCTCTGCATTTAATCCTTTCGAATTTTTTAAAATCAATTGCATGTAAAAGACATGTGCAAATTCGCTTGCTATAGGCTGAAGTTATAAGGCTCATCTAATAGAAAGAATAAGGATAGCAAATTCAAAACAAAAAAATCCCGAGCTGGGCTCGGGTTTCTTGTGCGCTGTAGTTTCTTCTTTTTTCGTTATTATTTTTATTCTTTATTATTGTTATTACGCTGTTTCGCGCTTTTATTTTTATTATTGTTTATAAAAACTTATCCTTGTTTTTATTCACTGTCCTTGTGTCATTGATTTTGCCACAATGGAAATTCGCTGATAGAAGCATTTTTCGTATCATCACGTAAGCATTTTCGTACATTAATTAACCAAAATCCCCCATAATATTGCACATTTAACACTTTCTTACTTAGCTTATGCCAACCAGTTCGCACATTTAAGCAAGCTCAACAATTGGAAAGTTTATGGCACCTTTCCAATATCTCAACCAATAAAAAAGCCTTGTAGTCTCTCCCAAAACTACAAGGCTTAGCGGCTGTAAGTTTCCTCTTTTATTCCTTACATCATGTAAGTTCGCTGTCTCTCGACTTTATTGTAATTGTTATGCGATTTTACCCAACTTTCCTTGTCGAGCTCTTTATGCCGCTCATCTTCTCAAAAACTGCCAGGCAGCTCTATCCGCAAATCTCCTGAATCCATGTAAGCAAATGCTTACATTAGCTGCTCAATTTTCACCAGATAGATTACAACACTGTTCAATAATTTTTTGACTTAATCCACTGCGACGTGTGGTTCTTAGGCTTAAGGATTGCTTGAAGGCCTCACGATCCACCAGCAATGTCACCACTTTTTTCGCACGGGTAATGGCTGTATAAATCAGTTCTTTACTCAGCAAATTACTTGCCTTATGGTCCAGCACCACAGCAGTATGCCGGAATTCCGAACCCTGGGATTTATGAATGGTTAAAGCAAATGCCGTTTCAATACTTTTTGGCAAACGTGTTGCCAGTACCCATTTTTCCAGGCTCGGGAAATAGACTTCAAACCGACGCTGCCCCAGATGTTCACGCAGAAAACAGATGCCGATATCACCATTGGATAGTCCAAGCTGATAATCGTTATAGGTCATCATCACCGGACGCCCGATATACCAGTCACCCTGCTTGACCTGCCCGGTCGCGGTGAGCAAAAGCTGTTCAATCTGCTGATTCAGTTTAGTCAGGCCAAAAGTGCCATGCCGAATCGCGGTCAAAATACGGTAATCATCAAAATGCTGAATGATCTGCTGCACAAATGCATTAAAGTCTTGGTCACCCTTCCCGGCTTTTAGTGCCTGTAGATAACCCTGATAGCCATACATCAGCTGATCATAATAAGCCTGTGCATCATTCAGCAGAATATTTTCAGGCAGGTATTGCAGCTGTACATGATCAATTTCGATCTGTTGTAGGTCAATCGCATGCAGCTCAGAGGGCACAACGATCTGCTGTTCAAACTCGGTCAGCAGATCATGCTCAGGATCAGCATCCTGAATAAAATGTGCCAGTGCGCCAATGCGGGCCCCTTCAGCAAAGCGACGCGTGGTAATCAGATTGACCCGGTTATCGGCCAAAGCTGGTACTAGCTGCAGATCAGCCAATACCGTGCCCACATCCACAGAAGCTAACTGGTTGGCATCACCCAGTAGGATTAAGCGAGCACCATCCGGTACTGCAGCCAACAGCATTTGTGACAGACTTAAATCAAGCATAGAAGCTTCATCAACGACGATCACGTCATAAGGCAGTGGTTGTCGGGCATGGAACCTTGGCTGTGCAGTCGTGCCCAGGCCTAAGAGTCGGTGCAAGGTCACCGGCTGAAGCTGTTTCAGCGTTTCCAGATCAAACTGAGCCAGTGCCGGACTGCTTAAGGCATTTTGCAGCGCTTCTTTCATCCGTTGTGCCGCCTTCCCGGTCGGTGCGGCCATAGCAATCCGGATCTCGGGCAGACTTTCATTCAACACGGTAATGATATGCGCCAAGGTATAGGTTTTCCCGGTGCCCGGCCCACCAGTAATAATACTGAAACCTTTACTCGCCACCATTTCCAGTGCTTTCTGCTGCTGTGGATCGGAAAGCAGGCTTAGATGCCGTTCACTCAAGGGAACAGCTTTTAACTGCTGAGATTTAATCCGTGCTACATGTGCTGCGACGACCTGTTCCAGTTTCCAGTAGCGGTACAGGTACAGCTGCTGATCCTGAAAAATAAAAGGTGCAATCGCTTGCTGATCAGTTTCGCCACGGCGCACCAGATTGTGCAGCAAGGTAACTTGATCTTCTGTTGCATCGATACAGCTGTTGCCATTTTGCATGGCTTCCAGCACGGCATGCATAAGCAGTTTGGCTTCATCACTGAAGCTGGCCGAGCTAAATGGCGGCTGACATAAATGCTCGATCCATGGCATCAAGGGCGAAGCCAGCTGTGACACGTGATTTTGCTTATTTTCCACACAGTTATCCTCAAAGTTATCCACAGGATAATCTTCTGTTTCTGTTATCTATATTTTTAATTTTAGCCATTTTATGCAGATTTATTCACCGCATAATAGCCCAGAATTTGATCCAGTTTCTGGATAAATGCTATCTCAGGTTGCCAGTGATAGAGCCCCTGTTCAGCCTGTCCATTCATGCCACGCAGATACAAATAGGTCGCCCCACCCAGATGCTGCTGGATATCGTAGTCCTGCAGGTTGGCACTTAAATAGCGATGCATTGCCACCAAATACAAGGCCGCCTGCAACCAATAGCTGGAATGGGTCATGCTGTCATGAATCGCTTCCGGCAGATAATCTTCTTGATTGGCCCCAAGATAGTTACTCTTGTAGTCGGCAATGTGATAACGCTGCCCATCAAAATAGACCAGATCGATCGCGCCAGTCAGGTAACGTGCCGATTTGGCTTCATTAAAGTCCGGCATGATCAGGCCATAATCGGCAAACAGCTGCTGAATCTGGCGAATCTGCAGCGGTGCGTCACTCAGAGACAGATAGAACGGGAATTCTGACAGGAAACTTTGCTGATCCAGCTGGCTGAGGCGGAAATCATTCTGAATCGGTGTGTTCAGGATGTCCCCAACCCAATCATGCATCAGATTCAGCAAGATATCTTCGCTCAGCTCTTCAAAGAAAAGCTGTGCCGACTGCTGTATGAGTTCCGTAACATCGACAGTTTGACTGGATGTAGCACGTGGCAGCTTGCCCAGCTCCTGTTCAAACTGTTCAATAAAGGCATCATCTTCTAGTTCCAGAAAATAACGCTCAAATTGGGTCATAAACTGCAGGAAGAGGCTTACGTCTAACGGGGGCTGCTGGAAGAAACTATGCCATGTCTCACGATAAGCAGCACTCTGGTCATGCAAGCGAATCCCGGTCAGCAGCTTGTAGTTAATACTAGCCATGACACGCATGATTGTCTCAGCCAGGGCTTCTGCTTTTAACCCGGCATTGCCAGCTATCCGCTTAAACAGTGTATTTAGGTTAATTGTAGATTGTTGATAATGCTGCTGAAAGGCATCTTGTAACCTGTCCAGAATCTGGAAATCCTGCTGGAACTGGTCTTTCAGTTCCGTCCAGATATGCGGTGCCGTGTTCTTAAAACGGCGGCGTATTTCCAGATTCCAGTAACTGCTGTCCTGAAAATCTAGATGCTCAAAAATGCTGTGCAGGAAAGTTCCAGCGACGGTGCCTTTAGGAAAATTCAGCTTGATCCAGTCCAGTGACTGCTGCAGCACTTCGGCCTCTGCCTCCAGATGGATTTCATCGGCGGCACTTTCAGCCTGCTCAGGTAAACTGACCAGATCGTCCTGTAGCACTGCTGTATGCAGCTGGTGCCGCGACAGCGCAGTAAAGCTGGTTTTGGTGCGTGGATAGAACTGCTGTTCCGGCAGAGGATGCGCGATCAGTTCTGGAGTAGCTTTCTCCTGCTGCACCACAATACGTGGTGGTTCAGCTGTTAAAGGATTTTCCACGCAACTGAGCGGATGCTGGAACACCTGATCACCCTGCCCACGCCAGTAGGCCAGACAGGAATCCGATTGTCCACTCTGGTCCTGCAACATGGCATAGACCCGGTGACTGGCACGAGTCAGCGCCACATACCAGAGCCGGTGATTTTCTGCGGCATTCCGTGCAGCATTCTGCAGCTGTGCCTGTTCATGTAAGTCCTGACGGTTCACGGCAATGACCCGTGACTGGTTCAGGATATCTCCCTGCTCATGACCTGCCAGCGAGAAGTTCAAGTTACCCTTATTCACATCAAATGGGGCATCGGCGCCCATCAGGAACACGACTTTAAATTCCAAACCTTTGGAGGCATGAATGGTCAGCAGCTGCACGCCACGGTCGCCAGACAACTTACGTTCTTTTTCACTATCCTTGCCGGATGGCGACTGCAACTGGCGCAGATACCAGTGATACAACTTCTGTGCACCCTGATAATATTCACTTTGCTGTGACAGGATTTCGGTCAGATGACGCAGATTGACCACCACCCGTTCATTGTCAATGCTCTGGCTCGCCACCAGATTGGTCCAGACATCAAACAGGTTTAAGGCATAGTTCCAGGCGCTAAGAAAGCCCTTGTCAAACCACATTTCCCGGATCGCTTCGAAATCGGCAATAAAGGTACTTAAGCCAACTGGCTGCTGTTGCAGCTCCAGCAGTTTTTTCAGATCAAAACCCAGCAACCGGGTCACCAACGCACGACGGACTTTAGCTTCATTAAACGGGTCCATAATCGCAGTCAGCACCGCGGCGACATCCTTCGCCACACTGCTGGCAAAAACGCTCTGCTTGGATTCCTTGTAGCAGGCTATTCCCATACGCTGCAGACGCTGTTTCACCTGTTCCAACGCATAGTGTCCAAAGGACAATACTGCGATGTCATCTTCAGTCAGTGCAGTAGAGCTATCTTCTTTCTGGAAATACAGTTGCTGCTGGGCGGACTGATTCAGTAATTCACGGATTTTCCAAGCCACCTGATCAGCTTCCTGATCCTGTTCACCCAACTGAATCCAACGTAATGGATAAGGATTGCTTTGCCCTGAATCAATCAAGTCTGGATGCGGACGGCTACCGGCCTGAATCAGGCTATAAGTGACGCTTTCACCAAAATCCATCTGCCGCTGGAACAGCGCATCCACCACTTCGACCAAAGGTTTGACCGAACGGTGGTTCTGGGTCAGAGTATATTCCCGGCCCTGCTTTAATCGCACATCGGCATGCGCCTTGTTATAGGTCAGCATGTCACCGCCGCGGAATCCGTAAATCGCCTGTTTCGGGTCACCGACCATGATCATACAGCCGAGTTGTACTCGCGCTGCATCACGCCAGATTCTGGCCAGCAGGTCGTCCTGATCCTGGTTGGTGTCCTGGAATTCATCGACCAGAATGAGGGGATAACGTGACTGCACAAACTGGGCAAAACGGCGGCCTTGTTCGCCTTGCAGAGCTTCAGTCAGGGTACGGATCTGCTGGGAGAATGTAGTTTCGCCCTGCTTCTGCAAGGTTTGCGGCAATCGATGCTGTACGCTACGAATCAGGTGATATTCCAGATAAGCGGTGAGCTGTTTGAATTGCTGATCGACTTTTAATTTTGTAGCAATTAAATTTTCAACAGCCTGAAAAAATGGACATGCCAGAAACGCTGCCCGATCCGCATCCGAATAACTTTTATTAAAGAGTTGTGTAGTTAGCTGCAAGCCAGCTTTTCGCAGTAAATAACATATTTTAAAAATCAACTGGCTTAGATTGGAATCAAAGAAACTCATGCCCTTTTGGGCACCTAACTGTTCGGTCCAGACATTAAAATTCTCACAGAGCTCCTGTAATTTTTTCAAAAAAGTACTATGAAAAGACTTTTTATTTTCAAGGCAATATTGATTAATTTGCATCACATCAGCAATAGGAATTCTGACCAGCTGCTCGATACAGGCATCGAGTTCGCTCAAGTTCCAGTCCACATGTTGTACTGGCTGGAAATGATTGGCGCTAAAATTCAGTGCATCACGTACCAGTCCCACATACTGTTCCGGGGCTTTCAGTTGGTTTTGCAGATACATCTGATTGATGACATATTGTGGCTGCTGCTGGATCCATTCCCGTAACACATCATGAATCAACTGCTGGATATATAGGTCCTGATCTTCGGTTAATTCTGCCCGTTCAATGCGGCCACTTTCAAAGGCAAATTCACGCAGCAGTTTCTGGCTAAAGCTGTCCAGCGTGCCAACAAACAATTCATCCAGCTGATTCAGCACCAGCCCAAGACGGCGGCGGGCATAGTCCATGCGGCTGCCATAATCTTTTAACACTTTCTGGAACAGCGGATCAGATTCCTGCTCAATCTGCTGTGCCATTTCCACCGAATTGAGATGCTGATAGCGCTGGATATAACGCAAGGTTTCTTCCACACGGGCACGTACCCGACTTTTCAGTTCAGCCGTTGCCTTACGGGTAAAGGTCGTTGCAATCACCTGATGCGGATAGTATTTATCCAGAAAAATTCGCACCATCAAGCTGGACAAGGTATAGGTCTTGCCCGTCCCCGCTGAAGCCTCGATCCAGTGCAGACCAGTAAAGGTCATGTCCTGAATCGGGTTGGTTGAAATCTTGGAATGCTGAGGGGCCATGGTCATTTATTTTACCCACTCTAAATGTTGTTGAATTGGCGCATACAGGTCATAGGCAAAGTTCAGCAGGCTGTGCTGCAGTGCCTGATCCGGCTCCTGATCCTGCAAAATAAACTGCCAGTCCTGATGCAGCACACAGGATTCATCCGAACTCAGCGGACGGGCACTTTCATAAGTGTTGTTCCAGGCCGCCAGCAGCTTATCCAGATCGCCGATGATCATCTGGCCCTGTTCATTGGTTTCCCATTGCCAGTCTTTTTTCAGGATCAGTTCGGCTGGTAATACTACCGGTTGCTGCTGCCCTGCTTCCCAGGCCTTAAACCAGTGCGATAAATATTCTTTGGCCTGAGAGGAAGTGACCTTGCTGAATTTCACCGTCTTGTTACTGAACAGTACAATCCGCTCCAGTTCAGCGGTATAGCTGTCATCATTTAGGTAGGCTAGCCAGAGTAGATATTCCAGCCAAACGTGCGCGCGACGGCGTTCCGAGGCCGAAGTCGATTGCATGCTCAACCAGTACGGCGCATTCGCCGGCTGTGGTATCGTAATCTGCAAAATTAGATCTGATGAATAGCGATAATTCTGTTGGGTGGTTCGGGTAATCTGTTTATCTAGCTGCTGCAGGCGTTGCTGTAGCACCTCCTGTTCCTGCTGGGTGCTCAGCCAGGTCGCTTCCTGAGTCTTACCCACTGGAAGGCGATCCAGCATCAGCCGGGTATCAATTTCCTGTTCCTGTTGTAGCAGGAAATCGCGTACTTGATACTGCTGCAGTTTATCCAGCAATAATGGTTCTTGGGCTGCAGGCAGGTCTTTATATTTCACGCTGGAAATACCGACACTTTTCAGGAACAGACGTGCCGGGAAAGTCATATCCCGAATCCATTCATCCCCATGCAGAATCCGGATCTGCTCCTGCTGCACGGGTGGACAATGAGTGTTAATCCAGCTCCTGCGTTGCCCCTCAGCCTTACACAGGAAAGTTGCCACATCATGCCACTGGTCCTGAAAACGCGGGGTTCTTGGCGTACTAAAACCAACCGGATCAAAAGGCTGTAAAGGATGCACATGATAGAGCTGCTGGATATGTGCCGCGACCGGCAGACCATTGATTTCCGTCATCACATCGACATCCGCATCGGGATGTTCGGACTGGCAGATCAGCGCAATATGCTGGATCAGCTCTTGCAAGGAGGTGGATGGATCACGTACTTCACCATCATTGACGTCAAAGCCGTTATAGAACAACCACAAATTTTCCTCTGCCAATAGCAAAGCATCTAAGAAAGCTCCCTGATCATCATCCAGACGGGAGCGATCACCAAGCTGTGGCTTGAGGATGCTCATCAAGTCAAATGGCAACTGCTGATTGCGACTCGGGAATTTACCGGTATCCAGATTCAGCATCACCACCAGCTTATACGGCAGCGGACGAATCTGTCCGATCTGGCTAAAGGTAATTTGCCCGGTCGGCTCGGCCTGATCTAGCTGCATGTCCAGACTGTTCTGGATTTCTTCCAGCACATATGGTAGCGGTAGGCTTAAAGCCACCAGTTCCTGAATCGCATTCGGATCATCCTGATCGTGGTAATCCGCCAGTGTCAGCATCCGCATTTGCTTTTCAATAATTTCTGCGACGGTTTTTAGCGACTCGACACCATGGCTGCGGAATTCATTCACATCCCGATTCAGATATTCTAGCCAGGTTTTCACTGGCGTACGCTGCCCCTGCTCATGCGCATTCAGCCAGCTACGGCGCGCATTGAAATCCTGATAAATCTGGATCAGGGTGGCGATCAGCGGGAAGTCACTATTGAGTACCTTGGCATAGCTGAGAGTATCTTCAAACAGCTGATGTTCCGGTACCGCCATGCCCAGCGCCAGACGATCCAGCGCAAAACGGAAAGTAAAGCGATAATCTTCATCGCCTTCATAGAGTTGTTGCTGTAAGTGCTCTTGATCCAGTCCACGCTTGAAACCGGCATCACTGAGCAGCTGGATAATCCGTTCCACCCGAGCATAGTCCAGCGCATAGTACTGCTGGGTGGCACTGAGACTCAGCCAGTCGGCAAAATCTTCAATAGTAAAGCGGCGGTGCATCAGCTGAATGCGACCTAATACCGCTCGCCAGGCATTGCTGACATCCAGGCGCGATACCCCAGAAATCTGGATTGGCAGATAGATATTGTTTTTTCTCAGGCGGGAATTAGTGCCTTCCCGTTCACGTGGCGGTGGGGCAAAGACACTGCGAATCGCCGGTTCCAGTTCTTTCAGGTTTGGACTGAGCACCAGAATATCACTCGGCTGGCGTGGCGTCTCTTCCGTACCCTGCGCCAGCCAGTGAATAATCTGCTCGCGCAGCACTTCCAGCTGGCGCAGTGAAGAATGGCAAACATGAATCTGCACTGAGGTATCATCGGGTTTGAGCGGGTAGGTATGCCGTTCTGGCTCCACCAGATATAAAATATCCGACTGGATTTTGGCTAACAGATGTTCCTGATAATCATCAACAAAGGCATCCGCCCAGTGCCCTTCTTCCCCCGAAGACAGTTTGGATAATAGCGAGAAGTGATCCCGTGCCTGTTTGCCAAAACGGGTCAATAAAGGATGCCGTGATTCACGGTCTTCGGCATTAAAATTCAGCTGGAACTTTTTCCAGAATGCCGCAATTTCTTCATCAGTCGGTTTATGTCCGCATGACTGCTCGTATTTACGGATAAAGCGTTCCTGTACACCGAGGTCATAACGTGCCTTCCAGCTTGGGTCGACACTGTCCGCCCAGTATTCCTGCGACGGGTTAAAGTGGAAAATATAAATCTCGATGTGTTGCCCCAGACGGCGCAGAAAATCCAGCTGTGCTGGTGGCAGTTCCAGCAAGGTAAACACCACCACCTGTGATGGCAATTGTTTTAAGGCTTGTGTGCGGGTTTCCGGATTTTCGATGCGTTCCCAGTACAGCTTTTCAATATCTAGAATCTTGGCGTAATCATCCTGAAATACGTTCTGCCACAACCAGCGCTGCCAAGCTTCCAGTTCTCGAGCCTGTATTTTGACAAAGTCCGCAACCGGAATTTCCTGACCATTTTCATCTTTCGGGATATACAGCATCTGCTCGATATTTAAAGGCAGATTCTGTCCCCAGTTATTGAGCCAGTTGGTCGGACAGCTACACTGTTTTGGCAGGCAATTCCGTGCGCAATAGCCGCGATAATCCATATAGTGGCTAAACAGGCGCGACACCTGTTCGCAGACCCAGTACAGCATGCTCTGTTTTTTGAGCAGGCGTTCATTCGACTGTTCCAGACGGTCAGCACTGTCGTAAATCCGCTTCACAATCGAATACAGCGGATGCTGGGATTTCAGCGGAATTTCATCTGCAAGAATCGTTTTACGCAGCGCCTGAAAGGCACGCCATTTGATGATAATCCGTGGAATATTCGCTTCACGGACCTGTTCCAGCTCTTTTTGGCTGTTCAGCACCCACTGATAGGACGTCCATTGAAAGGCACGGATACGATGGTGAAATTGTGTATTGGCGCTGATGCCTTTTTTCTCAGCGATTTTCTGGGTTAGCCAAGCCTCCACTGCCGGGGACGGCACAATGAAATGCTGCGGCTCAAGCACCTGAAAAGGTGACTTTTTCTGCTGGCTGGTCACCAGCAGCATGCTATCCAAAAGCACATCAATTTTCTGACTCTGAATAACATGAATAGCCATGAGTTCCCCGGGTTAAGACAATGTCGACACTACAAAACAATAAAGATTATTTACTATACACCCTGTTCTGTCTATGTCACTTTAATCTACACTTATGTAGAAAAATTTCTTTGAAAAAAGCATCTTAGGATGTCAATCTAGCAAAAAAACAATAGGTCGCTTTAGGTAATTGCCATGAAATTAGACAAAATTCCAGATCGTATCGATCCAAGTTTAAATCTAGAACAGATCCGTGAAGAGTGCCTGGAGCTGATTAAGAAACGTGCCTATGTTTCTGCAGGCGCAGCCGTAATTCCAGTACCCTTTCTCGACGTGGTGATCGATGTCGGCATCCTGTCACAGCTCCTGCCGGAAATCAACGCCCGATTCGGTCTGGCACCTGAACAAGTCAGTGTATTTAATCCAAAAACCAAGCAGGTTCAATGGGATGAATTACGTAAACGTGGCGTACAATTTTCTGGTCTGGTGGTGGCGCGCACGGCAGTGAAAAAATCCATCAATAATGTCGCCGCCAAATACATCACCAAGCAGGTGACCAAGTTCATTCCACTCGGTGGTCAGCTGATTGCAGCCAGTTTGGGCTATTATGTGATGAAGAAAGTAGCTGAGGCCCATGTCGAAGATTCCTATAAACTGGCTAAGAATATTCAGCAAAAACAGCAGGCACGGACTGTATAGTTTCGGCCTGACCTTCTTATATTTTTATATCAGAAACAGCTTGAAGACCTAAGCGCCTCCAAGCTGTTTTAAAATGGTTTTCATGATTTCCAGACGCGCAATATTCTTGTCATCGGTAGCAATCACATGCCAGGGTGCTAGCTTGGTGCTGGTGCGTTCAAACATGTCTGCCGCCGCCTGCAGATAATCTTCCCAGCGTTCCCGATTGCGCCAGTCTTCATCGGTAATCTTGAAGCGCTTGTGCGGGGTCTGCTCACGTGCCTTGAAGCGCTCCGCCTGTTCCTCTTTGGAAATCGCTAACCAAAACTTGATGATGACTGTCTGTGCTTGACTCAGGTCATATTCAAAACGGTTAATTTCATCATAAGCGCGTTGCCATTCAGCCGCACTGGCAAAGCCTTCTATCCGTTCCACCAGCACCCGCCCATACCAGGAACGGTCAAAAATGGTGATCTTGTCCTCCGGCTGAAGTTTGGTCCAGAAACGCCACAAATAAGGACGGCGTAACTCATATTTTTCTGGCGCACCGATGGTATGAATTTCATATTCACGTGGATCCAGCTTTTTCACAATGCGCTTAATTGCCCCACCCTTACCCGCAGCATCCATGCCTTCAAATACGATGACTATATTCCGGCGATCCATACGCATGGCACTGGCGACCTGACGGGTCAGTTTCTTTAGTTCATCCTTATAAGTTGCCTGATCCGCCTGTTCGCGGGAAGGCTGGTGTAACGCCTCAGGAATAACTGCCTGTTGCCATTTTTTATTACCCTTACTCGGGTGTTCCGGACAATGCTCCAGATCTGCCAGAATAGTCTGGGCAAACTGCTGGTCACGCTGGGTTTCATCCTCCCCGTCAATAATGATCCAGTCCTTGCTAAAACGCTGACGTAAACGTTGAATCGTGTCATATTGTTTACGGCTACGCCAGTCCAGACCATGCAAGCGGTGCCAATGCATCTCGCTTGGATCTATATCATCCAAACGTTTTTGTAATGATTTCCAGGACAGGTCAAACCAGACCTTTACCACATCAACATGATTGTTTTTCAGGTCCTGTTCAAAAGCACGCATGCGTTCCACATAATCATCAAACATGCCTTCATCCATCGGACGAGTCACATGCATGGCGGTACTCAGCAAATCGGTATACCAGTTGCCAAACAGCACCATGATCTGCCCTTCGGCTGGAATAAAACGCGCATAAGGCTGCCAGAAGGTCTGGGTTTCTGCCAGTGGCTGCGGACGATCCGCCTTTACCCGCAGATAACGTGGATCAACCCATTCTCTGAGCTGTTTGACCGCTTCCCCCTTACCCGCCAGTTCAATTCCATTAACCAGCACCACCAGACTTTTAGCATTTTTCTGTCCACGGGTATCTTTCAGGGCATATTGTGCGTCGATCAATTTGACCGACAATTCATCTTCTTCAAGCAGCTGAAATTGTTGCTGTTCTGTAGCCATAATCTGCTCTGTTTTTCTAGTTCCTGAATGCAGTATAGGCAGGCTTTTCAGCCAGTGGATAGCAATGGCTACGATTTTTAAACGATCTTTTTGCCGATGTTTTCGCCAGATTGGCTGCAAATTCAGCTCAGCCCGTCAATTTGTCATGGCGTATGCCGACAACTCGTTCTAAGATTCCCCGCATCCTATTCATCATCTTTGAACTTCCCATGTCCAAACTTGCGGTTTTAGACGATCTCCTGGAACGTTATTATCAACTGAACTATCACAAGCAGCCGGAACTGCAACGTCGCCTGCAGGATGTGCAACTGTGGCAGAAACAGCGCATGCAGCATACTCATGCCCAGCAGTTTGCGGAAAAACAGAATGTATTGATGTCAGAATATTTCCTGAACCGTCTGTATGGTGGACCTGACTTTGATGCACTGGCAGAACAGATTGCCCGCCTGACCCGTTATGCACATAAAGCAGAAAAACTAATTCCGGATAATGCGGTAAAAACTGGTACACACGCGATTGAACTGGCCATTTTTGCGGTGCAACTGGATGAACAGGTCGCCCAGCAACTCTTAGAAGATTATCACCCAACCGAAGCTCTAAATGACGAGATCATGCGGGTGACTTATTTAAAGCTAGATCAAGGCAGTGCCCGTTTAAAGCAGCTGGATATGCTGGATCAGCTCGGTGCTCACCTAGACAAATATATGCATTCCTTCATTGTGCAGACCGCATTCAAGATGTGTAAGGGCACCGCTGAAAAATACCGTTTTGACGTGATGTATGAATTTATGCAGGAAGGTTTCCAAGCGATGAAGCCACTCAAGTCCGCAGAAAAATTTGTGCGCGACTTTACCACAATGGAGCGCAGTATTATTGAGCGTGTGCATGCTGGCGACCCAAATCCTTTCCGTTAATTCTAAATAAATTGGAATAATCTAAACATATCCATATTACAAATCAGGTAAACAAAGCTTTGCCTGATTGTTTTAATTCCCAGCAATGAGCATTAAAAAGAATCTTATTTCAAAGAAAATTAAAATAAGCTCAAGATCTGATTATTTAGAAATAAAACAGAATAATTCTTTAAATCTATATTCAATAAAACAATAAAAGTTATGCAAAATTTACAGAAATTATTTACCTGATAGTCAAAGCCATTCAATCGCCCTGCATGTTATTCATATAGCCGTATATCTTGGTGTTTTTGGGATGTACCCACGTAAACAAATATCTGGAGAACTTAAATGGGGTACAAACAGTCATCTATTCGCGGCAATGTGCAAATAAACCCGAGATCATCCAGCAACTATCAGATTGCCGCTGAAGACATCCAGATAGATCTCTATAAGAGTCAAGATGATTATGGACAGGTTATATTAATCCATGAACTGCAATGTCCGTTAAAAATCGGGCATTTCCATCTGGTAATTACCACAGATAAAGAGTGAATTATCTCGGTAGAATGCGGAAATCATGCCTTAGGTGATGGCCTGTATTACGACCTGAAACAGTTTGTCATTCGTTATGGCAAGCACAAGTTTATTTACCGGCTACCGGATGTTTAAAAATCCTGACGTACAAAATGAAAAACCCCGGCATCCTGCCGAGGTTTTTCGTATGGGTTCGCTTGGCATAACTCCTGTCGTGCCTTACTTTCCTTGTCATTATCTATTGTTCTTATTGTCTGGAACATCCTGTTCCTGATGAACTTATCATATGAATTTTCAAGTAGAGCAAACAGCCGCTAAAAACCGGAATCCGTGTCAGCTAAAACCTACAAAAGATTTTTAATTTTTTGCCTCCTTAAAAGATTCAACTATAGTGATCAAGGTCTGATAGCGTGCATACTCTATGCTGTAAAGCATGGCGTTTTGTGCTCATTTTTAATTGATTTTCTGACTAGGATTTCATCTAAATCGGCTTTTTTCTGTATATTATTCATAACAATTGCATGATGATTGCTGTATAACTTCTTAGAATCTGTCATTATGCAGTCCATGCAAGAATGCAAGCTTAACCCTATTGATACGTTAGGAGTGACTCCAATGTCGAATGAAAATACCACGCCTACCCCTGCACCCGAGTCGGCACAACAAACAGACAAAGTGAGCCCATTCTTAACTGCACCATTGCCACAAGGCACGCCACAAGGTCAGCAACAATCTTTAGAACAACGCCTGACCGATACGCCTGTGACTGGCACCGTACCGAAATATAACCTGCCACGTGGTGCCAATACCGGTAATGTTGGCCCAACTACGCACTTTGGCTATCAGACCGTAAGCAGTGAAGAAAAAGCCCAGAAAGTGGCAGAAGTATTCCACTCAGTCGCCAGCAAATACGACATCATGAATGACCTGATGTCATTCGGCATTCACCGCCTGTGGAAACGTTTCGCCATCAATATGTCAGGCGTACGTCGCGGTCAGCACGTGCTGGATATCGCCGGGGGTACTGGTGACCTGGCCAAAGTGTTTAGCCGTGAAGTGGGTCCAACAGGTCATGTGGTTTTATCCGATATTAACGAATCTATGCTAAATGTTGGTCGTGACCGTCTGATTGATGCTGGCTGTACTAATGTTGATTTCGTCTTGGCCAATGCAGAAACTTTGGAACCATTTGCAGACAACAGCTTTGATCTGGTGACCATCTCCTTTGGTCTACGTAATGTGACTGACAAAGATGCAGCCCTGGCTGCAATGTATCGCGTACTGAAACCAGGTGGCCGTCTGCTGGTACTGGAATTTTCTAAACCAGTCTTCGAACCATTTGCCAAACTATATGACCTGTATTCCTTCACTGCATTGCCATTGATGGGCAAACTGGTTGCCAACGATTCGGAAAGCTATAAATACCTGGCTGAATCGATCCGTATGCACCCAGACCAACGCACCCTGAAAGGCATGATGGAAAATGCTGGCTTCCAAAACTGTGACTACCACAACCTGACAGGTGGTATCGTTGCCGTTCACCGTGGTTTTAAACTCTAAGGTTTTTATTCATGTGGTCAATTCTGGCACTCGGTGCCATTGAACGTGTGATCCACCATTACATTGATCTGGATGCGATTACCCGCATTCAGTTCAATGCTTTGGCGGGCAAAATGCTGCGTGTAGTGATTGCCTCACCACAACTTTCTGTCGATGTCTTCTTTGATGATGGCAAAATTCGTCTGGAACCTACACCGACCGGACATACAGAAACGCCTTCAATCTTCGAACAGCGTCCTTATGAAGCTCAGGATACGCAGATTCCTGAAGCTACTGCGACCTTACAGGTCAGCAATGTAGTCGAACTACTCAAACTGCTGCTTTCCGATGAAATTGGCACGATTCCAGTACAAGGTGACTATAAGCTTTTGCAGGAAATCCAGCGCATCATGCAGCAAGCTGAACCGGATCTGGCTGCCCATCTCAGCCCGTGGATCGGACCAAAGCTTGCTCATGAAATTGGCAAGCTGCAACTGGCACCAAAACAACTGAAACGCACGCTACAAAGTGGTCTATTCTTTGCTGAAGATGCCCTGAAAGAAGACAGTGGCCTGTTTGCTGCACGCTGGCAAATGGATGATTTACAGCAAGATACGCGTATACTTAATCAGAATATTGATCGTGTTGAAGCCAAGATTCGCCAGCTTCAACAGCAGATTGAACAGCAACAAGATTCAACCCAGAACTAGGTACAACATTATATGATTCCGCACGTTTCACGTTTACTCGAACTTTGGCGCATTGCCGCGCACTATCGACTCGATACGTTGTTTCCTGCGGATGAACTCCCTGAAAAAGCCCGTCATGTGCTGTCCCTGATTCGTATGCATCCGGCAGCATGGTCTAGTCGTGAACGCAAGAATCCGCTCAAGCTGAAAGAAGCTTTGGAGGAAATGGGACCACTAGCGATCAAGCTGGGTCAATTGCTATCTACCCGTCGCGACCTGATTCCACCTGAAGTGCTACAACAACTGGTCCTGCTACAAGACCAGGTCAAGCCATTCGACAATGATCTAGCGAAAATGCGCATTCAGGAATCCCTGAAAGCTGATGTAAATACCCTGTTTGCCCGTTTTGATGCTCAGCCATTAGCTGCTGCATCGATTGCGCAGGTGCATACTGCCGCCCTGCATGATGGCCGTGAAGTGATTGTCAAAGTCACCCGTCCTAACATCCGCAAACAGATTCTGCAGGATTTTGAGATTCTCAGCTGGTTGGGTGAGTTTCTGGAAAAGCGTCTGGAAGCGGCCCGAGCCCTGCACCTGAATGAAATTATTCAGGACTATCGCCAGATCATTCTGAATGAACTGGACCTGACGCTGGAAGCCGACAATACCCGCCGTATGCGCCATTATTTCACTGGCTCGAGTATGATGTATGTCCCTGAAGTCTATATGGACAGTAAGGATGTGCTGGTTGCTGAACGCATTACCGGTGTACCGATCTCGGATGTCGAAACCTTTGACAAGCTGGGCATGGATCGTGCCGATCTGGCGCGTAAAGGGCTGACCATCTTCTTTACCCAGGTCTTCCGTGATAACTTCTTCCATGCCGACATGCACCCGGGCAATGTCTTTGTAGAAACCATCAATCCGGCCAATCCACGCTTTATTGCGCTGGACTGTGCGATTATGGGTGAGCTGTCCAAACATGACCAGATGACGGTCGCACGCATGTTGCTGGCGGTCATGAATAGCGACTTTATGCAGCTGATCCAGATTGTGCATCAGGCGGGCTGGATTCCACCAGGTACTGATCAGGATGCTTTGGCCCGTGAAATGCGCCGTACTGTGGGACCAATGGTGTCTAAACCGATGCATGAGCTGGATTTTGCCGGCATTCTGATTCAGGTGATGGATATTGCCCGTCGTTTTCACTTGGAAATTCCACCACAACTGATGTTGTTATTGAAAACATTAGTCCATGTGGAAGGCTTGGGTACTGATCTGTATCCAGAACTGGACATCTGGAGTCTGGCGAAACCAATCCTGACCGATTGGGTTAAAGCCCAGATGAATCCGCAAAAGAATATCAAGGAACTCGGACAGAAAATCCCTGATTTATTGCTGGGTGCTCAAGACCTGCCAACTTTAATGATTGATAGTCTGAATGGTCTTAAAAATCAGTCTGCCTGGCATGCCAAGCAGCTCAATGAATTACAAAGCATGCGTTTACAAATGGAACATCAGCAAAAACGCAGCTGGATTTTTGGCAGTATCATGGCGATTCTACTGACGATTGCCATTATTTCGCCTTGGTTTATCTCAGTCATTCTCATTGTACTGGTAAGCATTCTTGCAGTCTGGCGGATTGCTAAATAATTTAAAAAATCTTGATCTGTTCAAGCTTTTTCATCCCCTAATGACTTTCAAGTCACCTTCGAATACTTCTCGCCATTGGACTGAATACACTTTGGTTTAAAATAACCTCACTTTAAATTTTAATTGCGGTGTCATGATCCAGATTTTACAGAAACCTGCTCCCGCCCTTACCATTCGTGCTGGTCATTTAGCACGAGAAATGATTTTGAAGGAAGGTTTACAGCCAGCACAGGTCAAGATTATTCCCGGTGCGGCAGGCGGCCCAAAGGGTATTGGCATTCAGGGTCTGGATCAGGCGATTTTTGGCGATTTCCTACAACGTGCTCCGCAACGGTGTACCTTAATTGGTTCTTCTATTGGTAGCTGGCGTTTCGCTAGTATTGCAGCACATGGTGCTAAACAAGGTACTGAGTTACTCGGTGAGTTATATACCAATCTAAGTTTTCATAAAAAAATGAGCCGCCAGCAAGTGAGTGACATCTGTTATGACATGCTGAAAACCCTGGTTCAAGGTAAAGAAGCTGAGCTAGTCAATCACCCTGACTACCACCTGGCGGTACTTTCGATTAAAGCCCAGCATATTTTCCAGAGTGATAAAGCCCTTCCTTTACTCGCTTCTGTAGCAGGAATTGTAGGCACAACTGCTCTAGGGCGTCGTCATAGCCGCCATTTTATGCAGCGTGTGATCAGTCAACCGAGGATGGGCTCTCAATTTAAAATTACGGATGATGACTTTAGTACCCATTATCAGACTCTAACGGAGCAAAATGTATTGCCATGGCTGATGGCTTCTGCCTCGATTCCAGGGGTGATGGCAGCCATTCGGGAAATTCCAGATGCACCACAAGGCAGCTACCGGGATGGTGGCCTGATTGACTATCATATTGACCTGCCTTTCGAAACCGATGGTCTTGTGCTCTATCCACACTTTACCGACAGTATTACGCCGGGCTGGTTCGATAAACTATTTAAACGCACGGCCACTCCTGAAAATCAGGCACGAACTTTGCTCATCTCTCCCTCACAGCAATATCTACAAAGCTTGCCGCTGGGACGTTTGCCAGACCGCAAGGACTTCACCTTAAAAGGATTGGATCAAAAGCAACGCATCCAGCTCTGGAAAGCCTGTATTGCCGAAAGCCAACGTCTAGGTGATGAATTCCTGGAACTGGTCGAGAAACAGCGCTTCGCTGAAGTGATGCAACCCTTGTAATTGCCTACCCTGCCCCGAACTAAGGGACAGAATTGTTTTTTATTTTTGAATTGTTGAGATTTATGCAGAAATTTTTAGTTGTCCTGCAATATGCATGTTTAGCCTTTGGCGTTTATTTGATTTATAGCGTGGGTATGGCGCTATATACCCAGCAATTTGAATTGATGGAACTGGTCGCAGATATTGGTACGATCCTGATCTGTATTGATCTGGGTGTGTTTCTTTTTATCAGTCGCAACAAGCAAGGCTTAAGTCTGGAAGAATATGCACGACAGTTGGAACAAGCGCCTTCTAAACTGGTCTATGTGACACGTAAATTAGGTCATCTGGGCATTATGCTAATTATCTGTAGCTGGATCGTACCGATTATCAATTCATAAGAAACATTCAATAAAAAAAACCTCCACTCGGGAGGTTTTTTTGATGCTTAAAAATTACTTCGAACCTTTAATCCCGGCCTGTAATAACAATGCACCTAAACCACCAATCTTGTTTTCTTGTGGCTTAGATTGTGGTTTCTTGCCTTGCGGGCGTTCACCACGTGCCTGCTGTGGACGCTTGCCTTGAGGCTTACGCTCACCACGCTGTTCATTATTCTGTTCACGACGTGGCTGACGTGGTGCTTTCGCATGTGCTTCTGAGCCTTCTGGACGCATCGACAGGTTGACACGGTTACGTTCTACATCCACGTTTAAGACACGAACCTGAACGATCTGACCTGGTTTCACCACTTTATGTGGATCAGCAATGAATTCATTGGCCAGTTCAGAAATATGCACCAGACCGTCCTGATGCACACCAACATCCACGAATGCACCAAAGTTGGTGACATTAGTCACCACACCTTCCAACTGCATACCTTCAGTCAGCTGCGCCACTTCAGTAATGTCATCACGGAACTTCGCAGTACAGAATTCTGGACGCGGGTCACGACCCGGTTTTTCCAGTTCGCTCAATACATCCTGAATCGTTGGCAGACCGAATTTATCATCCACAAATTCTTCAGCATTGACCTGACGAATAATTTCAGTATTGCCGATGATGTCTTTTACAGTTGTAGCTTTAGAAGCAACAATCTTATTCACCAGTTCATAAGACTCTGGGTGCACTGCAGATGCATCTAATGGCTCAGAACCATTTTGAATGCGCAGGAAGCCTGCTGCCTGTTCAAAAGTACGTTCACCTAAACGCGGTACTTTTTTCAGATCCTGACGGTTGTCAAAACGGCCATTTTCCTTACGGAATTCCACGATTTGCTGCGCAATCGATTTATTCAGACCCGCGATATAACCCAGAATTGCCGCCGATGCTGTATTCACATCGACACCGACCGAGTTCACACAATCTTCAACAACTGCTTCCAGCGTTTGAGCCAGACCAGTCTGGTTGACGTCATGCTGGTATTGACCCACACCAATCGATTTAGGATCGATCTTCACCAGTTCAGCCAGGGGATCTTGCAAACGGCGTGCAATCGATACTGCACCACGAATAGATACATCCAGCTCAGGCAATTCCTGAGATGCCAATTCAGATGCTGAATAGACTGATGCACCTGCTTCTGATACAGAAACACGGGTTAGGTTTAGATCCGTATTGGCAGCCATCATTTCAGCAATGAGTGCTTCAGTTTCACGGCTTGCGGTACCATTACCAATCGCGATCAGGTCGACATTGAATTCACGGCATAGACGTACCAGTTCAGCCAGTGAACCTTCTTTATCTTCTTTTGGTGCAAATGGATAAATCGTGCTATGTGCCAGTACATCACCTGACTCATTTACCACAGCCAGTTTCACACCAGTACGGATCCCCGGATCGACGCCCAGTGTGGTACGTGCGCCAGCTGGTGCAGACAATAATAAATGACGCAGATTCTCAGCAAACACCTGCATCGCTTCTGCTTCTGCTGCCAGACGTTTTTCAGTCAATAAAGAATGTTCAACCGTTGGACGTACTTTACCGAGCCAGAACAGTTTTGCAGTCTGTTTCAGGAAATCCTGACGGGATTGTGGCTGGATCGCATCCAGATTGTATTCGGTTTCAATACGCGCCAATGGTGCTTCATCTTCACCATCCACTTTTAAGCCTAGGACATTTTCCTGACGGCCACGCAGCATCGCCAATAAACGGTGCGAAGGAACTTTGTTTAGGCTTTCTGAAAAATCAAAGTAATCGCGGAATTTTTTACCGACTTCTTTTTTCTCATCGCTGGCAACTAAACTTTTTAAAATGGCAGTTTTTGCAAATGTCGCTTTCAGTTCAGCAGTCAGCGCAATGTTCTGCGCCCACTCATCAATCAGAATGTGCTGGATGGCATCGAGCTGGCTTTCCAGATCCGGATAATCTTCATGGCTAAAGCCAGCCAGTGCTTCTGCCGGATCAACTTCTTCCTGGAAAATTCGTTCTGCAATTGGACCAAGACCAGCTTCTTTCGCCTTGAAAGACTTGCTAGTACGCTTCGGACGGTACGGCGCATAGATCTCTTCAAGTGCATTCTTGGTTTCAGCGGCATTGACACGCGCCAATAAATCATCAGTCAGTTTATTTTGTTCTTTTAGTGATTCAATCACCTTTTCACGGCGTTCAAACAAATCACGTAAATACGATAAACGTGTGTCGAGCTGGCGAAGTTGCGTATCGTCTAGGCCCTGTGTTACTTCTTTACGGTAACGTGCAATAAATGGAACACTGGCACCTTCATCAATCAATTTGATGGCAGCTTCTACTTGATTTGGACGTACGGCAAGTTCTTTTGCCAACTGCTGAACTAAGTCAGTCATCGTGTTTGATCCCACAAGGATAAGTACTAAATGGCATGATTATAAAGACCAGGTCTATAAAATCCACAATTGTTTTTATTAATTTAGCTCAAGGAATTATATCAGTTGTCAGATGTGCTGAAATGAATAATGGATGAGTCACGATATCCCCTCATGCAAATAGGCCAATAAAAGCGAAACTTTTCGCCCTGAGATGTATATATTTGGTATCTACACCTTGATTTTAACTGCGATTTTTGTTGCTTTAGAGCATAGTCAATCGTTATAAATGAATCGTATACTCAAGACATCACTTAGTTTTTGTTTAAGACGACAATAAAGAATAAAGGAGCACCTCATGAGTTTAGTTGTACCCGCTGAAAAATCCGATGCAGTACATACCGAAACCGATCGGGTAGAACGCATTCTGGTTGTCGATGACGATGTCCGTTTACGTACTTTGCTGCAGCGCTTTCTGGAAGATAAAGGATTTGTAGTCAAAACAGCGCATGATGCAACCCAGATGGATCGACTGTTGCAGCGGGAACTGTTCTCTCTGATCGTGCTCGATTTTATGCTTCCGGTTGAGGATGGTCTGAGTATCTGTCGTCGTTTACGCCAATCCAATATCGACACCCCGATTATTATGCTCACTGCACGTGGCAGCGACTCAGACCGTATTGCCGGTCTGGAAGCTGGCGCTGATGATTACCTGCCAAAACCATTTAACCCAAATGAGTTACTCGCACGTATCCGTGCCATCTTACGTCGTCAAGTACGTGAAGTTCCAGGCGCGCCAAGCCAACAAATGGAAGTCGTTTCCTTTGGTCCATGGTCACTGGATTTATCTACCCGCACCCTCACCCGCGAAGGTCAAGTCGTAACCTTAACCACTGGCGAATTTGCCGTTCTAAAAGCCCTAGTACAACATCCACGTGAACCACTGACACGTGACAAGCTTATGAATCTGGCGCGTGGTCGTGAATGGGGTGCCATGGAACGTTCGATTGATGTTCAGGTGTCTCGCCTGCGTCGTCTGGTCGAGGAGAACCCGGCTCGTGCGCGTTACATTCAAACAGTTTGGGGTGTCGGTTACGTCTTCGTTCCAGATGGTGCTGAATAATTTAAAAGAAATAAAAAGGGACTATTAAATTTATGTTTAATGTCCCTCATGCTATTCGTTATCTTCCCACTTAAATTTTATTTTTTAAAGAGGACTGAACCAGCGAATGGCATAGCTAATTTAAGTAACTATTTCTACTTGTTCTAAAATAAAATTCAATTTCCTTAATCAAAGGCAAAAGTGGCAATTTTTTCTCTAACAATATTTTTACTACTTAATGCCTACAGGATGCTGGTGTGAAACTCGACCCCATCGACCCACAAGAATTTACTGATTTTGTCCGTTATTCAGAAAAGAAACGCACCCCTTGGGAACGTTTTCTCGACAAGATCAAACCGCGTTCAGCCGCTATGCGCACGGCTGTCCTGGTTCTATTTGTGGTGCTATTTAGCCTGTTTATGTCGATGTGGTTCTTTTGGCGCACCCTGTATCTTCCAGAAATTCAGCACCATGCACGCTATCTCGCTGTTGAACTGGAAATTCTACATAACCCTGACTTACGCATGTATCACCATGATCAGGAAGTGGATATCGATGCTTACTTAAAAAACCGCATTGGCATTGAATACATCACTAATCCTAAGCAATTTCCCAATATTCGTGAAAAAGTCATTGCTGAGTTTTTTACCAATAAAATTGAGGAAAAGCTGGCTAATGAACTTCGCATTCAAGAAGCAACCGTTTATTTCCAGTTCAAGCCAAGTCCACGCATCTGGATCCAAACCCCTGAAATGAATGGCAACTGGGTACGTGAACCACTAAAAACCTATGCCAACTATAGTCCTGAACTCATTTTTGCTTGGTTGCTGGGTATTCCACTGATTGCCGGTATCATCATTCTGACCTTAGTTCGTCAGCTGAATCGCCCTCTACGTCGTTTACAGAATGCCGCAAACAGCTATAGTAAAACTGGCTCAGCACCTTATCTGGATACCAACCACGGTCCGCTAGAAATCCGTCAAGTGAACCATGCCTTTAACCAGATGATTTATACGCTGGATCAGACTGAACGTGATCGCCGTATCATGCTTGCCGGGATCTCTCATGACCTGCGTACTCCCCTAACCCGAATCCGTCTAAGTGCTGAAATGATGCCAGATGAAGATTTTCTGAAAGAAGGTTTGATTTATGATGTGGAGGATATGGATGCAATTTTAAATCAGTTCATTTCCTATATGCGGGATGGATCGGATGAAGAACCTCAGGAAACCAACGTCAATACTTTATTACAAGAACTGGTAACCCAGTTTAAGCCACTCGATATCCGTTTTACTCCACAGGAATTGCCCCTGATTCAGGCACGTAGTATGTCACTTAAGCGTTTGATTGGTAACTTAATTAATAATTCTAAACGCTATGGTGCCGAACCCATCGAGCTTTCCGCCCATACTGATCAGGATCGATTACTGATCAAAGTCGCAGATCATGGTGAAGGTATTCCTGAAGACCAGATTGAAGATTTAATGCAACCTTTTGTGCGTGGAAATTCCGCGCGTACCGTGCAAGGTAGCGGTTTAGGCTTAGCCATTGTCAAACGGATCGTAGACATCCATTCCGGTGAATTACATATTCATAATCGTCCCGAAGGCGGCCTTGAAGCGATTATTTCACTACCCTTAAATCAGGATGAATCAGAGACTCCGACTGAGCCAACGACACTAGAAAAAATCCGCCAAACTATCACTGATCATTTTTAACGACAGCTTAATATTTAAACATTTAAACTTTCGATTTTATTTCACCTTTCATATAAAATATATATTAATCAATATATTAAAAATCATCATGGTTTTTTATACTGTTATTTAGCTAAAAAATTAGACCTTAGCCTAACACCTATGCAAAATACTTTTTTTGATCGGTACAATCCGTATCAGTGTTCAGGAATTTAAGAGAGTTCAAATGTCTTTAGACCGTATCCGTTTAGCATCCCTACACAATAAGGTAATGAGTGCAGAACAAGCAGCCCAGTTCATCAAAGATGGCATGACTGTAGGTATGAGTGGCTTCACCCGTGCAGGCGAAGCGAAAGCGGTTCCACTGGCTCTGGTGCAGCAGGCAAAAGCTAACCCATTAAAGATTACTCTTATCACTGGTGCCTCTCTGGGTAATGACCTGGACAAACAACTAACAGAAGCCGGTGTATTGGCACGTCGCCTGCCATTCCAGGTAGACAACACTTTACGTAAAGCCATCAACAAAGGCGAAGTGATGTTCATCGATCAGCACTTGTCTGAAACTGTTGAACAAATGCGTAACCAGCAGCTGAAAAAACCAGATGTAGCAGTGATTGAAGCAGTCGCGATCACTGAAGACGGCGGCATCATTCCTACAACTTCGGTTGGTAACTCTGCAAGCTTTGCCATTTTTGCAGAAAAAGTCATTGTAGAAATCAACACAAACTTAAGCCCAGCATTTGAAGGCTTACACGATATCTATATCCCAACTTATCGTCCAACACGTCAACCTATTCCACTGACTCAAGTAGATGAGCGTATTGGTACCCATGCAATCAATATTGATCCATCTAAGATTGTCGGTATCGTATTTAACGGTGAATACCACGACTCTCCATCAACTGTGACTGAACCGGATGATGAGACTCAATCTATTGCCAACCACCTGATCGCATTCTTCGAAAAAGAAGTGGCAGCAGACCGTTTACCGAAAAACCTTGGCCCACTTCAGGCAGGTATTGGTTCAATTGCCAACGCAGTATTGACTGGTCTGAAAGAATCTAACTTTGAAGACCTGATCATGTACTCGGAAGTACTGCAAGACTGTACTTTTGCCCTGATCGATGCAGGTAAAATGAAATTTGCTTCAGGCTCCTCTATTACTCTTTCTGCAAAATACGGCGAAAAAGTATTTAACAACCTTGAGCAATACAAAGACAAACTTGTGCTTCGTCCACAAGAAATCTCAAACCACCCAGAGCTGGTACGTCGTCTAGGTATTATCGGGATCAATACTGCGCTTGAATTCGATATCTACGGTAACGTGAACTCTACTCACGTTTGCGGTAGCAAAATGATGAACGGTATCGGTGGTTCAGGTGACTTCGCACGCAACGCACACATTGCAATCTTCGTGACCAAGTCTATTGCGAAAGGCGGTGACATCTCTTCAGTTGTCCCAATGGCATCTCACGTTGACCACACCGGTCATGACGTTGACGTACTGGTTACTGAACAGGGCCTGGCAGACCTACGTGGTCTGGCACCTCGTGAGCGTGCTCGTGCCATCATCGATAACTGTGTACACCCAATGTACAAAGATGCACTGAATGATTACTTCGACCGTGCCTGTGCAAAAGGTGGTCAAACCCCTCACCTGCTAAATGAAGCATTAAGCTGGCATGAAAACTTTGAAGCAACAGGTTCTATGTTAAGTCCTGCTGCGAAAGAAGCGAAATCTGCATAATTAATCGCATCATCAAAAAACGCCCTTCGGGGCGTTTTTTATTGGGAGGGTTAAAAGAATTGGATCTGACTTGCGATCGATTCTCCTATATCAGCAAACCCATCAAAAGATAATCGAAACTCAATTATTCCAATGGAAACCACCTCTTGATTGATTTGTAAAATTAGCTGCCCTTGTGCATTACGGTAAAAAAAGCTTGTCAGCCTGCTTAAACCTTATTGTTGATGGAGTTCATACTGGTTTAACGCCTCAATGATTTTAAGTCCATCTAAACGATGCGGATCCATTGCAGTTTAAATTGAGTTGTCTTGCCCTGTAACCCTGGCCAAAGCATTATCTTCTAACACTTGCATAGTGGATGAACGATAGAATTCTGCTTTAGCCGTAGTAGTCATCATACCCAAGACCATCATCATGAGTATGCAAGAAACGACCCGATACATACGACTGCCTTCAATGACACGTACGATATTGTACGTATCATTGAAAATAGCACTTTCTCACACACCCGACACTACCATTCATCTTATTGATTTATTAAATATTTTTAAAAAATTTCAACGCATTTTTTTATATGATTACGGTATTTAATTTGCATAAATCTTCTGGATTTTTACCCCTCCATATTTTTGGAGGAATTGTAAAGTAAATACTTAAAAATATTATAGACTTTAAATTTATCAACTGCGCCCTCATACTTCTTTTAACGAGAATATTCAGGAAATTTCATGCGTGTAGATATCTGGTCTGATGTGGTTTGCCCTTTTTGCTATATTGGAAAAAAACGTCTGGAAGCGGCTGCAGCACAAGTTGGTGTAGAGCTTGAAGTGCATTGGCATAGCTTTCAGTTAGATCCTGAAGCACCAGCACGTCAGGAAATTTCCAATTCAGAACGTTTAGCACAAAAGTATGGTCGTAGCATTGCAGAAGTTGAAGAGATGCAATGCAATATTGCTGAGATGGCCAAAGCTGAAGGCATTGAATTTAACTGGGAAGGTGCCAATTCCGGCAATACCTTTAATGCACATCGCATCATTCACTTGGCACAAAGCAAAGGCTTGGGCAATGAAGCTGAAGAAGCATTTTTCTATAGTTACATGACTCAAGGTCTGCCGATTGGTGAGCGTGAAACTTTGGAAGATGTTGCTGCACGTATTGGCCTAAATCCGGTTGAAGTCGATGATGTGCTGGATTCAGATGAATTTGCAGATTTCGTCAAGTTTGATCAGGAGCTGGCACGCGACCAACTCAAAGTGACGGGTGTGCCGTTCTTTGTCTTTGATCAACGTATTGCACTAGCAGGTGCTCAACCCAAAGAAGTCTTTGTACAGGTATTGGAAAAAGCCTTAGAAGGCCCACAAGCAGCAGCGCCACAGTGTACTGATGAACAGTGTGAAGTCCCTAAATCTGAATAATTACACTTATATAAAAATCCCCATCTGGTATGGGGATTTTTTATTTCAGGCGGATTCAAGCGGCAAGTGCAACAGTATAAAAACCAGCCATAACTTCACTCGGTGTATACCAACCTAGCGTTTTTCTAGGACGATGGTTGAGTGCAAATTCTATCTGCTCTATTTGTTCGTTTGACACGT
>NZ_JPQO01000179.1 GCF_000773685.1 Acinetobacter sp. HR7 | reverse complement strand
ACCGAAGCCACCTTGACCACCAAAACCAGGTTGACCGCCGAAGCCACCAGCTTGACCACCGAAGCCAGCACCTTGAGCACCAGCAGGCGCACCAGCAGGACGTGGGTTACGTGCAGGAACTACTGTAGAAATCGCGTGTTTGTAAACCATTTGGCTTACAGTATTTTTTAATAATACAACGTATTGGTCAAATGATTCGATATGACCTTGTAGTTTGATACCGTTAACGAGGAAGATAGAAACTGGAATGCGTTCTTTACGAAGGGAATTCAAGAACGGATCTTGTAAAGTTTGACCTTTAGACATTTTATAACTCCAAAAAATTTTAAAATCAGCGCAAAAAACTATCTCTATTTTTCAAATAAAAATTATAAAAAAGATAGTCTGTAAATTTTGCTTTATCCGTAACAGTTTCGCAAGTCTTCTTGCGCCTGCTGCGCTGTAAAATATGTTGTAAATTTATGCTTTTCTTGCAAAGATCTTAACCATGTGTATTGACGTTTTGCAAGTTGTCGTGTTGCAAACAATGCTTTATCTTCCATTTCCCGCTGTTTTTCACGACTTCGATCACTGTTTTTTAAAAATTCGATCGCTTGACGATAGCCAACAGAACGCATAGAAGGGAGATTTTCATCAAAATCGTATTTTTTCATCAATCCTTTGACTTCATTTAAAAATCCGATTTTCCACATTATTTCTAATCGTTTTTCAATGCGCTTGTGCAATTCTAGACGATCTGGCATCAGCGCATAATTATAAAAATTGTATCGATAAGGTTGATTTTTTGGCTGCTCTGCTTGTAGTTTTGTAATCGGCTGACCGGTGAGCTTAAACACTTCTAAAGCACGGATAATACGCTGTTTATCACTCACTTTAAATTTCTGGCCCGCGATTGGATCTACCTCGCAAAGCTCAGCATACACTGCTTCCCAGCCATCCTGTGCTGCTTTCGCTTCGATTTCTGCTCGCACTGCATAATCTGCACTTGGCAAGTTATCTGAGAGCCCTTCAAGCAAGGCTTTAAAATACAGCATAGTGCCACCAACCAGAATTGGAGTTTTACCACGCGCATGCATATCATCAATCAGACGACAGGCATCTGCAACAAAATTGGCTGCAGAGTACACTTCCAGAGGACTAATAATATCAATCAGATGATGCGGGTATTGCTCCAGTTCTGCTTTGGTTGGTTTAGCTGTACCAATGTCCATCTCACGATACACTAGCGCAGAATCTACAGAAATTAATTCAAAATTACCCTGCTCATACAGTTCACATGCCAAAGCGGTTTTACCACTTGCAGTAGGTCCCATCAGGTTGATGACCGGCAATTGATTTGACATGTACAACTACTCTCCTCGAGCAAAAAGTTTATCCAGCTGTGATAGCGGGAAGGCACGCCAAGTTGGACGACCATGATTACACTGGCTGGCAAATTCGGTTTGTTCCATCTGACGCAACAAGGCATTCATTTCAGACAGGCTTAAAATACGGTGTGCACGTACCGCACCATGACAGGCCATACCCGCCAGAATCTGGTCACGTTTCTGCTGCAAGCTCTGTACCTGATCACTGGGATCTAGATCATTCAATAATTCAGGTATCAACGCATCAAAATCCGCTTTAAGTAGAATCGCAGGTACACCACGCACAATCACCTGCTCATCGCCATACTGATCAATCTCCAGACCAAAGCGGGCTAGCTGTTCTTTCAGCTCTTCCACTCGCATGGCCTGCATGCGGCTGATATTCACCACTTTTGGAATGAGCAGTTGCTGAGAAGACCAGAATTCCGGTTTATCCCAAGCCGCTTTCATCTGTTGCAGCACAATGCGTTCATGTGCTGCATGCATGTCGACAATGATCAGGCCTTCAGAGTTTTGCGCCAAGATATAAATCCCGTGCAGCTGGGCAATCGCCATTCCAAGCGGATGCTCATCCACCTTTCGCTGCAGATGTTCATTAAATGACTGTTTAGCTGTTTTTAATTCTGTTTCTGGCATTTCTCTAAGGGGTGCCAGATAACTTTTAAGTGCATTATTCAGTTGCTGTGAACCAGCATAAGACTTGTTGTAATCCTGCGCGTAATTCACCGTCTGTGGACGTGATGATTCAAAATCAGTTAATACGTCCGAAGCTTCTGCTTCTACATAACTTGCATTTGCTTGTGCATTTGTATGCGAACGCATGGCATAAGGTTCAGCTGCCGGCTGATAGGCTGTCATTGCCTGATGCAGACTAAACTGTTCCTGATAACGTGGCTGTGGCGCAATCGGTTGTGACTCAGTTTCAACCTTCATCGCTTGCGCCAGATCTGCACTTGCGGTCTGAAACTGCGCTAAGGTTTCCTTGGCATAGTGACGCACAAATTCATGCACTTCACGTTGATTCAGAAACCGAATTTCATGTTTGGTTGGATGTACATTGACATCAATATTTTCCGGATCCACTTCCAGAAAGAGTAGATAAGCTGCATGCTGGTGTCCATGCAGAATCCCATCATAGGCCATGCGTAATGCATGCGAAATGGTCTTGTCTCGGACGATACGGCCATTCACATAGACATATTGCAGATCAGCCTGTGCACGTGCATCGGATGGATGCCCTAACCAGCCAGACAGCCGCATATTGATACTGTCCGCATCGATCCAGTACGCATTTTCAGTAAACTGCCGACCCAGTAACTGTTGTACACGCTGGAATCGCAGCTCACCGCTATCCGCAATCGGCAGATTCAGTTTGAGGCTTTGGTTATGTTCCAGCACAAAGCGAATATCGAAATGGGTCAAAGCCAGACGGCGTACAATTTCTTCGATATGTCCAAATTCAGTCCCAGGCTTTTTCAGAAATTTACGGCGTGCTGGGACATTAAAGAATAAATCCTGCACCCGGATATGCGCACCTTTAGACGCCGCGACCGGTTGCACTTCCTGATGATCAAAGGCGGTGCCATTGACTTCAACCTGATAGCCAATTCCATCTTCTGCTTGACTGCTGGTCAAGGTTAGTCGCGATACCGCTGCAATAGATGCTAGTGCTTCACCACGAAAACCTAGACTAGTAATCGCGTGTAAATCTTCAGAGGTCTGGATTTTACTGGTGGCGTGACGCATCACTGCTAAAGGTAAGTCTTCCGGATGAATACCACGACCGTTGTCGATAATTTCAATCAGCGTACTGCCACCCTGCTCCACACGGATAATCAGCTCGGTTGCCCCGGCATCGATGGAATTTTCAAGTAGCTCCTTGACCACGGAGGCAGGACGTTCAATAACTTCACCGGCCGCAATCTGGTTGGCCAGCGCAGGATCAAGGGTATGGATACGGCGTACGCTTAAATCATTCGACATGTGGGAATTGCTGCTCCAAAGCCTGTTGTAGTGCTGCACTGGATGAGGTCAGCGTAGCAGTACGCGTCAGCTCATCTTCAGATTTCAAAATTTCGATAACCAGATCAGCTTCAGGAATTTCATCACCACCTTTGGATGGCCATTCAAACAGAAATAATGCATTCGGGGTTTCCAGATAATCACGGATTCCCATTAATTCCAGTTCATATGGATCATTCAGGCGGTATAAATCAAAGTGGAAGATATCTTTGCCCCGAACGTTATAAGGTTCAACGAGGGTATAAGTCGGGCTTTTTACCGAACCCTGATGACCAAGCTGTTGCAAATAATAACGTGTCAATGTGGTCTTGCCTGCGCCCAGATCACCAATCAGATAGATCACACCCGTCGTAAAATTGGCTGCCAGTACCTTGGCCAGCTGCTGGGTATCTTCTTCTTGATTTAAGGAAACGCTAAATGAATAAGGCATATGACTCACGACATGATTCAAAGGAACAAATATGATAGCATCGCCGCAGTTTAAAAGCCTATTCCATGGCCGAAGAAACTGTATTTTTTCATAGCATTTGTTTCCAGATCAGATTTACCGGACACCATGAATACTTCTGCTGAATTTACTCCACCCATGCTCAATGGCGTCAGTGCCAGCAAAGTATTTCTGCAACCGTCCAATGCGGCAACAGTATATGAATATCTCTGCAAGCAGTTTCCGCATATTACAGCCAGCGAATGGCTGTCGCGTTTTCAGGATGGGCTGGTCTATGATGTACAAGGCAATACTTTAACCCTAGACAGTCCATTTCAGGCGAATAGCCACTGTTTCTATTATCGATTTCTGGCGCATGAAACTCATGTACCTTTTGAGCACCAAATCCTTTTTCAAAATGATCACTTTATGGTGATCGACAAGCCGCATTTCCTGACCATGAGTCCAACCGGGCAATATGTACAGGAAACCTTGCTGGTGCGCCTCAAGAAACAGACTGGAATTGAACATCTGACACCAATCCACCGTCTGGATCGGGAAACGGCTGGTGTAGTCCTCATCTCAAAAAATATCGCTTCACGCGGCCTGTATCAACAGCTGTTTGCGACCCGTCAGGTGCAAAAAACCTATCATGCCATTGCGGGCTATAGAGATGATTTAAAATTTCCACATACTGTTCGCCTGCGTATGGATAAGGGCGAGCCCTTCTATACCATGCAGGTTCTCGACGGCGAACCAAATAGTGAAACCGAAATCACGTTATTAACGCATAAAGATCACCTAGCTAAATATGAATTAAAACCACATACCGGCAAACAGCACCAGCTGCGGGTGCATTTAAACTTTTTGGGCATCCCGATTCTGAATGATCCATTTTATCCTATCGTTAAGCATAAAGCTGATGATGACTTCTCTGCGCCACTGCAACTACTCGCCAAACATATTGAATTTATAGATCCGATGAGCAAAGAACTGATGCAATTTTCTTCTAGGCAAGAACTGACATTGTAATGTGTCTGTCATTACGATTTATTTTCAGAATTAAGTGTATAAGGATTGTATTTCAAATGTAATGGATTAAAATGAATGCGAAAAGTTAAGTATTTAAACGCTTGAATATATTATGAGAAAAACAGAAGTCTACCAAATACGCTTGGATTCTCAAGAAAAGAAACAAGCTTTTGCTGTGTTTAAACAATTAGGGATTACGCCAGCACAAGCTGTACGACTATTTTTCAAACAGGTCGTCCTGACTAAATCCATCCCCTTCTCGATTGAAAACCAGAATATCAATCTGGAACAGCTGATTAAGCTACGCAGCAAAATCAAACAGGCAGAAAACAAGCCATTAGCCTCACCTGCATTGGTCGCTGATAGTGCTGAACAGGAAAGCCTAGCGCTTCACAACGATGATGATCATCTGGACCTATTTGAAGAACTGAATGCCATCCTCGGCGAGAGTGACAAAATTTAACACTGTCGCATTTTCAAACAATTTAATACGTTACAGCTCCCCAAACTTCGCTATGCTTCATGTACATAATAATAATCAGACATGGAGTTTTGAATGCTTGTTCGACGCGCTCAGGTAGAAGACCTGCAACAACTTTCAGTATTATTTGATGAATATCGCCAGTTTTATGGGGCATCTTCCAATCAGGAACTTTCCTATCAGTTCCTGAAACAGCGTTTTGAAGACCAGCAGACCGTGATTTTCATCAATACCAAGGATGATATATTTACCGGCTTTATTCTGCTTTATTTAAGATTTTCTTCAGTCGCCTGTTCAACCTATTATGTACTAGATGATGTCTATATCAGTCCACCTTATCGCCGGTATGGCGCAGCAAAACAGTTGATTGATACCGCAATTTTATTTGCTAAACAGGAAAATACTTTGAGGATTAGTCTGGAAACTCAGAAAAATAACTTTCAATCCCATAAACTGTACGAATCAATGGGGTTCATGCGGGATGAGGAATTTGTCACTTTCCATTGTTTCCTGAAATAAAAATCAGGTTTTATTCTTCACGGTATTTTGCCTGAGCCACCTGCTCTTCGGTGAGATAGATCCATTCACCTTCTGACAGATCGTTTAACGATAACTGACCGATCTGGGCACGGTGCAGTTTTTCAACTTTATTTCCTACTGCAGCCAACATCCGTTTCACCTGATGATAGACTCCCTGATGAATGGTCATTTGCAAGCGTTTCTCATCCAGACGTTTTACATCTGTTGCAGCATAAATCCCTTTTTCATTCCGTAGTTCAACCCCTCGTTCAAGCTGCTGAATCTGCTCATCAGATATTGGATCAGAGGTTTCCATTTGGTAGACCTTCGCCACATGTTTCTTCGGATGCGTTAAAGCCTGCAGGAACTGGCCGTCATCAGTAACTAGAAGCAGCCCAGTTGTGTCCTGATCTAGCCGCCCCACACACTGAATCCCACGATTCATAAGCAAATCATCAAACAGGTCAAAGACACTAAAATGATGTGTCGCTTGATGGGAGCATTCATAGCCTTGTGGTTTATTTAATGCAATATAAACCTTTTCACGGTATTGATAGGTTTCCCCATACACACTAAATTCTAGCTGGTTCAGATCGAACTTATGCTTTGGATGATCTATGATTTCGCCCTGGATGCTAACAGCCCCATTCTTAATCAATTGCTGACAATGTTTACGCGAGCCAAAACCCTGTGACTGCAACATTTTTTCCAGAAGCATAAATCTTAATCTCTACGTGTATATTCAACTATTATTGTATACTGAAATGCAGCTTTGCTGATTCAAGTTTATCCCGCATTCGTCTCGCTTGCTAAAAAAGTCTACAATAGTGTGATTCTTCCTCCTTATTTCTTCTTATGTCTCAATTTGATCTGAATTTAGTCGTTCTTCTGATTTTGCTGGCCTGTGGTATTTTTAGTCATAACACCGCGGTCACGATTGCAGCAGCGGTTTTACTGGTTTTAAAAATCACGCCGTTGCATGAAACGCTACTGCCTTATGTACAGGCGCATGGTTTAAATATCGGGGTAATCATTCTGACCATTGGCGTTTTGGCACCGATTGCCAGTGGCAAAATTTCTAGTGACAGCATCCTGAAATCATTTTTAAGCTGGAAATCTTTACTCGCCATTGCAGTAGGCGTTTTTGTGGCCTGGTTGGGAGGACGTGGTGTCAAACTGATGACCAACCAACCAAACATAGTTGCAGGCTTATTAATTGGAACAGTGGCCGGTGTTGCATTCTTACGTGGGGTGCCGGTGGGACCATTAATTGCGGCGGGGATTTTATCGTTATTGATTAGTACGCAATAAATCTTCAACCATAATTATGCAATATCCTTAAAAATTAACATTCTAAAATTAAGAACTGCAAAGTGTTAAATCACATGTAGCGACATGGATGTCGCCGTTCGCTAGGGACACAAGGACGTGTCCTCTAGCGAACAAAGGGGTTTTGTTACTTTTGCCCTGCCAAAAGTAAAAGCCATGCTACACATCACAACTTAAAAATTAATACCTTAATTAAGCACATATAATTTCAAAAGCTTATTCCACAAAAAGCAATGCCAAACGCACCTGATCATAGCCCATCCGCGGACTGGTCAATTCCACAATTGGACGCAACTTGATAGAACCATCCTCATTAAAATGATCAACATCCTGACGCTTAGTCAGACGTTTATAAATCTTGCGCACCTGCTCCACCACTTCTTCACCCGGGTGGGCGACAGAAATATCCAGCCCCTGCTCTTTTTGCAGACGACCAAGGTGATTGATAATCGTCGCTGGGGTCAGGCCACGTTCAGTCGCGATATCCTGAATGTCATAACCTTCCTCAAATAAAGCTCGGGTTTCATCTAGTGTTGCAGCCGCATAATTCTGTTTACCACCATTTTTTGCCAGCTTTTTCTCGTTACGCTGAATTTCAGTTTCATTCAATGTACCGCCACAATGACGGATAAAAGCTTTATGCTGTACAGTCAGATCAATATTTTCGAAGTGAATTTCAGCTTCTTCTGATAGTTCCTGAAAACGTCGGTCTGCTTTGATCGCCAGACTATCCAGTTCTAGGGCCTGTTCATTAAAGCCTTTTAGTCTTAAACCGTCTAAAGATTTTAGACGGGATAGTGCGACATAACCCTGGCCTTTTTCAAAGGTATGGCTCAGGTCAATTTCTGCAGCTTCCAGAGTCATGCCCTGAGATTTATGGATAGTAATTGCCCAGGCCAGACGTAGTGGAATCTGCTGGAAGCTGGCAATCACTTTACCGGCTTCATTTTCTACAGACCAGGTTTCTGGCTCGACCAGTAGCGTTGTACCATCAGTCAGCTTGACCTTAGGCAGCACTCCAAACTCATCATCATCTTCAAAACCCACTACCTCGCCGAGACTGCCATTGATATAGCCCAAGTCAAAGTTGTTTTTTACAAACATGACTTTGGCATGTTTTTTCAGACTCAGGGTTTCTGGTGCTCGTACGGAAGATTTCAGGGTTTCAATCAGTTTTTCATTTCCATCACAGCGCGCATCAAACTGACGTGGCTCATTGTCAATTTCATTCAAATGACGGAAGTTAATGCTGTCCACATCCATATTGTGAGTATATAGACGTGTATAAGTCTCGCCAATATTCTGGTTGCGGGTTGACTGTAAGGCTGCACGATGTTCCGGGCCAATCGCCTGTGCACGAATCGCATTCAGAATATCGTTGAGATAGTCATTACCCTGACGGTGCTGTTCAGTTAGATAACAGACGCGAAATTTCGCTTCGACCCAGGCTTCGGACATAAAACAGAACTTGTCGCGGTTACGCTCCTCATTTTTACCGACTGGTGGCAACTGAAAGAAATCTCCTGCCACAATCACTTGAATCCCGCCAAAGGCTTCTTCAGATTCTTTAAAATATTTGAGGACCTGATTGACTAGATTCAGCTGCTTGGCATGCAGCATTGAAATCTCGTCAATAATCAGAACCTGTGCATTTTCCAGATGTTCCTTCAAATACTTGCGCTCTTTCATGCGCTTTAAGTCTTCTTCAGAAAGAAAATCCTTGATGCCAATGCCAGCCCAGGTGTGAATGGTCATGCCATTCATATGTGTCGCTGCAATACCGGTGGAAGCCGTAATCGCCACCGATACCTTACGCGCTTTGAGGTAATTAATATATTGATTCAGGGTATAGGTTTTCCCTGCACCAGCCGAGCCTGTCAGAAATACATTTTCGCCCGCTTTAAGTAACTTGAGTGCAGTTTCCTGTTTCATATGACCTATACCGTGAAAGAACGGCTATAGCCTAACGACTTTTCCAGCAAAAGTTAAGCATTCACATCCAAATCTGTTTCCCGACACGACGTAGCCAGTCGTTGATTCAACCAGTCAGTAAATTCTTTAGCGATGTGGATATATTGCGGTTCAGCTTTTTGGTTATTTGGGTATTCCAGCTGATCAAAAATGAGTTGCCTATCCTGCACATTACAGCCGAGCAATAATGGAACAGACAGGCTCCCATAACTAACATAAAAAGCCACATATTCCCCTTCGATAATACGCTTCGCATAGCTAGCAGCCAAACAGTTTCGAAAACTCCTAGTCTGCTCAATGATCTGGTCGATGGTCTTAAGCTCCTGGAATGTCCAGTCCCGATAATAAATACAAGGCTCAGTCGTTAAACTTTTCCAGTCACGCAAAGCAAAATCTTTTTTTAATCGCTCAATGATTTCCTGCTTCTGAATCTGGGTATGCCAAGCCACTGCCTGATTAAATAATCCTTTCCAAGTCAGGTTCTTTGAAATATGAGTGTGCTGAATAAGATATTCCGCCAGATAATCTCGCACATAGCTGTCAAAAACTGATTCACGGATATTACCATCCTGTAAATAGAACAGCTGCCGAAACTCGCTTAACTTAATCCGGTGACGTTGTAATTCTGCATAGAAATCACGATCCTGCTGGTTTGAAGGATGAATATATTGCTGTACAGTTTCTGGTAAATGTATGGTGATTTTATGTAGATGCTGCAGATACGCCTGCATTACCCGACTTAAGCCTAGATAAACTTTCTTGATGCTCTGATCATCCATATTCACTACATCCCGCATCAAGCCCATCCATTCATCCAGATACAAAATTGAGGGACTAATCGCAATGCGGTGATCATTAACCGACTGACGTGTACCTTTTAACACCACGGACTGGTTCTGTGGATGCTGAAACCATTTGTGTTCAATCGCATATTGATAAACACTATGAATAAACAGTCGTGCCGAAACATACTGAAAGTATTGTAGAGTCGCCAGAATCACCTGTGGGTGCACTTGATGGGTATCCAAAAAACTGATCGCGGTCACAGCAACCCGCACACTACTATGCTGGATATTCATGCTGATCCAGTCCAGCACTTCGGCTGATTGACGGAATAACCAGTTCACCACACGGCTGCAATCAAATAGCGGTAATTTAGCAACTTTTTTCTGCCATAGCTGGTTGTTGCGTTCCAGAAAATGTTTTTTGCTGAGCAGGTCATCTCGCCTCCACATTTCCCGGTTCATCAGACGTGCGAAACCTAACAGATGAGGATGCTCCTGCGCATGTCGAAACAGTAACTCAATATCATGCACATGCTCATTCAGCTCATGCAGATTAAAACGTTCTTCAAAAGATAGGCTGATGATACAGTAAATTGCTGGATGCAGAAATTGCGGTGCACTAAAGCAGAATTCATCCAGGCTATGCATCAAACTCTGGATTGGTAAGAAATCCGATGGCACTAGATATTCCAACGTAAAGATTTTCTGGATCAGTTGTAAAAGTTGCTGTGGTAATTCCCGGCCAGACAACACGTATTGCTGCAGATAGGGTGTGGTATAAGTACTTGTCTCTATCATCACCTGATCAATCAGTTCAGCTTCGGCAAGTGAAATCTGCTTAAGAAACTCAGCAACTCGTTCTGGGCCATTGACCCAGCTATAGACCTGTTCAATAAACAATTTACGCAACTTTTGAGCTTTATCTCTTAAAAAAGGGGAATGTTGCGGTTTTTGATCACCGGTCAGGAAATAGATATCTTGCAGGAAAAATTCTTCCAGATTTTCAGATTTGACCTGCTGATTATGAAAATGCGGTTCAGCCAGTAATTTTGCGCTGCCCTCCTGAATCTGTTGTGGTGTATTGAATTGAATATGAAACAGAGCATTCGCCAGTACAATTCGATGCTGCTCACGATCCAGCTTAAACATGTTTTGAGCATTGACATGCTTCACCAGAGCCAACTGGTCTTGGTAAAACTCATACAGCAACGGAGAAATACGAAGCAGCTGTGTAGCCAGCTGTTGATACTGCGGTACTAAACGGTCCTGTTCCATACACGTACCTAAAAGAATGGATGACATCATTTAATCATATTCGTACTACGCAACACAGACCAATTAAGAAAATTGGAACTCACTGCAAATCACAAAACTCCAGCAAGCAGTAAAACAGTTCACAATTAATATGACTTTATTTTTTATTTAAGTCAGTTCTAAGACTTATGCTGATTCAGATCAGCTGCCCGAATCTCTTTTAAGTTATCGAGTGCATGATAGATCTGTTGCTGAATCTGCTCGCGAAAAAGTACCAAATCCTGCTGGTTTTGAATTTCAGGAATCACCTGACGAGGCTGAAACTGAAAATAGAAAGGAACCCGTTTAGGAAACGGATTTTTAGGTAAGGATGGAATGACATCCCCTTTACGTAGTAGCTTGTTCAATGCAGGGACTTTAAGAATTTTCTGGAAGTATTTGTTTTCTACAATATGACGCGCATCAAAACCGATCTCAAAAATTTCGTCACCGCCAAGCGCGGCAAAAGGCACGATATCGTAACCAAATTCTTGTGCCAGTTTTAAAAAGCCATAGCGTTCTTTCCAGATCAGCTGGTATTGCTCGCCTTCGCGTTTCAGCACTTCGCGACCACCACCGGGAAAGACTAAAATCGAATACCCTTGTCGCATGACTTCACGTACATATTCACGTATGCCATCAATTGCGCCAAACTTTTTAAAAATCTCTCGCCACAGCGGAATATAAAAATGGCTGTGATCGGCAATACTGACCACAGCCACTTTGTGTTCGTTGTAGAGGTAATCAATAACCAGTGGAGAATCGAATACTCCATAGATCGAATGATTACCCACATACATTGCAGGTCGCGAAGCATCGATATGCTCAGCACCGAGAAAAGTCGGTGTGAAATACAGCTTGGCTAAACTGCTTAAGCGTTTAATCCAAGCTGCATCATGCTTGACCTGCAAGATATAAATTCCTACTTAGGCCACAACGTGCTTTTTCACAAGGATTGAGCCTACAGAGTAGCCCGCACCGAATGAACACAATACGCCATATTCGCCATCATTCACTTCATGTGCAGTGCGGTGCAATGCAATGATCACACCTGCAGATGAAGTATTTGCGAATTCGTCCAGAATCAACGGAACCAGTTCTGACTTCGCGTGTTCTTTGCCCACGATCAGTTTTAGGATCAGCTCATTCATGTTCACGTTGGCTTGGTGCAACCAGAAACGTTTGACATTGGTTGGATCAATATTGTTCTTTTCCAGTTGCTTAGTGATCATCTTGGCAACAAGAGGACAAACTTCTTTGAACACTTTACGACCGTCCTGACGGAAACGGTTGTTGTCGATGTCTGCATCCACTTCGCTCATGTTCAGGTAACCGAAGTTATTACGGATATTGTTGGAGAACTGGGTGAACAGCTCAATATCTTCAACTTCGAAACCAGTTTTAGTTTCAGTATCTTCAATGATTGATGCAGTCGCAACATCACCAAAGATAAAGTGACAATCGCGTGAACGGAAATCAGTATGACCAGAAGTAATCTCTACGTTAACCAGCAAGACACGACGCGCGCCTGATTTGATCGCATCAGCAGCTTGTTTGATCCCGAAAGTTGCTGCAGAACATGCTACGTTCATGTCATAAGCATAACCTTGAATACCCAAAGCAGTCTGGATTTCAATCGCAACTGCCGGATAAGCACGTTGGATGTTCGAACATGACAGAATCACCACATCGATGTCTTCTGCAGTTACGCCTGCATTCTCCATCGCCTGTTTAGCTGCAGCCACGCCCCACTCTGCCTGAATAGACAGTTCGTCGTTAGAACGTTCATGCAATAAAGGACGAAGACGTTTTGGATCCAGAATACCGCTTTTTTCAGCTACATAACGGCGTTTGATGCCTGAAGCTTTTTCAATAAATTCTGCACTAGAACCACGCAATGCTTCAATTTCGCCCGCAGCGATCTTTTCCGCATTGACCTGGTTAAACTGTTCCACATAAGCATTTAAACTTTCAACTAACTCTTCATTGGTAATAGAATGTTCAGGATGGAACAGACCAGTACCTGTAATGCGGATGCCCATGTAAAACTCCTTTTAGAAATTACTCATATCTTAACTGATTCCAAGACGATCCCATACTTTTTGTAGGCGATTCGGAGAAACAGGCGCTTTAGTTTTCATCGGTTGTGAAAATAAAGAGATCCGTAATTCCTCGACCATGAAATACAGTTCTTTCAGGCGAGCGTCATTTTTAAATTTGAACAATTTTTCCATCCAAGGGTCGATTTGATCAATGGCAGAATCATCCCTTTGCAGATTATTTGGCAAACGGTCAAGTCGCAAAAGCAGCGCTTTTAGGTAGCGCGGAAATTCGATCCAGACGTCCGTCGGCTTGCTATAAACAAAGTCGGCCAAATTCATCAAATCGAGCTGATCCTCAATATCATCAATATTCTTACCAAAGACAGAATCGTCTAAAACCAAGAGTTTCCGGCGAATTTCCTGCCACTGGGTATAAATATCAGTGATATCTTTCAGCGCAGTCTGACCATGAGTTAAGAAAGATTTTTTTACATCTTCAACTAACTTTTGGAACTCTTGCGCATTGACAGGCAGCTCATTTATGGACAACTGTAGTGTGGCATAAACTAACATTTGTTCCAACTTCGCTTTGTCGCCAAGTGGTGAATAAGCCAAAGCCAACGGTTTGGAAATCTGTTTTTTCAGTTGACGCACCAGATCACCGAGCTGCATATGCACCAGTCGGATCACCCCGGCACGGTGCTGACGAATCGCTTCAACCTGATCGTTAAAGGTCTGGATCACCACACCGGATTCATCTTTTTGCTCTAATGCAGCGAAGTCTTTGGTCGGTACCAGTGCCTGATACTGCTTCACGACAACGCCTGTCACTTTTTGCGAAGCTTCAAAGACAAAGTTTTCAGGAAAAGTCGTATGTTCACCTTTAAGTTGTTTTACCGGACTATGGGTTTCCGTACGGCAACGGGCCTTCTGTTCATCCAGATCACGACCCTGTTCGATCACACGACCTTTCTCGTCAATTACCTTAATTAAAGGCAACAAATACTGCTCGACCCGCTCAAAAGAGAAGTCTTTTTCTGTGATCTGTTCACCACGCAACTGGAATGCCAGGAAACTAAAAATATGTTGTTGCAGATGTGTTGCATCAATGCGTGACAGCAACTTATGCACAGTATCCGGAATCGGTACCAGATTACGGCGTTTATCTTTCGGCAAGGCTTTTAACAAGGCTTCGATTAGCTCTTCACGCCAGCCCGGAATGCCCCAAGACCAGATATTTTCATCCACCTGTGGCAAAGCTTGCACCGGAATGCGAACCGTTGCACCATCTTCATCATGGCTTGGATCAAAACGATAGCTCACTGCCAGACGTAACTCGCCATTGCGCAGATAGTCCGGGAACTGCTGCGTTGTCGGACGGTCATTCATCCACAGTGCATCATCATCCACAAACAGATAACGTGGATTTTGCGGTTCAACCGTCGCGCGCCAGTCTTCAAAGCTACGGCGACTCGCTACCTCTGGCGGCACTTTAGAGGCATAGAACTGATAAATGGTTTCTTCATCCACGACCAGATCCCGACGGCGCAGTTTGTCTTCGACCCGTTCTACTTCCTCAAGCTTTAACAAGTTATGCTTTAGAAATGGCGGCATGATGCCTAGGTTACCGGTGGTCAGTGCATCGCGCAGGAAGATTTCATGCGCTGCAACCTGATCCACTTTTTCATAATTCACCTGACGTTTTGGCTCAATGATCAGGCCAAACAAGGAAATCTGGTCATAGGCATTTACCACACCTGCTTTTTTCGACCAGTGCGGTTCAAAATAATGATGTTTGACCAGATCACGCGCCGCCAGCAAAATCCATTCCGGTTCGATCTTTGCCAAAGTCCGCAGATAAACTTGTGAGGTTTCCACCATCTCGAAAGCCATTACCCACGGGGTATTGGTTTTGTGCAAAGTAGATGCTGGGAATACACGTGCTTTCTGCTGACGCACCGCCATAAACACGTTACGCTCATCAGTCTTGTTAGCAATAAACGATAATAGTCCGGTCAATAAGGCACGGTGCAAGTTTTCATAGCTAGCTTTCTTTTCATTAAAGGACAGCTTTAAGCCTTTAGCTAAATCAACCAGCTGTTCATGGGTTTTCTTCCACTCACGCAAACGCAACCAGCTGAGGAAGTGATTACGCGCAAAAGTACGGCGCTTGTTCTCACTCATGTTTTCGCGATTGTCGTGCAGCGTTTCCCACAACTTGATATAGAACAGGAAGTCTGAATCTGCTTCACGGAACAAGGCATGTTTCTGATCTGCCTGCATCTGTTTGTCAGCTGGACGTTCACGCGGGTCCTGTACCGCCAACGCTGCGACAATGACTAGCGCTTCATTTAAGGCACCAAAATGCGCACCCCCAAGAATCATCCGTGCCAGACGCGGATCGATCGGCATTTTTGCCATCTGATAACCAATCTTGGTTAGTTCATTTTTCTTCTCGGATAAAGCACCTAGTTCAATCAGCAGCTTACGACCATCATTCACCAGTCGGTGATCTGGTGGCTCAATAAAATCGAACTCTTCTAATGAACCCAATTTCAGGCTCTGCATCTGCAGAATCACGGATGCCAGGTTGGTCCGCTTGATTTCCGGTTCGGTAAACTCTGGACGGCTTAAAAAATCTTCTTCTGAATAGAGTCGAATACACACACCCGGTGCAATACGGCCACAACGTCCTTTACGCTGGTTCGCTGCTGCCTGGGAAATGGCTTCGATTGGCAAACGCTGTACGCGGGAACGGTAGCTATAACGTGAAATACGGGCAAAACCACTATCAATCACATAACGGATATTCGGTACAGTCAGGGCGGTTTCTGCCACGTTGGTGGCAATAATGATACGTCGCCCACCACCCGATGGATTGAAAATTTTCTGCTGTTCTGCCAATGCCAGACGTGCATACAGTGGCAAGACTTCAGTGTGTCGTGGGCCATGCTTGATCAGGGTTTCCTGTAGTTCACGAATTTCCTGTTCGGTACTGGCGAAAATCAGGATATCGGCATGTTCCGGATGACCTTTCTCTTGTGCATCCTGAAGACATTCTTCTACAGCTGCAACAACAGCACGTGGCAGGTTTTCTTCGAAATCATCAAACTCGTCGTCATCACTGCCACCAATGGTCATTTCGGAAATTGGACGGTAACGCACTTCCACAGGATAGCTACGCCCTTCCACTTCGAAAATTGGGGCACCATTAAAGTAGTTACTAAAACGGTTTACATCCAGCGTTGCTGAGGTGATGATGACTTTCAGATCTTTACGGCGTGGCAGTAACTGCTTCAGATAGCCCATGATGAAGTCGATGTTCAGCGAACGTTCATGTGCCTCATCGATAATGATGGTGTCGTATTTGGTTAGGAATCGGTCATTGGCCAGTTCTGCCAACAGAATACCATCCGTCATCAAACGGACAATCGAATCCTGTGAGCCCTGTTCATTAAAACGGACTTTAAAGGAAATTGATTCACCGAGTTTTTCACCCACTTCTTCGGCAATACGCTGCGATACGCTCCGCGCTGCCAAACGACGCGGCTGGGTATGACCAATCAGACCGGTTAATCCACGACCTGCCAGCATGGCAATTTGAGGGAGCTGAGTCGTTTTACCAGAACCGGTTTCACCCGCAACAATAATGACCTGATGTTTCTGGATCGCTTCAATCAGCTTATCGGCATACTGGGTAACCGGCAAGTCCTGGTTTAGCTTGATATTGGGAATGCGCTCGACACGTTCCAGCACTTTAAGATGGGATTTTTCAAATAATTCCTGATACTGCTTTTCGTTGGCATCTTTACCTTTTCGTAAACGATTTAAACGGTGAAGGTCTCGTGCCATCACCAGATTTTCGACATTTAAATCTCTCGCAGCCAAGTCAGCGTCCTATCCCAATTCCAAAACACAATATTCTACTCACTTTCATGCATTTTCCCAACGAACTTATCTCAGTAGTTCTGCGGTATTTCAGTCAGCATAAATGAAGTGAACTCAGTTAATGGGGCTATTTATACAGATCACAAGTTTTTCCATATCTTTCCCATTTTCCGAATTAAACGTTGATAAGCATCTTTTCTTAGTTTTATGCACGATCATATAAAATGCTTAGGCTATTTTTAATATTTACCTTTAGAAACAGTTTGCTCTAAAAATAAGCATCACATCCTTTAATTCAAAAAATCCAAACCATTCATTTCAATAAATTTATTTAAATTTTTTTTGATTTTTTTAAGTTTTGCCCTTGAATTTTATCCTTTAAAGCTGCATGTTCTTAAGCGGGTTGATGACTGGACATTTTTGTCATCCAGACAGCGTGTTGCTGTGCGAATGAACATAACGATGACATGGGTAAATTGGCGGTTTTATTACATAATTCGGTTTTTCCGATTTTTGTAATGTAAAAATACCATTTTAGCTAAGGCCCAAAGTTCGATACTCTTACTGAAAATTAAAGACTAACCTCAATCATGGAGACAATGATGAGCTTGATTAATACTGAAGTTAAACCTTTCAAAGCACAAGCATTCCAAAACGGCAAATTCATCGAAGTTACTGAAGCTGACCTTAAAGGCAAATGGTCTGTAGTATTCTTCTATCCAGCTGACTTCACTTTCGTTTGCCCAACTGAACTAGGTGACCTTGCTGACAACTACGAAGAATTCAAAAAACTTGGTGTTGAAATTTACTCAGTTTCTACTGACACTCACTTCACTCACAAAGCTTGGCACGATTCTTCTGAAGAAATCAAAAAAATCCAATACGTAATGGTTGGCGATCCTACTTGGACTCTTGCTAAAAACTTCGAAGTGCTAATCGAAGCTGACGGCCTTGCAGATCGTGGTACTTTCGTTATCGATCCAGAAGGTAAAATCCAAATCATCGAAATCAACGCTGGCGGTATTGGCCGTGACGCTCAAGAACTGCTTCGCAAAGTTAAAGCAGCTCAATACGTACACGCTCACCCAGGCGAAGTTTGCCCAGCTAAATGGAAAGAAGGCGACGCAACTCTTGCTCCTTCAATCGACCTAGTTGGTAAAATCTAATCTGTATTAGATTGAACTGATTAAAAAAACCACGCCTTGGCGTGGTTTTTTTATTGCACGAATTTTTAAAGGGAATATTTAAGCAACCTTTCGCTGTGCACTGGCAGTTTTCTGAATGACATCATGAATGAATTTCAGTTTCTGCTGTACCACCGGATTAATCAGGAAAGGATAAAAGTCCTCCTGCCCCATGCTCCGATTCAGGCTATTCATAGCAAAGGCTACCGGTAACCAGGCCTGATAGATTTCATCAAAATCGTAGCTGTAATACGGGTTAATCGGTTGAGACAAGACCATCAACTGGTCATTCTGCTCATCTACCACATGCGGGCGAATTTGAATCCCGAAAGAATCAGCAGTCTCTAACACATCCACAATATGCAGGTAATGCGCCCAGGTTTCCGCCCAGTCTTCCCATGGATGCATAGTGGCATAAGTACTGATATAGCGCTCTGTCCAGTCAAACGGTGGACCTTGATGATAGTGCCGGTCTAAGGCTTCTTGATAATCCATGCGCTCATCGCCAAACAGCTCCCGGCACGGTTCCAGAAACTCTGTGTTATCCACCAGCACATCCCAGTAATAATGCCCGATTTCATGACGAAAATGTCCTAATAAAGTCCGGTAAACTTCCTCCATATTTTTGCGTTCCATTGCGCATTCTACGTCATCTGCTTCAGCAATGTTTAGGGTAATCACACCATTGTCATGCCCTGTCATTACCTTGGGTTCATCCGGACTGTTGGGATTGGCTTTAAAGTCAAAAGCCAAACCAGATTCTGGATTGTCCAGACGCGACTGAATCGGTAATTTCCAGCGCAGTAATGAATACACTAAACGATGCTTAGCCAGTTCAATTTTGTGCCAGCGCTGGCGATACTGTGGTTCGTTTAGATTTGGAATAATACGGTTTAAGCAACAGGCCAGACAAAAATCGTGCGGATCTTCTTCTGGGATGACCCAGTTACAAACTCCATATTGCGCATTAGAACAAAGTCGATAGTTGGCTTGAGTATCTGATTCAATATAAAGAGTACCTTCCTGATTGGGTTCCAATGCCACCATCTGCATGTTCGAACTGTCAAACCCCAGGACATGATTGCAGGCCATACATAAATTATTATCAAAATAAACAGGTTGACGACAGTGGGAGCATTTAAATAATTGCATGATGCTAAAACTCGATTTGGTTTTTATTTTGCCTTCATCTTAGAGCAGATTTTTTCAACAACCTTAAAGTTTTTGTAGTGTTTTCTTTCATTCCGTATCCGGAATGAGCATATTTTTTGCTTGTGTAATTGATGCTAGTAGGTAGATGATAGAAAGAAAACACTTTCGCCATTTTCTGTCTGAAATTAGTAGAAAAATATAAGGAGAAATTACAAAACAACGCTATAGAAATTAGTATTCGCGATTTAAGTTCAAGACATAGACCGATAAGAATTAAACCTAAATCCTCAATTTTATTGGAGGTGTAGTATGGCTCTACTTTTAACGGTAATTTCCTGGAAATATAATGCTTCTAGCCGACACCTGAAAATTTTTTATAACAACGGATTGGCCGAGCTTTATCACCCTGTACCTGAATATATTTATGACAATCTGCTCAGGCGCGATGACAAGGCCGCGTTTATCAAAAAATACCTGGAATATGATTTAAATTTCACCCGAATTTACAGTGCTTAATTGTAACCTTATTGATAACTCAGCAATAACAGCCCGGCACCCATATTCACGGTTGAAGCAATAAACCGTCAATCAGCATCGACTAGCGCCTTAAATCCGATGACTTGATCGGCATGCGACTATACATTTCCTACCACCAGCAAACTGCCCTGCTGCTTGAGCAATTGCAGCAGGTCTTTCCAATAGATTCTGGTTCACTATTACGATAATGCAATAAATGCTCACTCATCAAACGTGCATAAAGTTCATACAATGTATATAAAGATCTCAAGCTTGATCGATGATGATCTTCTTTCTACCTTTGGATGTTTATTCTGGAATGACCAGTTTAAAACGCTCCAGCTCGCGGTCATCATCTAAAGTAATGGTTTCAGTAAACATACTGAGTGGACGCACCCAAATCGAATAATCACCATATAGGCATTGATAAACCACCAGTTTTTCTTCAGTTTCACTGTGGGTCGCGACATGTAAAACTTGATAAAGTTTACCCTTGTAATGTTGATAAATACCGCGCTGAAGTTGCATCGTTATACTCTTTCATTTTGGAAATGATCATCTTAACTAAAAATTGGCTTTAAACCAGAACAACACTTGAAATTTCCATTATTACCCCGATATAACACTGAAATTAATGATGAAATTTTCATTTTATCTGAAAATTCGATTGAATAAATAAAAACTACCTGTTTTACCTATTCAACCATTTCGCTTAATATGACTTCATCGAATGAATAATTACTCCTTTGGAGACGTTAGCAATGTTAGATCAAAATACAACAGCTCAACTTAAAACCCTTTTGGAACGCCTTGAAGGCCCAATCGAATTAGTTGCAACTCTGGATGCTTCTGACAAATCTGCCAAAATCAAAGAACTGGTAGAAGAAATCGCTGCGCTTTCACCACAAGTAACTGCACGTTTCGATGGTCAAAACAAACGTGCACCAAGCTTCGGTGTGGCAAAAGCTGGTGAACAGCCTCGTGTGTTCTTTGCAGGCTTGCCAATGGGTCACGAGTTCACATCTTTGATTCTGGCATTGCTACAAACTTCTGGTTATGCACCGAAAGTTTCTGATGAAGTTTTACAGTCTATTAAAGACCTGAATATCAAATCAGATTTTGATGTGTTTGTTTCTTTAAGCTGCCATAACTGTCCAGATGTGGTTCAGGCTTTGAATCTGATTGCGATTTACAACCCTGGCACAACTACGACCATGATCGATGGTGCTTTCTTCCAGGAAGAAGTGGAAGAACGCAAAATTATGGCAGTACCAATGGTATTCCAGGACGGTGAACACATCGGCCAAGGTCGTATGACTTTAGAAGAAATCATTGCCAAACTGGACACTAACTCTGCAGCCAAAGAAGCTGAAAAACTCAATGCTAAAGATGCATTTGATGTGCTTGTCATCGGTGGTGGCCCTGCAGGCAACACTGCAGCGATCTACGCAGCACGTAAAGGTATTAACACTGGCATCGTAGCTGAACGCATGGGCGGTCAGGTGATGGAT
>NZ_JPQO01000178.1 GCF_000773685.1 Acinetobacter sp. HR7 | reverse complement strand
AACTTATTTCAGGACGGGACACTAAAGGGATAAAAAAAGCCGGAATCAAATCCGGCTTTTTTTTATTTTTTGAATTTATTGGGTTTCGATTTCACGCAGGCGGATCAAACCTTCCTGAGTCGTGCTACACACCAGTTCTCCATTCTGCCACATCCGACCGAAGTTCAGGCCGCGTGAGCTAGCACTGATGGTTGCATCCATATCGTACAGCATCCATTCATCAGCACGGAATGGCTTATGGAAGTACATGGCATGGTCAATGCTGGCACATTGCAGATTTGGAGACAAATAGCTTAGGCCATGCGGACGCAGTGCCGTGGTCATCAAGGTAAAGTCTGAGTAGAACGCCGCAATGGCCTGATGCAAAGACACCTCATCAACTTCCGGTGCGATACGATCTTGGGTACGTACATAATGTGCATAATTCGGTGCTTCCGGTTGTGGCTGGAACGGATTCACTGGCATCACCGGACGGATTTCCACATGACGGTCACGCATAAGCGAAGCACGGACATTTTCCGGAACAAATTCGACAATCTGCTTTTTCAGTTCCGCTTCATTTTTCAGTTCTTCAACGGGCGGATATTCCGGTTCAGAAATCTGGTAGTTCAGCCCCTCTTCAGGCTGCGCAAACGATACCATACACATAAAGATGGTACGGCCATGCTGAATCGCACGTACCTGACGGCTGACAAAGCTCTTGCCATCACGAATACGGTCCACCTCGTAAATAATCGGCGCGTTGACATCTCCACCAAACAGGAAATAGGCATGCAGCGAGTGTGCCGGACGATCAGTGGTATAAGACGCTGCACGTAGGGCCTGTCCCAGTACTTGCCCACCAAATACGCGTTTGCCTACCAGGTTACGGCTAATTCCACGGAAAATATTTTCTTCCAGCTTTTCCAGGCTAAGCAATTCAACCAGTTCTTGAGTTAAGACATTCATAGGCAACCTATTCGATGTTGGAGAGATCCAAAAATGGCAATATAACAAAATCTTTCATTTCGAAGGATATTCTGCCATAAATTCTGAGTAAAGCCCTAAAGATTGGCTGACTGAACTGTCATCTCACATGTGCAAGTTCCGATAGAAAACCGCTTTTTTCACGTTAAAATCAAAGAACTTTTGAAGAATTTGTCAGAAAATGACATATTGTTTTCCAGTAGAATCCATCAAAATAGTTGCCCCCTCAGAAATCCTGTGGTTCTGGTCAAAATAAAATTAGGAGTAGGTATGTCCAAGAATGGCTTTGGTCAATTGTATCGCAAGCTTTCAAGCAAGATGCTTGATCTTGTGGTTACCCCACATGTACTTGGGGATGTGCCATCGGAAGTCCCTGCTCCAGTGGCTGACCAGCAAGGACCAAAGAAAATTGTCTGCTATGTTTTACAGAACCATTCACGCAGTAATGCCCTGGTAGTCGATGGCGAAACCCGTCGTCTGAAACTGCCTGCAGCTTTGGACCGGATAGAACTTGGGCCGATTCAGGAAAAAGCATCGGTGCTGTTCCTACAATACCATGATGACAGCAATCTGCTTAGCTCACCGCCGCATGCTTTCCCACCGCGTTTATTACGTCTAATTGAAATACTAGAAAAGAATCCTGAACTGGATGTTGAACTGATTCCGGTGACTATTCTGTGGGGCCGTGATCCAGAAAAAGAAGATTCATGGTTCAAGCTGCTGTTTACCGATACCTGGTCAACACCAAGCAAGATGAAGCAGTTGGTGAATATTGGTTTGCATGGCCGCCAGTCCTATCTGGAATTCCATGAAGCACAGTCGTTACGTGCCCTGATTGACTATGCCAAGGAAACCTGCCCGAACCTGTCACCAGCGACTTATATTGTGAATACGCTGAACGATTATCTGGATGCGCAGCGTGAAGTCGTGCTCGGTCCCGATCTATCCGATCGCCGTAATGTGATGCAGGGCCTGATCAAGTCTCCTGATGTTCAGGCCGCGATCCGCAATGAAAGTATCCGTAGCAAAATCAGCGTCGATGAAGCAGAACGCCGTGCCATTGGCTATTTAAACGAAATCGTATCGGATTATTCACATGCCACTGTTCGTTTCGCTGACAAGGCCCTGACCCGTCTCTGGACCCAGCTTTATGACGGCGTGGAAGTGCATAACTTTAGTACGGTACGTGAACTGGCCAAGGACTATGAAATTGTCTATACCCCATGTCACCGCAGTCATATCGACTACCTTCTACTGTCCTATGTAATCTACCGCCGTGGCCTGATGGTGCCGTACATCGCCGCTGGCGATAACCTGAACATGCCATTTGTTGGTCAGATTTTACGTGGTGGCGGTGCCTTCTTTATCCGCCGTACATTCCGCGGGAATGCACTTTACACTACTGTATTTAAAGAATACCTATACAGCATTCTGTCACGGAATACCCCACTGGAATACTTTATTGAAGGTGGCCGTTCTCGGACAGGCCGTCTGCTGCCACCAAAAACAGGTATGCTGGCGATGACTGTACATGGTCACCTGCGTGGCAAGTCCAAACCAATCGTATTTGTACCCACCTATATCGGCTATGAACGCCTGATGGAAGGTGCAACCTACGTTGGTGAAATGAGCGGAAAACCGAAAGAAGCAGAATCTATCTTTGGCCTGCTCAAAACCCTGCGCAAGATCGAGCGTATCTTCGGTAAGGTCCACCTGAACTTTGGTGAACCAGTATTCCTGGATGACATCCTAAAACAGCATGGTGCTGAAGACATTAACATTCAAAAGAATGATGATCCAATTCCACCAGCCGTGTCTGAAGCGGTGAACAGTTCAGCTCAGGCAATTCTGGAAAATATCAACCGTGCTGCTGTCATCAATCCGGTATCCTTGCTATCGCTAATTCTGTTAGCAACGCCAAAACACACCCTGGATGAAGACATTTGCATCAAGCAGCTGGATACTTACCGCAAACTGCTGACTTCACATCCATACGATGAACGTATGCAGGTTACTCCACTTTCGGGTCGTGAAATTATTGCCTATGCGCTAAAACTGAAGTTAATCAAACGCGTTAATCATGTGCTGGGCAACATTATCGCGATTGAAGATAATCAGGCGGTCTTGCTGACTTACTTCCGCAACAACATCCTGCATGCCTTTGTTATTCCTTCACTCATCGCAGCCTTGGTGAATCATAACGGCTCAATCCGTCGTGATGATGTAGTCAACATCTGCAGCACCCTGTATCCATTCCTGAAAGCAGAACTGTTCCTGAAATGGCAGGAAACGGATATCCAGCAACCGGTAAATACCTATATCGATGCGCTGATTGCAGCGAATCTGATTGCTCAGGAAGGTGGAAATCTGGTTGCTCCTGCTCCAAACAGCGAAGCGCACCACCAGCTGGAAGTACTCGCGGCTCCGGTAATGCAGAGTATCGAGCGTTACTACATGACCCTGGCTTTGATCACCCAGCGTGGCTCTGGCAATATCTCGACCCGTCAGGTTGAAGAGCTGAGCCATCTGGTCGGTCAACGCCTGTCTGTGCTGTATGAGTTCAATTCGCCTGAGTTCTTTGACAAGGCACTGTTCCAAAGCTTCATCAAGACTCTGACTAAGAAAGGCTATATCAGCACCAATGAAGACAATGCGATTGTCTTTGATGAAAGCTTCAAGAATATTGCCCAGTATGCGGATCTAGTGCTGGATGAAGTTAAACTGCAAATGCTGCATCACATCACGGCTTTTACCGATGAGGAGCTGAAAGAGGCCCTAGAAGCGTTGGCGGCTGAACAAGCGAAGAAACGAGCTAAACGCAAGAAAAAGTAAATTTTGAATAGAGAAAAGAGAGGTTTAGGCCTCTCTTTTTTTTGTTTTGTAAATCTATAAAACTAAAACATAACTGAAGGGTTAGTGAAATCCTTAAAATAAAATCCTCCCCTAACCCCTCCTTTTAAAGGGTGAGGAGCCTCAAAATATATTTTGAGTCCGTAAGAGAATGAATTACTGCATTAATTCCAAATAACCCCGAAAACAGTCCTGATGCTTTAATTCAAACCCTATCTTTTCCATTCTTGTGGCGTACAGCTTTTTCCCAGTCACCTTCTCACTTTCGACTTTCAATACTGACAAACCCATTTGCTGCTGAAACCATTGCAGCACTTCATGTAAAGGCTGAGGCTGGTTATTAGTCACAATATAAGAAGATTCGAGCTGTTCCACGTGAATCATTTCTGCCAGAAAATAAGACAAGTCCTCAATATGAATCCGGTTCGACCAGTGCAGATTAGGATAAGTAGTCATGGACTGTGCCATTTTCTGCAGGCGTGCCACGGATGAGCCATAGATCCCGCTTGGACGGATAATCGTACATCGGTCTGGATAAGCTGCTAAGTAGGCTTGTTCCATCTGCAGCAGAATTTCACCTTGTAGATCATTCGGTCGAATCACACTATCATCATCCACCCATTCCCCCCTATTTTCACCATAAACCCGGGTCGATGACACCACCACCAGATGTTTTACCGGATGAAACTCTAAAGCTTTGACAATCGGCCGAACAGAATCCAGATAGGTGTGCTGATAAGCGTCAACGGTACTTTGATCTGGACTAACCAGGATATACACCCAGTCGATGGGAGCAAAACCACTGAGGTCGAGCTGCTGCACATCCTGAATATGATGAGTGGCAAAAGCATCTGTTTTCGCACTGCGACTGATTGTGCTAATTTGATGCCCTTGTTCAAATAATTGTTTAGCAATGTGCCTGGATGTTTTACCATAACCGATAAATAAAATATGCATTCAGCACCGAATCACAAGACCTGGTTGAGGGGACATGGCAGCAGTCCATCAGTTACAAGGTGTCGGCACAGCCGCCGCCGCATTACTTGAAAAACTAAATCTGTTTACAACTGATGATTTGCTCTTTCATCTGCCACGTGACTATGAGGACCGTAGCACGATCATTCCCATGAATCAATTGAACGTGGGACACAGCTATTTGCTGGAAGGCATCGTCAAAGGCGTGGACTTTCCACCCGGAAAACGCAAGTCCATGGCCGTGCTGCTGGATGATGACTGTGGTAAGGTCACTTTACGCTTCTATCATATCTACAAAGGCATTACTGATCGCTGCAAACTTGGAAACCGCCTGCGTGTCTTTGGTGAAGTACGTGTCGGTGCCCGTGGGCTGGAAATGTATCATCCGGAACTGCAGCTGATTACCGAACATACCCCACTGCCGAAAACCCAGCTGACTGCGATCTACCCAAGTACTGAAGGACTCACCCAACCGAAACTGCGTGAATATATCAAGCAGGCACTAGCATTACACAGTAATGATCTACCGGAACTATTACCGGCAAAATTCAGCAATGGTTATGACCTGAAACAGGCTTTGGAATATATCCATCATCCACCAGTGGATGCCAATATGCTCCAGCTGGCGCAAGGTTCACATCCCGCACAACAGCGTCTGATTTTTGAAGAGCTGGTGGCACATCAGATCAGCCTGCTGACTCGCCGTGCCTTTATCCAACAAATTGAAGCACCATCTTTTTCACCTAGTAAACGCTACGCTAAGCAGCTACTGGCTGGCCTGCCCTTTAAAATGACCGGTGCACAAAAGCGTGTTTCCCGGGAAATTGCCCATGACATGAAAGGCAACAAGCCGATGCTGCGCCTGGTTCAGGGCGATGTGGGTGCTGGTAAAACCCTGGTCGCAGGTGTGGCAGCCTGTCACGCACTGGAAGAAGGCTGGCAGGTCGCCCTTATGGCGCCCACCGAGATTCTGGCGGAACAGCATTACCTAAACTTTAAGCGCTGGTTTGAGCCTTTGGGACTGAATGTCGCCTGGCTCTCCGGCAAACAGAAAGGCAAAGCCCGCACAACTGCTGAACAAAGTATTAGAGATGGCAGTGCCAATCTGGTGGTCGGCACACATGCCCTGTTTCAGGAAAATATCGAGTTTGCCAAACTCGGTCTGGTGATCATTGATGAACAGCACCGCTTTGGGGTCGATCAGCGTCTGGCTCTGCGTAACAAAGGCCTGGATGGTATGTCACCACATCAACTGGTGATGACCGCAACTCCGATTCCACGCACACTTGCCATGTCCGCCTATGGTGATCTGGATACTTCGATTATTGATGAGCTGCCACCGGGCCGTACTCCAATTCAGACGGTGACCATCCCCTTGGATCGCCGGGAAGAAGTTTTGCAACGTATTGCTACCAATTGTGCTGAAGGCAAGCAGGCCTATTGGGTCTGTACACTGGTAGAACAGTCTGAAACCCTGGATGCACAGGCAGCTGAAGCGACTTTTGCTGAAATCAAGGAACGTTTCCCGGAAATCAATATCGGTCTGGTACATGGCAAAATGAAGGCCGATGAAAAACAGGCCGTGATGCAGCAATTTAAAAACAATGAACTGCAGCTACTGATTGCGACCACGGTAATTGAAGTTGGTGTCGATGTACCCAATGCTTCACTGATGGTGATTGAAAATGCTGAGCGCCTAGGTTTGTCCCAGCTGCACCAGTTGCGTGGCCGTGTTGGCCGGGGGGCCAAAGCCAGTTTCTGTGTGTTGCTGTATAAACATCCCCTGTCCCAGAATGGTCAGGAACGTTTGCGCATCATGCGCGAGACCAATGACGGCTTTATCATTGCGGAAAAGGATCTGGAACTGCGCGGACCAGGTGAACTGCTCGGCACCAAACAGACCGGGGATATGGGCTTCCGTGTGGCTAAATTGGAACGGGATGATCACCTGCTGAATCAGGCACATTATGTGGCCCAGCAGATGTTAAAAGATTATCCGCAGCAGGCCGAAGCTCTACTGAAACGCTGGCTGCCTGAGGCTCCCCGCTATGCCTATGTTTAAGCTGATTCAACAAGGCAAGCATTGGCTAGGCAAGTTACAGCCCTGCCAGCTCTGTCATCATGATTATCAAACGATACATTCAGTCTGTCAGGACTGCTGGCAGCAATTGCCCTGGGCATGTCAGACAGTACAACGACAGGAAATACCGGTACAGATTGCCTGCCATTATGCCTATCCGATGGACCGGCTAATTCAGCTTTTTAAATATGAACAGAAACTGTATTTAGAAAATCTGCTGGCAGGTACCCTGCTCAGCTTAAACTTACCTAAAGTCAGTGCCGTGGTACCAATGCCGATCTCGACCGAAAAGCTGGTACAGCGTGGTTATAACCAGTCATTACTACTCGCCAAGCATGTCGCCAGACATTTGAATGTGCCAGTGTGGCAACCGATAACCCGACTTAAGCAGCATTCACAAAAAGGCTTATGCCGGCTGGAACGAATTGAAGATATTGATACGCAGTTCCAGATGAATACTTCATCCAAACTGCGTTACCGCAAGGTACTGATTATTGATGATGTCATCACCACAGGCAGCTCAATCCGAGCACTCAGCCAGAAGCTGGAAGAATTGGGCTGCCAACAGATTAATGCTGCTTGTGTGGCAGGTGCCAAACTTTAAACTCAGACTTGAGCTAATAGATTTGCCTTTACCCAAGGAATCACAACTTCGGTCGTCAGCGGTGCTAATATTACACCCCGCTCATCCAGATCAATCCATTTCATCTCGGCAATTTCCGCCTCGATTTTTGGAAGCTGATCCAGTTTGACCAAATAGACATAACTGACCAGTTGATGATCTGGCTCATTCGCCGTTTTGGTTTCAAAGCGGCCGACAAATTGCTGCACTTCGGCATTGCAACAGATCTCTTCCAGAATTTCACGCACAATGGTGACCTCAGGTGCTTCTTTTTGTTCTAGCTTGCCGCCCACCTGCATAAAGCAGCTGGTGCCTTTCTTGCGCACCACCAATAATTGCTGTGCTTCATTCAGCACGATGCCAGCAGCGACTGTAATCACTTTCATATCAACTCAAATTTTAAAAGGTGAATCAGTTTATTTCACAAGGTCTTGCTGATCGACCATACCCCATTTTGCTTGCGGTGCTTTGTAAACTGCAAAGGCATCCAAAATCTGGTCAATGTCTGCATTAACGATCAGCTTGTCCATAAAGCGTTCTTTGGTAAAGCCCTGTTCCATCGTGTGTTGGATGAACTGGATCAGACCAGTGTAGAAATTCTCTGCATTTAAAAATGCACACGGCTTTTCATGAATACCGAGCTGCGCCCAAGTCCATTGTTCAAAGATTTCCTCTAACGTGCCTACCCCGCCCGGAATCGCGATAAAACCATCCGCCAGTTGTGACATTTTGGTTTTACGCTCATGCATATTATCTACCACATGCAACTCGGTCAGTCCGGGATGTGCCAGCTCGCGATCTACCAACTGTTTGGGAATCACTCCAATCACTTTACCACCAGCAGCCAAGGCACTGTCGGCTACAATTCCCATCAAACCTGAACGTCCACCGCCATAAATTAATGTGAGTTGTCGTGCAGCTAGAGTCTGACCTACCTTGTGCGCAATTTCAGCATAAACAGGCGAGACACCCAGTGCGGAACCACAAAAAATTGCGATAGAATTCATCATTTTTCACCATTCAGTTGACGTTATAGCGGAAGGAAGGCCTGATTGATCGTTTTTTTGAAAAAATAACTGCCCAATCAGTGTTTTTATTTGATTCCTTGTCTAAAATACACCCATTCAATTATACATACTGCGCAAGGGAGAAAAGACAGCATGCTTGAAGCCTTTTATGCCACAGAGCGCGGTAGCTTAGAAGATGCCACCATTAATGGCGACTTTGATTTACATCAGGATTTGGTCTGGATTGATCTGATTGCGCCCTCACAGGAAGAACAGCAATGGATCATGGATGCTTACGAGCAGAATCTTCCTACCCTCAAATCATTAGAAGACATTTCATCTAGTGCACGATTCTACCGTGATGATGATGGTATTTTGCATATCAGCACTTATTTTTTAACGAAAAATAAAAATTATCAGGTTGAAGAGGAAACGGATGACCAGTCCAGTATTTTAGCAACGGTTCAAACCGTTGCCTTTATTCTGCATAAAGAACGGCTGTTTACCTTGCGTGGGGAAAAGCTGGTGGCATTCCGCGCCTTCCGTGCCCGTGCACGCCGTAATGATTATGAAATTGACTATAAAGATCCAACCTGGATTCTGCTCGGGCTACTGGAAGCTAAACTGGATGAGCTTGCGGATATCTTAGAAGATGTCCATAAGGATCTGGAAAAATATTCAACCGAGGTTCTGAATAACCGCCATCGTGAACAGATTCTGGATCTCGATGACATGATTACCCGTCTGGCGCAATTAGAAGACATGCTCGGAAAAGCCCAGCTCTGTCTGATTGACTTGCGCCGAGTACTGACCTTCTTGTCACGTCCACGTGCGCTAGGTAGTCATATCTATGATGCCGACATTCGAGAACTCAGTGAAGACGTGCGCTCGCTGGTCGAACATGATGCTTTCCTGTTCCAGAAGGTACGATTCCTGCTCGATACCACGTCTGGATTCATTAACACTGAACAGAACGATACCATCCGTCGATTCTCTATTTTGCCAAGTATGCTTGCACCACCAATGCTGGTTGCCAGTGTGTATGGGATGAATACCGAGGTATTGCCCTTCGCGCATGGCTCGACCAGTTTTATTGTCGTCAGCTTTATTATTGTTGCCTTCTTTATTGGGCCATTGATTTACTTTAGATGGAAGAAATGGATTTGAGCGAGCTTTGAAGCACTGCTTCAAAGTGAAGCGCAAGAAACGCACCTTATTCGTAAATTCCTATTTAAAACCAATAAAAAAGCACCTTTCGGTGCTTTTTTATTTACTGAATGATCTGTAAATCATCCTGCAAATGACAGGCTTGAATGATCTTCATCATCTTTTCAGGAACTGCTTTAAACTGTAATCCTTTGGCTTGCGGGGTTTGACGTAACCAGCGTACCAATACAGCCAGTACCAAGGTACTGCCATTTTCCAGTCCAGCCAGATTCACAACAACCGGAAACTTGCCATAAGACTGGATCTCACTCAGCCCCTGTTCGTAGTACTGCTGTGCATTCTCATAATCGATTTTGCCTGAAACCTGCAGTTCCTGCTGATTGAATTTGATCACCGCTCACCTATCTTATTTTTTCTTGTCAATTGCTGCTTCAGCATCTGGCTTGAAGTTAGCAATGGCTTTATCCAGGTTACCACCGTTACGTTTTACAGTCGCTGCAAACTGGTTACGGAACTGCAAACCAAGGTCAATACCAGACACGTTGATGTTACGGATTTTCCATTGTGAGCCTTTATCCGCTAACTGAAAAGATACCGGAATCTTTTCACCGTTGTTGTGGAAATCAATCGTTACCACAGGATTCTTACTACCTGTGTCTTTATATGGACGCATGGTATAAGTCTGATTACTGTATTTCGCAAACGCAGAACCGTAGTTTTCGATCAGCGTTTCACGGAAATTATGTTCGAACTTAGCACGTTGTGCAGCAGTACTATACTGATTAGTCGCATAAGTCCCCATTACGATACGGGTAAAGGCTTGCGAATCGATATATGGGTCCAGATTTTGACGCACAATGCTTTTTACCAGGGCCGGATTATTTTGCAGCTTGGCATGATCCGCTTTCAGGCGTGCAATCAAGTGATCCGCAACTTTCTTGATAAATGCAGGTGGTGTTTCAGACGGTGCAGCAAATGCACTTCCCATCACCATGGTAGAAAGTACGCTGACTGCTAAAGTTTGTCTTACTAAAGTTTTCACTCAAATCTCCTCAATCGATTATTCAACAAATGCAGGTTCGTCGCTGGCTTCAGCAGTAGCTGTCTCATCTGTAGCAGCCTCTTTGCTCTCTGACGACTTTTGTCCTGCACCACCTGTCACGAATTTGGTAATTAAATCTTCAATTTCCATGGTGCCTTGGGTATTGCCAATCTGGTCACCACGTTTCAAATAATTCAGACCGCCACCTGGAACAATTTTCAAATATTTTTCACCCAACAAACCGTTGGTCGCTACCATAATGTAAGCATCTTCATCAATATTGGTGATGGAGGTCATGTTATCTAACAGTTGTTTTTCCATTGCTTTTTGTTGCGCAGGCGTGGCAGCTTCATAGTCAGCGCTATAACGTAATTCTTCTAGTGCATCCTGCTGTACTTTTTTCAACTGCTCAGCATTGAAAGACGTCAGGGTACCATCCAGGGTCATATGTACAGTCGCCAGACGAGTGATCGGATCTAGGGTAATTCTATCAACCTGTCCGACTTTCACACCGCTTAATGCCACTTTGGCCCGTGGTTTAATCCCGTTTACATTTTCAAAGGTGGCGGTCATGCTATAGCTGTCCGCAATATTGTGTCCAACCAGACCACTCACGCGCATCGCCAGAAAGAAAATGGCAATCCCAAACAGAATGACAAAAACACCAACGGCCAGCTCACTAGTACGTGATTTCATTAAACACCTCCGAACATGACCGCAGTCAACACGAAATCAAAACCTAAAACACACAACGATGAATACACCACGGTACGGGTGGTCGATGTTGCAATCCCCTCGGATGTCGGCACACAGGCATAGCCCTGATAGACCGCAATCCATGTACAAATCAGCGCAAATACAAAACTTTTCACAATGGTGCCGTTAAAGACATCTTTATAGAATTGCACGCTGCTTTCCATGCCACTCCAGTAACCACCTTCATCCGCACCCAGAAAATCGACACCGACCATTTTGCCGCCCATGATGCCAATCGCGGCAAAAATCACAGAGAGCATAGGCAGACTGAAAATACCAGCCCAGAGACGTGGCGAGATCACACGTTTTAACGGATCAACACCAATCATTTCCATACTGGATAACTGTTCAGTGGCTTTCATCAGGCCAATTTCAGCTGTTAATGCCGAACCAGCACGACCAGCAAACAGCAAGGCTGCAACCACCGGTGCCAGCTCACGTAACAAGGTCAATGCTACGGCTGTCCCTAACATAGACTCACTACCAAAGGTCGACAGGATGGTAAACATTTGCAGACCGAGTACTGAACCAATAAACAGGCCAGAGACGCTGATAATCAGCAAAGACAGTACACCCACCCGATACATCTGGTAGACAAACAGCTTAAAACCCAGTGCTGTCGGCATAGAGAAAAGGATCTGGAATAACATCAGGGTGGCAACCCCAATGCCTTGTACACGTTCAATGACACGTCGGCCTAATGCTTCAATCGCATTCATGAACGCACCTCATCACTTAAATACGCCGCATGGCTAAACTGGTAATCCACCGGCCCTTCTACCGAGCCAGTCAGAAACTGCTGAACAAATGCAGAAGGATGAGCTTTTAATTCTTCAGGTGTGCCCTCGCCCTGGATTTTCCCTTCCGCCACCACATAGATATAGTCAGCAATAGACAGTGTCTCAGCCACGTCATGCGAAACAATAATCGTAGTCAAATCCAATGCTTCACGTAGGGAACGAATCAGACGGGTCAACACACCCATCACAATCGGATCCTGTCCGGCAAACGGTTCGTCGTACATGATCAGTTCAGGATCAAGCGCAATTGCACGGGCCAAAGCCACACGACGGTTCATACCGCCTGACAGTTCTGAAGGCATCATCTGCTCTGCACCACGTAGGCCGACGGATTCCAATTTCAATGCCACAATTTCCGCAATCAGATGTTCAGGCAGTTTGGTATGTGCACGCAATGGAAATGCCACATTTTCATAGACACTCATGTCCGTGAACAGCGCACCACTTTGGAAAAGCATGCCCATTCGTGCACGTGCTGCGAACAGCTCATGCCGTGACATACGGGCGATATCCTTGCCATCCAGCAATACCTGTCCCTGATCCGGCGTCAGCTGTCCGCCAATCAGTCTTAATAAGGTTGTTTTACCGGTTCCTGAAGGCCCCATAATGGCGGTGATCTGACCACGTCGAATGTTCAGGCTGACATTGTCATAAATGATACGTTCGCCTCGCTTGAAGCTCAAACCCTTCACTTCTATGAGTGATTGAGTCTCAAACGCTGTTTGATTTGTCATAGCTAAGCGTTGTCCTGCATTTTTTCAGCATGCGTACTATATAGGATTAATGCACAAAATGTTACCTTTTCGATGGAAGGTTACAATGGCTTGACATCCTCTCCGACCTAAAGGACGGAGATTCCTCCTGCGAGACGCCCATGTCCGAGCGCAAGAATATTCAGTGCTGAGTTTATATCTCTATCGTGGAATGTACCGAACTCCACACACTGCCATTCTCTTATTCCAAGTCCTGCTCTACCTTT
>NZ_JPQO01000177.1 GCF_000773685.1 Acinetobacter sp. HR7 | reverse complement strand
GCATTCAACGAGTGATGTGCCACATTGCCACTAAGCGTGTGAGATGCTCTTGACATCCTCTCCGACCTAAAGGACGGAGATTCCTCCTGCGAGACGCCCATGTCCGAGCGCAAGAATATTCAGTGCTGAGTTTATATCTCTATCGTGGAATGTACCGCACTCCACACACTGCCATTCTCTTATTCCAAGTCCTGCTCTACCTTTCAGACTACTGGAGCGTGAGCCGCAGCACGAGCAAGTTTGGGTGGTATAGGCTTCATTGACTTCTTCATACCATACCCCTGCGTTCTCGCATTTATACTTGAGCATGGTTCTTAAGGTCGTCCAACCTGCATCGAGTACAGACTTAGCTAATTTTGTCTGTGCCAATGCTTTGGCATTCACATTACCAACGAAGATGGCTGCATGTTCATTCACCAGTTTATGACTGAATTGATGCAGCATATTTTGACGTAGATTTTTGATCTTGGCATGAATCGCTTTGACACGTTTTTTATTTCTTGCTCTTTGAGCAATACCAAGTTTTTGTTCATATTGACGATAGATTTTAGGCGCTTTGAACTTTACACCATCTGAGCAAGTCGCAAGGTCTTTGAGTCCTAGATCAATGCCAATTGAGGTTTTAGCGGTGGTTTTCTCTGTTTTAATTGAATCAACCACAAGACATACATACCAACGCCCTCGGCTATCCTCGACAAACGAGCCTGTTTTAACATTGTATTTACTTAGTCCGTAACTGTCCCATAGCTTGAATTGATGCTTGCCGTATTGGACATACCCATCGGCATATTTCACCGCCACTTTTTTAAATGGAATCCAACCGAGAGAACGTCTAGCATTTTTTTTGTTACTGACACGCCATTTTAGCTTGGCTTTTTTAAATTGCTTTCTTCGAGTAACTAATTCTTCCGCAACTGCCTGTATGGTTTGGCTGTGCAAATTGCACTCTTTTGATGTACCTTTCGTGTATTTAGCAATATCGTAAGCTGAAAAGAATTGTTGTTTTCTTTGCAAGTGTTTAAAACACAAATCATTGACATAGTTCCAGACAAAATTAACTTCAGATGCCAATTGGTCTAGCACCTTGCAATGTTTGTCTTTTATGCGTAATTTAAGTGTCTTCATCACTAAAATATATTTGGTCTATGGATAATAGTCAAGAGATTAGAACAGGTCGTCACTGTGTTTTTAATATGCACGTTCATTTAGGGTCTGTTGACACTTACTGTTCATAATTAACCCTATTAAGGTAGC
>NZ_JPQO01000176.1 GCF_000773685.1 Acinetobacter sp. HR7 | reverse complement strand
GTATTTACATACACTCATTTTTACTACATTTTACTAATATTTGCTTAACTGACTGGCATTACTCCATGTGAGGGCTTTTTTATTATTTATCTTTTTTATAAAAATACATCACTCCATCTTAGCTCAAAATTAATAGAAAAATCATTCAAGCTAAGTGCTTACTTATCTTCACATTTCTTTGCGCGTTCTCACTTGAATGCAGAACACTTTTCAAACAATCTCAAAGCTAGACTGCAAATTAAACGATATCGTTGCTGGACTCAAAACGATAACTCTACAGCGCATTCATGACCTAAGTCTTCATCTATTTATATCTGTCTTAAGGACATAAAAAAAATCATCCATGAATGCCGAAAACCTGGAGAAATATAACAATGCTATTTATTTTTGCTGTTCTGCTCCTCCTGCTGTGCTTATGGGCTGTTTTCTATTTTGAGCTCTCCCGAACCACGGGCGCATTTTCCCTGATTATTGCTTCGATTCTGGTCGCATTTATTAGCCCGTGGTCGCTCATCTTTGGCATTCCATTGATCATTATTAATCTGATTGTACTGATCGATCCATTGCGGATGGCAGTGATTACCCGTCCTTCTTATCGAGCGCTGGCCAATGCCATGCCAAGCATCAGCCCAACCGAGCGTGAAGCATTGGAATCCGGAACCAGCTGGTGGGAAAAAGAACTGTTTATGGGAGCACCGAACTGGGAAATTTTTAATAACTATCCTTATCCAAAGCTGAATAATGAAGAACAGGCTTTTTTGGACAATGAAGTGGAAACCCTGTGCAGCATGCTGGATGAATGGCAAATTCACGAGCAGAAAAAGCTGCCGGAGCATATCTGGCAATTTATCAAGGACAATGGTTTTCTGGGGCTGATTATTCCCAAAGAATATGGCGGGCGTGCCTTTAGTTCCTTTGCGCAAAGCCGCGTCATGAGTAAGATTGCGTCCCGTTCACTGACGACTGCGGTGAGTTGCATGGTGCCTAACTCGCTCGGTCCCGGTGAGCTGCTATTGCATTATGGTACAGAAGAGCAGAAAAAACGTTATCTGCCGGGCCTAGCCAAAGGACAGGAAATTCCCTGCTTTGGTTTAACTAGTCCAGAGGCCGGTTCCGATGCAGGGGCAATTCCAGATACTGGGATCGTCTGCTATGGTCAGTTTGAAGGTCAGGAAGTACTGGGCCTGCGAATGAATTTCTCCAAACGCTGGATTACCTTGGCTCCAATTGCCACTGTCATCGGTCTCGCATTCAAAATGTATGACCCGGATCGGCTGCTGGAAGGTCCTGCAGAATACGGCATTACCTGTGCCCTGCTGCCAGCGAGTCATGAAGGCGTGAAAGTCGGTCCACGGCATAATCCGGGTTCACCATTTATGAATGGTACGGTGGAAGGCAAGGATGTATTTATTCCATTGGACTGGATTATTGGTGGGGTAAAAAATGCCGGTAAAGGATGGCGAATGTTGATGGAATGTCTGGCAGTCGGTCGCGGGATTTCCCTGCCCGCATTGTCTACTTCAAGTGCTGAGATGACTTATCTAAATGTCAGTGCATTCTCGCGTATCCGTCAACAATTTAAAATTTCAGTGGGTAAATTTGAGGGTGTACAGGAAGCCAATAGTGAAATTGCCAGCGATACCTATATGCTCGAAGCATTCCGTTATCTGGTCACCTGCGGCCTGAATCAAGGTGGTAAACCAGCGGTGATGACCGCGATTGCCAAATACTATGCCACTGAAACCATGCGTAAAATTGTCAATCACGGCATGGATGTAGTCGGCGGTCGTGCCATCCAGATAGGGCCACGTAATTTCCTGGCACTCAATTATCAGGCAATTCCGGTATCCATTACTGTAGAAGGTGCTAATATCCTCAGCCGTTCCCTGATGATTTTCGGCCAGGGTTCGATGCGTTGTCATCCTTATCTATATGAAGAACTGCAGCTACTACAGGCAGAAGATAAAGATGCAGCAATGCAAAGCTTTAATGAACTGCTCTATAAGCATCTCGGCTATACCTTTAATCGTACGGCACGTTCTGTGGCTTATGCTTTTACCGGTGGTTCAGGTGCTGCACCGCAAAGTTCAGTTGATTTTACCCGGCCGTATTACAAAATCATTAACCGACTAAGTGCCAACTTTGCCCTGACTGCAGATATGTGTCTTGGCCTACTGGCGGGTGACATTAAACGTAAGGAAATGCTTTCCGGACGTCTAGCAGACATTCACGCTCATCTGTTTATTGCCTCTGCAATTCTGAAATTCTTTGAACATAGTAAGAAATCTGAAGCAGATCGTCTGCATGCCAAACTGGCTGTAGAAAAATCCCTATATACGGCACAGGAAGCGTTTTATGACCTGTTTGCCAATTTTCCGGTGGGCATTGCTGCTGGTCTGGTCAAATTTATCTGCTTCCCGTTTGGACGACCTGTAAAAAAACCATCAGACCAGCTGAAACAGCAAGTCGCCAATGTCATGATGGAAGACAATGCTTTCCGGAATGTGCTGAAAAAGCACGTTTACTACAGCACTGCTGAGGATGATGTGAATGGCCGTATGGAATCGACCTTTGCCATGCTGCTGGATATTGAACAACTTTGGGATCGTTTCAAAAAAGCTGAAAACAAAAATAAGTTCAAAGGACTTAGTTTTGCTGAGCATGTGGCAGATGCGCGCAAACAAGGTTTTATCAATGAACATGAAGCAGAAAAGCTGCTGCACTATAACGCCAAACGTTATGACAGTATGCTAACTGATATCTTTGACCTGCATCTACAGCGTGTGTTGGAACTGGAAAATCCATATCTTGAAAAAGCCGATTCTACTGGAACAGATACTTCCAGCCAAACCGATCCATCCCATCCCGCTACACCTTAATTTTAAGGCTTCACTGTTATTTCCAAAACGGAGTAATTTTACTCCGCTTTGGATTATTCTCCAAAGTGGCTTTTCAGCCACTTTTTTATGACCTTTGCACAATGGTATTTTGATAGGAAAGGACTAGTTAGGTGCATAAAAAAATTGAGGCAAAAACATGTCATTACAATATTATGAAAATGGCTTAAAAGTTCGTACTGAAGTGATAGGTGAAAGTATCGCTCATTAATTACCATTGCTTTCTTTACCGCTGAAAAGACTCCAACCGAACTCAAAAGCCATGTGCATGTGTGCATTGCGCTTTAAATAATGGTGCGACGGTTGAGGTAATTCAGGAAGTGTTATTACATAGTCTTCCCTACTGCGGTGCACCAGTTGCGCAGGAAGCTTTCAGTGCAACTTTGGAAGTGATTCAGGATTATCATGCAGATCAGCAGAATTAAAAAATTAAGACTTTTCCAAACATAAAAAAATCCCTCCGAAGAGGGATTTTTAAAAAACTAGATTTAGTGATTAGCGTGGCAATGGAATATATTGCGAAGACGCATTTTGCTGGGCTTGACGTTCACCAACAGTTACTTCCAGATCCAGTTTCTTGCCATCACGCTCCACTTCAATGATGATTTTGCTACCTGGAGCTTGTAATGCCACATAGTTGATCAAGTGGGAAGCGGTCGTAATCACTTCTTTATCCACCTTGATAATGCGGTCACCACGTTTTAGACCGGCTTTGGCTGAAGGACCATTTGCCAATACATCTGCAACGACCACACCCTGCTCAACCGCCTGCGATAGTTCATTGCGCTGTGACGGCATCAAACTGATACCGAGCCAGCCACGCACTACACGACCGTCTTTCAGGATTGCATTCATCACTTGCTGACAGATTTTTGCTGGAATTGCAAAGCCAATCCCCAGTGAACCACCAGATTGCGAGAAGATCGCGGTATTCACCCCAATCAAGTTACCCGCCACATCAATCAGCGCACCACCTGAGTTACCCGGGTTAATCGCTGCATCGGTCTGAATAAAGTCTTCATAGGTATTAATCCCCAGATCAGAACGACCTGTGGCTGAGATAATCCCTTGAGTCACGGTTTGGCCAACACCAAACGGGTTACCAATTGCCAGCACCACATCTCCGACCTCATTACCACTCAGTTTAAATGGCAAGACCGGCAGTTTATCAAGTTCAATCTTGATCACGGCCAGATCCGTATCCGGATCAGTACCAATCACTTTGGCTTCAGCACGACGACCATCATTCAAGGCCACAATGATCTGATCAGCACGTGCAATCACGTGGTTATTGGTCAGGATGTAACCATCCGCACGTACAATCACCCCAGAACCCAGACTGTTTTCATTCGGCCCTTGCGAGAACTGCTCTGGAAGCTGATCCCCAAAAAACTCACGGAACACCGGATCATTCAATAAAGGATTGTCCTGTTTCTTCACTTTCTGGGTAGTGAAGATATTCACAACGGCTGGTGCAGCCACTTTAACCGCATTACTATAGGAGCTCACCCCACCCGTACGTGCCGTTTCCAGTAAAGGCTCGACTTTCTCCGCAGGCATCTTCACACCATCTGGTGCGACAGGTGCCTTGGGCTTCTGATATTGATGCCACCCAAGAAAAATGATGATCACTAGGATCAACAACACCCAAGGTAACCATGTAAAGGTCCGACGCACGTTATTATCCTCTAAATTTTTTAATTCGTTGATGACAAAGTAATTTGTGACCTATTGTAAAACTAAACACAAAACTAAACATAAAAAATGCAAAAGAGATTTGTGCTGCTTTAGTTACAATTCAAAATATGTTTTGATGGGTGCAATTTAAAGGTTTAGCGAGAAATTTATGGCGAAATTACAGGATATTATTCAGTGGTGTGACCAGACTTTAGCTGCTGCTGAATTTAAGGACTTTGCCCCGAATGGTTTGCAAATCGAAGGCAAAGCTGAGGTCAATAAAATCCTCTGTGCCGTGACCGCTTCACAAGGCGCAATTGAAGCAGCGATTGACCAAGGTGCTGACCTGTTACTGGTACATCATGGCTATTTCTGGAAAGGTGAACCGTATCCGATTACCGGCATGCGCGGCCAACGCATTAAGACCTTAATTAAAAATGATATTTCTCTGGTGGGCTATCACTTACCTTTAGATAGTCACCCTACATTTGGTAATAATGCAGCCATTGCCGACCTGCTGGAACTGGAACATCTTGAACCGCTTGACCCGAATGAACGCCGCCCAATTGGGAATATCGGTTATTTAAAACAACCGATGAGTCCAGAAGCCTTTAAAGCCTATGTCTCAGAACGCTTGGACTATGATGCCATTCATTTACCAGCAGACAAGACAGAAATTCAAAAAGTCGGCTTCTGTACCGGTGGCGCACAGGATTTTATTCATAAAGCTGCAGCACAAAACTGCGACGCCTATATTTCCGGCGAAGTTTCAGAACGCACTTTCTATGAAGCACAAGAACTAAATGTACATTATTTCGCCTGCGGTCATCATGCCACTGAAAAATATGGTGTTCAACGCCTAACAAAAGCTATTTCACAGCAGTTTAATATTGAGTATAGTTACTTCGAATTAAACAATCCGATTTAATTTCACCAGACGGTATTTGACAGCGGCTTTATACGTATAAATTCAGGCTTTATTCTGTATTCTTATTTATCTGTAATGCGCATTTCTGCCTGTTTTTCTATTACAATAAGGCCACTTATTGTCAAAACCCAGCAAAATGCAAGGAATTGAAAACATGACAACCATTACTTTACCACCATTACCATACGACTACGACGCTCTTGCTCCACACATCAGCAAAGAAACTTTAGAATACCACCACGACAAACACCACAACACTTACGTGGTTAACCTGAACAACCTGATCGCTGGTACTGAGCTTGAAGGCAAAACTCTGGAAGAAATCATCAAAGCAACTGCTGGCGATGCTTCTAAAGCAGGTGTATTCAACAACGCCGCTCAAGTATGGAACCACACTTTCTACTGGAACTGCTTAACTAAAAACGGTGGCGGTAAAGCAACTGGCGCTTTGGCTGCAAAAATTGACGAAGCTTTCGGTTCTTACGAAAAATTCGCTGAAGAATTTGCTAACGCTGCTGCTACTCAATTCGGTTCAGGTTGGGCTTGGTTAGTTGCTGACGAAGTAAACGGTAACCTTTCTATTCTGAAAACTTCTAATGCTGATACTCCAATGGCTCACGGTAAAATTGCTGTCCTGACTATCGACGTTTGGGAACACGCTTACTACATCGACTACCGTAACGCTCGTCCTAAATATATCTCTACTTTCCTTGAAAGCCTGGTGAACTGGGACTACGCTAACGCTAAATATGCAGGTCAACCTGCTGGTGTTGAGAAATAATTTCTTATTTCTAAGCCTAAAAAATCACCCTTTATGGGTGATTTTTTTATTTTGAGCACATAAACGCATATTTATAAAGCAAACGTTTCATTTCTTTCAATTAATTGGTTGACGACCTGCACTTTCCTCCCTAAAATGCGCATCAGATTCTCCAATAGCTCAGTCGGTAGAGCGACGGACTGTTAATCCGCAGGTCCCTGGTTCGAGCCCAGGTTGGAGAGCCACTTTTCTCCCATAGCTCAGTCGGTAGAGCGACGGACTGTTAATCCGCAGGTCCCTGGTTCGAGCCCAGGTGGGAGAGCCAAGATTCCTAAAAAGCCCACTCATGATGAAGTGGGCTTTTTTTATCGGTGTCATTTTTTTGTCCGAATATTTTTAGGAGATATGCTGAATGCTTTAGCCCTCCTACTTATAATTCTACTTCTACAAAAAAAGCTTTAAATTCAAACAAATTAAAACCAGATAACTAAGCTAACTTGTCTTTAGATTATTTTTAAAACATTCAAACCAGAATTATCGCTTTTTTCACAAAAGTTCCTTGACCCCTTTCAAAATCTCTCTATAATCGCTTTCAGATTCTCCAATAGCTCAGTCGGTAGAGCGACGGACTGTTAATCCGCAGGTCCCTGGTTCGAGCCCAGGTTGGAGAGCCATCTATTCTCCCATAGCTCAGTCGGTAGAGCGACGGACTGTTAATCCGCAGGTCCCTGGTTCGAGCCCAGGTGGGAGAGCCAAGATTCCTAAAAAGCCCACTCATTGCGAAGTGGGTTTTTTTATTTGCTATTTCTTCTGTCGTGTTCCATTTGAGTCAGATTATTTTCTTTGTGATTGGCTGCCTGGCAACGTTTGCCTTGATTTGCCTGCTCTTCCCACAACTCTTCGCCCGTCGACAAAAATTTTATCCCAAACGTGTCATTACACCGTTTGAAAGCAAGATGTTCACTCGTCTAAAAGATGCCTTTCCACATCATCATATCTTGGTGCAAGTGGCTTTTAGCGCGCTAATCACGCATGACAATATAAAAATGCGCAGCAAGTTCAACCGCAAGGTCACGGACTTTGTGGTGATGGATCGGGACTATAATGTGGTGGCAATTATCGAGCTAGACGACCCAAGTCATATTGGCAAAGAAAAAGAAGATGCGGAACGTGATGCGATGCTGATCGCTGCAGGCTATACCGTTGTCCGATACACCGAGATTCCGAGTATCAGACAACTACAGCGAGATTTAAGATAGATTCAAAAAATTATTGATCAGGCTTAGCTTCCGATGTTACCTGCCCTTCGGCTTGTGCCTGCTGTTCCGCAGCCTGTTTTTCCGCAGCTTCACGCGCTTTGATACGGGCAATCATTTCTGCCTGTTGCTGCTTATATTTTTCCTGGTTTTTTGCATCACTATTGATGGCTAAGAAAGCCATACTGACCAGGAAAATGGGAATACATAACGCAAGCGTACCAAAGATCACCAGCTTTTTAATACTACGCGGCTGTGGCTGCTGAGACATAACAAACCTATATTCATTACTTTTCATTGCACCACACTATAGCAAGCTCAAGGCTAGAATTAAACGCAATCAAAAAGGAGCCGAAGCTCCTTTACATTTATCGTGGTGTATTTGCTGGCATATGTTCACGAATAAAATCAACCAATTGAGTATTACTTTGAACAATCGCTTGCGTATGCGATGCATTTTCAACAGGAACAAAAGTTACGGATGTACCCAGATCAGCTAAGTTTTGCTGTAACGCCTCAGTGATTGGATATGGTACTGCCATATCTGCTGTTCCTTGAATAATCATCACAGGCACATTAATTTTTTCTGTTCCAGGTTGATTTTCTGTTAGGAATTTTGCCACTGACGGATTATTCTGAAAATCATTTACCAAACCTGGATAATCCAGAACAGTCCTATCCTCATTTTCATTTAGATATAAATTAATGTCCTCTATATAAGCACCAATTAAAGGACTTAAACAAAGTCCATTTTCGCCAGTGCTCCCTTCGGCCTTTTCAGCCACAACTCCAGCTCGTTCAGAAAAAATATTTCGATAATTAAAATCTGGCTCATAAGCTTTGATGCCTACAGCTACATAAGCCGCATACGCAAGCAATTCAGCATAGACAGCTTTTGCCGTTTCAACCTGCCCAGCATCGACCAAGTCTTTTAAAGCTTGTGGTGCTACCTGACTAATAATTACACCTAAGCTTGAGGCAGGTGCAGCTGCAACCGCTGCCTTGTAATTTGGATCATTATCAGCGACTTGAGCTGTAGCAAGTGAAGCATGTCCTCCTTGCGATTGCCCCACCGATACCCATGCTCCATTAAAATTATTACCTTGTTGCTGTTTAAAGGCTCTTACCGCATAAATTGCTGATTGGGCGGCGCTATTCAAATGTAAATAAGGATGGATTCCCCGAGTACCTAATCCTTCATAATCCGGGGCGACGATGACATATCCTTGTGCAAGAAGACTGCTTGCCAAGGTTTTAAAGTTTGTATTAAGCAAATTACGACTTGGCGCACATGAATCACCACTTCCTACCGTTCCATGCTCCCAAACCACAACACGCCAGCCATCACGAGGTCGTGGAGTATTCGGATAAAGTACCATAGCAGTTGCTTCGGCTAAGTCACCGCGCACATTTGGCATGTTATAGCGCATGACCTGAATATTCGATGCTTCAGCAAATGTATCAGCAGTATAAGGCTGTTGACTTAAGAAAATCCTTTCATCAGGAGTGACGGGAATACGGCGGTCATCATCATCGTCATTACACGCTGTCATCAACAATGACATCGAACAAACAACTGCCAGACAGGTTTTTTTGAAACCGTTTTTCACTATATTATTCATATTCTTTTCCCTTGTTATTCTTTATGATTTTCATGAAGAATCTAGAATTAAACTTGACATCCTCTCCGACCTAACAAAGGGGAATCCCCCCCCGGGAAAGGGGGGGGGGGGGGGGGGAAAGGAAAAAAAGACCAAAAACCCCAAA
>NZ_JPQO01000175.1 GCF_000773685.1 Acinetobacter sp. HR7 | reverse complement strand
ACGGCTAAAGGGATAAAAATGATTCAACTCGTGTTGATAAAGCAAATAGGTATAAAAAATAACGATAAACTATGTTATTCTTAAACGAAAATACGAACAATTGAAGCTTGGGGAATACATCATGGAAAGCTCTGTCATTGAACTACTAAAACCAGTTACCTTGGAAAAGGAAAATTGCACACCACTGGTGTTTGAAGAAGGCACAGTGCTGAAAGTAGTTATGCAAACACCAACCAGCCTGTTGGTGACTACAGACAACCAGTTTAATTTCACGGTTTCCCTTAAAGACCAAAACGAAGTCTGGAAAGAGCTGTAATTTTCCGAATTCAATCAAATGTTGTGATTGTTCTTTCCCCTCACAATACTCGACTTGCTAAATGTTCTTTTGAATGAATGGCAGTCCAATAAAAAACCTCCATCAAGGAGGTTTTTTATTGGGTAGAATTTTACTTTCGCTTAATACGCTAGATGTAGCAGGAAGCGGAAAATCCCGGCAATGATCACCATGGTCAGGAAACCGCCGAGCCAGAGTAGGATAAACCAGCCCGCCTGATTCAATTTCATCACACGTACCTCCCTGCCTTAATGATAACCTTCATCACCGACCCGGACTTTATCCCGGAACACCCAGTACGACAGCCCGGTATAAAACAGGATAATCGGAATCAGGATTAGTGCGCCAATCAGGGTAAAAAGTTGGCTGCTTTGCGGTGCAGCAGCTTCCCACAGCGTCACAGTTGGCGGAATGATATAAGGCCACAGACTGATCAGAAATCCTGTATAGGCTAGGACTACGAGTGCCAGCATATAGATAAACGGTGCGAACTCGCGACGGCGTTTACAGGCACGCAAGGATAGAAAGGTAAATAGCAACACCAGAATCGGCACCGGACTGAAATAGAAAATCTGCGGCTGACTAAACCAGCGTTCTGCAATCTGTTGATGAGCCAATGGAGTATAAATACTGACGGCGCCAAATATAAACAATAAGGCAATAATCAGTTTAGGCATCAACTTGAACATCTTGTCCTGCAGCTCATGGTCGGTTTTAAAGATCAGCCAGCCACAGCCCAACGTTGCATAGAGGGTCACTACACCTAGACCGGTAAATAGAGAGAATGGAGTCAGCCAGTCCAGCCCGCCACCACTATAAATACCATTGGTGGTTTTAATCCCCTGAATATAAGCACCGAGAATCACCCCTTGCAGGAAAGAAGTCAGCAGTGAACCGCCAATAAAAGCTACATCCCACCAGTGTTTACCCCGATGTGCCTTAAAACGAAACTCAAAAGCAACGCCACGGAAAATCAGTGACACCACCATCAGGATAATTGGCATATATAGAGCGGACAGCACAGTGGAATAGACCAGCGGGAAGGCAGCAAACAGCCCGGCTCCACCGAGTACCATCCAGGTTTCATTCCCATCCCAAACGGGTGCCACGGTATTCATCATCACATCGCGTTCATGCTGATCTTTAAAGAAAGGAAACAGAATACCGATGCCCAAGTCAAAGCCATCCAGCACCACATACATCAGGACACCAAGCGCGATAATTGCAATCCAGATCAACGACAGATCAATCATTTGTTATCCTCCTGCTCACGTTGAGCACGCGCGTCCTCTTCATTTTCCTCGAAAGTACTCATTGGACGTTTAGACGCACGGATGACTTCACCCTCAGTATGCGGACGGGCATGAATAAATTCTGGTCCCTTGTGCATCATTTTCAGCATGTAATAAATGCCGACACCAAATACCACGCAGTAGACCAGTACAAAAATAATTAGGGTCAATCCGACCTGCTCGGCAGAAACCGGAGACAGCGCATCCCGGGTTCGCATTACCCCATAAACGACCCAGGGTTGACGGCCGACTTCTGTAGTAAACCAGCCAGCGAGTAAGGCAATAAATCCGGAAGGTGCCATCATCAAGGCAAAGCGATGAAACCACTGCGCTTCATAAAAACGCCCAGTTTTACGCAGGATCAGACCTGCCAGTGCCATGATGAGCATCAACACGCCCAAACCCACCATGATGCGGAAGCTCCAGAAGATTACTAATGAGTTTGGACGGTCTTCAGGTGCAAAGTCTTTTAGGCCCTGCACTTCCCCATCCATACTATGCGTCAGAATCAGGCTACCCAATTTGGGAATACCAATCGCATATTTGGTTTCTTCGGCTTCCATATCCGGGATCCCGAACAGATACAGCGGCATACTTTCGCCACGGTTGGTTTCCCAATGTCCTTCAATTGCCGCAATCTTGGCTGGCTGATATTCACGGGTGTTCAGTCCATGAAAGTCGCCCACAATTACTTGTAACGGTGCCAACACCAAAATCATCCACATGGCCATGGAAAAGGAGGTTTTAACCAAGGCATCCCGGCGTCCTTTGAGCAAATGCCAGGCTGCCACGCCCTGTACCAGCAAAGCTGAGGACAGGAAAGCAGCAATGCCCATATGTGCCAGCCGATAAGGAAAGGAAGGGTTGAAAACGATGGCTAACCAGTCCTGTGGAACAATAAGGCCATTTTCAATACTGAAGCCCTGCGGGGTCTGCATCCAGCTGTTAGAAGACAGAATCCAAAACATAGAAATACAGGTGCCGATCGCCACCATAACAGTGGAAAAAAAATGAGTTCTAGGTCCCACCCGATCCCAGCCGAACAGCATGATGCCAAGGAAACCAGCTTCCAGAAAGAAAGCACTTAAGACTTCATAAGTCAGCAACGGCCCGGTGACACTTCCGGCTACACGGGAAAATTCACTCCAGTTGGTACCGAATTGATAACTCATCACTACGCCAGAGACCACACCCATACCAAAGGCCAGCGCGAAAATTTTGATCCAGAACTTGAACAGATCCCGGTAAGCCGGATCATTGGTTTTCAGCCAGCGCCATTCCAGTACCGCCAAAAAGCTGGCCAGGCCAATCGAAATCGCTGGGAAAATAATATGAAAGGAGACAGTAAAGGCAAATTGGATACGTGCCAGTTCCAGCGCAGTTAAACCTAAATCCATGTCATCACCTTATTGTTGAATTTGTTGGTGAGAAATCTTCAGCATAAGCAGCTGAAATGGCTTTATTTTGTAGTGTAGGTCGTACGCAACTTTCACAATGTTGCAAATCTGTAGGACTTTGATATCTGCCTGAGCTTTTTTTCAGGCGTGCAAAGTTCCAGTCCGCAATGGAAAACTCATGCGAAATTCATCATTTTCACGGTGTAAATCTTTTTAAAACGTTTCAGACAAGCGCAAAGATGGCTTGCCGGACTTAACGAGTTAAAGAGTACATGGAAGTGCCTTGCCTTGCGGCGGAAAATAGGGATGGAACTCAGGATTTAAAATAATTCAGCGGTAATTTCAGATAGGAAGTGCCATTGGCTTCTGGCTCAGGAAACTGCCCAGCCCGCATATTGACCTGAATTGCAGGCAAAATCAGTTTCGGCATACTCAAGCCTGCATCACGCTGGTTGCGCATCTCGACAAATTCAGCCTTGCTAATGCCCTGCCGGATATGAATATTCTGGGTTTTCTGGGTCTGAATATCAGTCTGGCAGACAAAATGCTGACGGTCTTTGGGTAAATAGTCATGGCACAGAAATACCCGAGTCTGGTCAGGTAACTGGAAAAGTTTGTGCACCGAATCATACAAGGTTTCAGCACTGCCACGCGGAAAGTCACAACGCGCCGTACCATAGTCCGGCATAAATAGCGTATCACCGACAAACACGGCATCACCAATCACATAGCTGAGACAGGCGGGTGTATGTCCTGGAGTTGGAATGTTATAGGCATCCAGATGACCAATTTTGAAAGCTTCACCATCTTCAAACAGATAGTCAAAAGGCTGCAAGGCATTAAACTGCTTGATGTCGAGGTTATAAATGCTGCTAAAGGTTTCCTGCACCAGCGAAATTTTATGGCTCATGGCAATCTTGCCGCCCAGCACCGATTTTAGATATTGTGAGGCGGTTAAATGATCGGCATGCACATGGGTTTCCAGAATCCATTCAACGGTTAGATTCTGTGCCTGCACATAGGCAATGATCTGGTCGGCATGTGTGGTCGAGGTGCTGGCAGAGGCAGCATCATAGTCCAGTACGCTGTCGATAATGGCACATTGCTGTGTGATAGCATCGCTGACCACATAACTAAAGGTATTGGTATTCGCATCAAAAAATTCCTGTACCTGTGGCTGTTGTAACATGCTTATCCTCCTGCCCATTTTTTATGAATGAAAACACCGGTCAACATCGCCATAATAAAGTAAAACACCTGATAATGTCCTAGACCAATAAGGGTAAAACTTGGTGCTGGACAGATGCCGGCAGTGCCCCAACCTATCCCAAATAATAGGCTGCCAATAATCAGTTTGCGATCAAGTTCAGTTTTGGTCGGTAGTTCAATCGTTTCACCGAATAGGGTTTTCGTTGCTGGATTACGTACTGCTTTCTGGAATGGAATAAAAGCCACCATAATCGCGCCCAGCATGACAAAAGCCAGACTCGGATCCCAGTTGCCGAATAAATTCAGAAAGCCAAGTACCTTTTCCGGATTAGACATCCCGGAAAGCATCAGTCCGACTGAGAACAGACCACCAAAGACAAAAGCCAACAGATTTTTCATGCTAGAACGCTCCTGTCACATGGCGAATCATATAGACCGTGATAAAACCGGTGCCCATGAAACATAAAGTCGCCACGATAGAACGGCCTGACAGACGACTGATGCCACAAATGCCATGTCCGCTGGTACAGCCAGAACCGAGTCGTGTCCCAAAACCAACCAAGAGTCCAGCTACAATCATCATCAATGGGCTGGCATTCAACTTAATCTCGGACTGGATAAACAAACCATAGATAAATGGAGTAATGATCAGGCCAGCCAAAAACCAGATTGCCGGAGTTTTAAAGCGGGTCTGTTTATTCACGACCTGTCCGACCAGTCCACTGACACCCGCAATCCGACCATTCACATAGAGATAGCCGACGACAGCAACACCAAGTAGTAAACCACCGAGAAAGGCCAAGGTAAAATCGTGCATAATAATTCTGAAATTTAATATATAATTTTATAATATATAATTAATAACATTATTCAAGCCGAATTTAGTAAGACATATTTTCAGATTAGCATCTCAGACGCGCTATAGGTATTTAATATGGACTTTTCCAAGGTTGATCAGGTTACTAATTTGTTGAAAGTTCTGGCGAATCCAGACCGCTTAAAAATTCTCTGTGTTCTGGTCGATACTGAGCTGAATGTACAAGAGATTGCCGACTGTTCTGGTATTCAGCAGCCGACCCTGTCACAGCAACTCACTGTGCTGCGCAAATATGAAGTGGTGAATACCCGCCGTGAAGGCAAACAGATTTATTATCAGCTGAGTGATCCAAAAATTGTTAAAATCATACAAACCCTGCATCAGTTGTATTGTCAGGAGATGAATTGAACAGATCCTGAAAAATTATTAGTCAAACTGTCTCGATTCAGCCCCTAAGCGATTGAGCAGTTTCGATTGGCATAAAATTAAGACTGAACCACCGATTCCTCTAGTTAATTCAAGCCTCAACCACAGGAATATCCAGCCACTGGGCCTCTGGAAAATGCTGGTGTAAATATTGCTGTAAATACTGAATGGTATCCTGTGCAATCACTTCATCTTGAGCATCATCGGCATGGTTAAAAGCCAGTGCATACAGTTTGATCTTGCGCTGCTTTAACAGCTCCAGACTGAGCAAGGTATGGTTAATACTACCGAGACGACCAGAAGTGACCAGAATCACCGGGAACTGCTGTGCTGTAATATAATCCACCGTTAACAGTTCTTCAGTCAGTGGTACCATCAAGCCGCCTGCACCTTCTAGTAATACCCGGTCATAGCGTTGAGCTAAGGTTTGAGTCGCCTGCTGAATTTTTGCAAAGTTCACCAGACGCTGTTCCAGCCGGGCAGCCAGATGCGGCGAAGCCGGATAGGCATAGATTTCCGGCATGGTCAGCCTTGCATGATCTTCCGGTAAAAGACCACAGCCCATCATCTTGCGATGCTGTTCAATATCCTCAGATAAATCGGTATTACCAGTCTGGATCAGCTTTTGGGTAATGGTACGAATGCCCTGATCGTTCCAGCTTTTGGCCAGAAAACCAGTGGCATAAGTCTTACCAATGCCAGTATCGATACCGCTGACAAAATAGATTTTTGCGTTCATGGGCGCTTCCGTGCGATCAGATAAATTGGGTGATAAGTCAAAGGATATTGCTGGCTGCCTGGCAGCTGAAATTGTTGATATTGCTTATAAAACTGCTGCAAAGAAGACTTCGTCCAGCGGAAACCCTCAGCGGTTGCTTGCACGCCGGTGGCCTTAATATGTTTCAGCACATCACGCGGATGTTCAAATTCCAGAATCAGGTGCTGTTCTTCCTGAATCAAGACCTCATAGCCGCAAGATTCCAGCAATTCAACCATCTGTGATAGAGACAAATAATCCAGCCCCTGCCCGGTCAGTGCCTTAATTTCCTTTAAGTTGTCGTGTGCATAGCTGGCAAAACACAACCAGCCCGACGGGTTTAAAGCCTGATGGATTTTCAGAAATAATGCTTCAAGCTGCTGCACCCACTGCAAAGCGGAACAGGATACGACCAGATCCAGCGATTGTGGCAGCGGCAAAGTTTCAATATTGCCAATGCCCCAGTAAATCCGGGCATCTTCATCAAAATGCTGTTTGACTTTCGGATAGAGATCATTCAGAAACAGCTGATCAAAGCTGTAATGCTGCATCAACTGACGGGTAAATAAACCTGAACCACAGCCAATTTCCAGAATACGCTGTAGATGCGGTGGAACATGCAGCTGCATACGTTGGATCAGTTCCAAAGCGACCCGACGCTGGGCAATCGCCTGCTGTTCATAGCTGGATTGTGCCTGGGCAAAACGTTGTGCAACCAGATCAGTGTTCATCGTGTTAACTCCTGCAACACATCCAGCAACTGTTGCACCTGTACCGGGCTGACCTGCTGATGCAGGCAGATGCGCAATCTGGAAGTATTTTTCGGCACAGTTGGCGGCCGTACTGGCAATACATAAAAGCCTTTCTGCTGCACATATTCTGCGGCATCCACAGTTTTAGCCACATCGCCAATAATCACCGGCACAATTTGTGAACTGGAGGGACAAGGATAACCAAGGGCTTGAATCCCCTGATGACAGCGACTGGACAGACTGGCAAGTTGTTGACGTTGTTGATTCATTTTCTGCATTTTCTGGAAAATAAAATTCGTCCAGGCCATACAGATCGGTGGCTGCGCAGTACTGAAAATCAGTGGACGCATGCTGTTGATCAGATATTCCCGGATGACTGGATGGCAGACCAGATAACCACCGACCGAAGCCAGAGCCTTGCCAAAAGTTCCGACCAGCAGATCAATCTGATCTAGCACCTGATACTGCTCGGCACAACCCAGCCCGCGCTCACCACGTACACCAATGGCATGGGCTTCATCCACATACAGCATGACCTTATCAAACTGCTGCTTGAGCGCGGCTAGCGCAGCAAGATCAGTTTCATCGCCATCCATACTGAAAATGGATTCGGTAACGACAATAATCCGCTGTATAGCCTTATCCGTCTGATACTTTGCTAAAAGCTCCTGCAGATGTTCCAGATCATTATGCCGGTAACGCACATAGCTGGCATTGGACAGACGAATGCCATCAATGATGCTGGCATGTACCAGCTTGTCAGCAATGATCATGGTCTTGCTATCCGCAAGTGCGGGAAGAATGCCGATATTCATGTGATAGCCACTATTAAACAGCAGCACAGAGCGGCCCAAAGCCTGTGCCATGCTGGCTTCCAGCTGTTCATAGGCCAGAAAATTTCCAGTCAGCAGACGCGAAGAACTGGAACTCATCTGTCGTTCAGCAAGTGGGGTGAGGTCAAAAAACTCTTCCCGCAGCTGCAGATTAGCCGCCATTCCGAGATAGTCATTGGAGGCCAGATTCAGCATCTCAACACCATTCAGCTGAAGAACAGGCTGGCTGGAAATGCCCTGCTTAAATTGGCGGTACTGATCCTGCTGTTTTAAATCATCCAGCTGCTGCTGAAAATGTTCCAGATGCTTCATGCTGTTGCTCCCAGTGCCTGAATCATCTCCACCATATGGGTCAATAAAGTTGCCAGTTGCTCATCGGAAATCACAAATGGCGGCATCACATACACCAGTTTTCCAAACGGGCGAATCCAGACTCCACGGCGTACACATTCGGCCTGGAAGCTGGCCAGATCGACCGGCTGCTGCAGTTCTACCACGCCAATCGCGCCAAGGACACGGACATCCGCAACCTGCGGCAATGTCTTCAGTGGCTGTAAATAGCTTTTTAATAACTGTTCAATCCGCTGCACTCTCGCTTGCCAGTCCTGTGCCAAGAGCAGTTGGGTACTTTTGAGGGCTACAGCACACGCCAATGGATTAGCCATAAAAGTCGGGCCATGCATGAATACGCCTGCTTCACCCTGCGAGATAGTGTCTGCTACATGCTGGGTGGTCAGGGTTGCTGACATGGTCATATAGCCACCGGTGAGCGCTTTGCCCAGACATATGATATCCGGGCTGATATCTGCATGTTCACAGGCAAACAGTTTGCCACTACGACCAAAACCTGTGGCAATTTCATCCAGAATCAGCAGAATATTGTAACGATCACATAGCTGTCGTACTTGGCGCAGATATTCCGGATGATACAAGCGCATACCACCCGCACCTTGCACGATTGGCTCAATAATCATCGCTGCGATCTGTGCATGTTTTTCTGCCAGCAGCTGTTCCAAAGGCTGAATATCTTCAGGCTGCCATTCACCATCAAAACGGCTTTGCGGTGCCGGGACAAAGTAACGATGTGGTAGGCTGGAACCAAAAATCTGGTGCATGCCAGTGACCGGATCACAGACCGACATGGCATTCCAGGTATCGCCATGGTAGCCGGAACGTGTGGTGACAAAATTGCTTTTTTTTGCCTGACCGCGGGCATGCCAGTACTGCACTGCCATTTTCAAAGCCACTTCTACCGCTACCGAGCCGGAATCTGCATAGAAAATCCGGTCTAACGGTTCTGGAGTAATCTCGATTAACAGTTTAGCCAGATCAATCGCCGGCTGATGGGTCAAACCTCCAAACATGACATGCGCCATGGACTGTAGCTGTTCTTGTACCGCCTGATTCAGTTCCGGATGGTTATAGCCATGAATCGTGCACCACCAGGAAGACATACCATCAATCAGCTGGGTGCCATCTTCCAGCTCAATTACAGCGCCATGCGCCGTCCTGACCTTGTAACAAGGCAATGGATGGGTCATGGATGTATAAGGATGCCAAATATGCTGCTGATCAAAAGAATCGTGCACAGAAAATAACCTAAACAATAGCGCTGCCCCGATCTTAACGGTTTAATTTTGAAATGAACATCCACCGGATAGTCAGGAAATTTTAACTGAATGAATGTCTTGTAAAAATTGCAAAATTGGCTCAATCACTAAACTGGTATCGAACAGGATGGCATCATGCGCAGCCAGAATTTTTACAAAGTTCAGATTACTTGCAGAGATAAGTGCAATATCTTGCAAAACTTTGCAGGGAACCAGCATATCTTTCTCGGAATTAATAAATAGCATCTTGCCTGGATAGCTTTCCACAATATTGACCAGATTTAATTGTTCCAAAAGATAGAGATGTGATTGCTGATAGGATAAATCAATATTTATCAATTGCTGTTGTAAATATTTTGCACGTTCCCTAGGTGCTGCAGAACCTAGCGTCACCAGTGCACAGAAGCGTTTCAGCGCCTGCTCTGGCTGCAACATCACCGCATGTTTAAACTGCTGATACTGATCTTGTAGCATCGCATGCGGCCAATTTTCCTGTACTACAAAGCTAGGATTGGACATACAGGCAATTACAGGCTTGGTATCTTGGGTCTGCTGATAAAGTTCATTGGCCAATAACATCGCCAGTTGCCCGCCCAGCGACCAGCCGATCAGCACATCCATATCGGCAGCTGTCTGTACTTTTTCTGCCAGCAGTTCTGCATTGTTCGGATCAAAGATGTCCCAAATGATAACCTGATGTTGCTGTCCTGACTGCTGTTCCAGCTGCTGCACAAATTCATTCAGCACTTGGGTACCCAGCCCCCAACCGCTGATGAGCAGAATTTTCATCAATCCTGTTCCCTATATTTTTGTTGTGATCCATTCAATAAAAAAGGGATCAATCTCTTTCGAAATGATCCCTGATAGACAGCTGCAGAATTTAAGCAGGCTGCATAGCATCCACGGCAAGTTCGCGACCGGTTTTCTTCGGTGCCTCGGCTTTTAGCCCCAGTTTGGCAAACAGGGCCTTGTCCTTACCTTCACCGCTATTTGGTGCGGTCAGCAATTTATCGCCTGAGAACAGCGAGTTGGCACCAGCCATAAATGCCAGAGCCTGATCCGAATCTGACAGGGATTCACGACCTGCAGACAAACGGATATAGCTTTTTGGCATGATGATCCGTGCCACAGCAATAGTACGGATCCAGTCAATCACATCCAGTTTTTCTACATCGGCCAGTGGTGTCCCTTCAATCGGAACCAGCATATTGATGGGCACAGATTCCGGATGGATCGGCATGGTGGCTAGCTCATATAACAGACCAATACGATCTTGTTTGGCTTCACCCAGACCGACAATACCGCCACTGCAGACATTGATTCCGGCCGCACGGACATGTTCTAGGGTATTCAGACGGTCATCATAAGTACGGGTGCTGATGACATTGGCATAGTATTCACGCGAAGTGTCGAGGTTATGATTGTAATAATCCAGACCCGCTTCTTTTAAACGTTCTGCCTGGGATGCATTCAGCATACCCAAGGTCATACAGGTTTCCATGCCCAGCTTTTTAACTTCCTGGATCAGTTCCAACACATAAGGCATATCTCGTTCATGTGGATTACGCCATGCGGCACCCATACAGAAACGGGTGGAACCGGATTCTTTGGCCTGTTTCGCTTCAGCAATGGCCTTCTGCACCTCCACCCTTTTTTCAATTTCTAAGTCAGTATCATAATGGGCAGACTGGGAACAGTATTTACAGTCCTCTGGGCAACGGCCGGTTTTAATCGAAAGTAAGGTACTGACTTGTACGGTATTGGCGTCAAAATGCTCACGGTGAATTTGCTGTGCCTGGAACAGTAAATCCATCAGCGGTTGATCATAAAGTGCCTGAATCTCGTCACGCGTCCAGTCATTGCGAATCATAATCTCAACATCAATATTAAATAGAAATGTAGAAATAATACGCGTTTTTTTGAAATTTGGTTTAGCCTTTTCTATCAAAATTCGGATGGGTAGCTTTTATTTTTAAGATCGACTAATAACCTATTTAACAAGAAATGTGATGAGGGTAAATTCTTTCAATGATTTAAAGATAGAAATCGTGACTTCAAACAATGAACACTGCACTTCTATGCTGCTCATTAATAAAAATCATTTAGCCAAATTAAAAAATATTTTATATTGAATAGCTTATACAATTTTATGCATTAGATATTAGACTTCACTTTTTAATTGATGCTCTGCATAAAAATCCTGATAGCTGCGGCGTTCTGCTAAATCCTCAGTTAAAGGCGCAACTTCCTGCATAGTATTCAAACAGCGGGCAGTAAGTTGAATATATTGTTCAGTACCATGACTTTTCCAGGCAATCTCTTTTTTTTCTAATGGACGAACTATCTTTGCCGGGCTACCCAGCACCAAGGTATTTGCTGGCACCTTAAACTTGGCTTTCACTGTACTGTTAGCACCAACGATCACATTCTCCCCGATCTCGGCTTCATCCAGAATTACGCTGTTCATACCAATCAGGGCATTTTTTCGTACCACGCAGCCATGCAGGATCGCGCCATGACCAACATGTCCATATTCCTCAACCAGAGTCACGCTGTCCGGAAATCCATGAATCGTACAGGAATCCTGTACATTGGCATTTTTCTGGATATGAATCCGACCGAAATCAGCCCGCAGCGAAGCAAATGGCCCGATATATACACCAGCTTCAATAATCACATCGCCAATGAGCACAGCAGTAGGATGGACATAGGCTTCAGGACTGACGACAGGAATCACCCCATCAATGGCATAACATGGCATAGACTCCTCCTTGAGCTACAGTGTTAATATTTTTCTGAGTTAAAAGTTAAAAAGTCGCTTCAGGCTGTTTCAAACCACCAAAGCGTTTATAGAATTGTGGATGTGCCGGCGGCATTGGCCCTTCTGCAGTCCGGGCAATATCCAGGAAAAATTCATCCCCTGCTGCAAACACCGTCTGATACAGGTTGGTACTCAGGTTACGGGCAATCAATGACAGCCAGTCTGATGGTAACAGTTCAAATGGCAGGTTCGGATCTTTTAGCAGGATGCGACGATACTGGTGAATCAACAGGATACGGATCTGGAAGGCCTGTGCTCGATCTAGCTCCTCTTCATTTTCCACCAGATGAAAAAATTCACGAAAATCGCTGATGAATTTTTCATAACGCTGATGCAACTCCTGAACCGGCCAGTTAATCGCCACCATGCGTTTAATTGTTGGATAAGATTCCTGCCAGAGCTGCAAGGTTTCCGCACGGAATACCACAACCTGATCCGTCATCTTATTATTCAGCAACAAACTTTGTAATTTCTGCTGGTCACAACCCGGATAAGCCATAACATTGGTCGCGATATTGGCAAACCCCAACCATTCCAGTTCTTTTTTCAGGATCTGTTTATTTTCCAGCTCGACTGAACTAAGCAGCACCAGATCCCACTTCTGATCCCATTCCGTATGCTGGAAACTGTAAATCTTCTGGTCTGCAGTAATAAAACGCTGACGACTACTTTCAGTAATCCGGTAATAACTGGTACGGCCTATCTTTTCAGAACTGAGCCAGCCATTTTGCACCAGACGGAACACTGCTGTGCGCACAGAACGCTCATTAAAACCGAATACATCCATTAGCTGGATCAGGCTGGCAAGACTAATCACTCCCCCACGATGATAAATACTATCCCCAAAAATTGTCATGACCAACGAGGTTCCACTTAGGGCCTCATGCTGAATGAAATCATCAATTACTTGTTTTAATTTCGGATTCATTACGTTTAATTTTACCTTGTCAAAGCTGGATGACAGACCTGAGTCTATCATCCAGACGTATTTACGCGGACTTTCGGATATCAAACACCCGCTGAGCCTTACCTTCAGAACGTGGCAAGCTACCTTCTGGCAAAACTTCTACGCTAACACTAATCCCCACCATAGTCTTGATTTGTGCTTTCAGCTGATTCGCCAATTGGTGTGTCATATTCATGGCATTATCTTTACGCATTTCGGTACGAATATGCAATGTATCCAGATGCCCCTGTTTGCAAATATGGATCTGATAATTTGGAATAAGCTGCGGAATATGCAGGATTTGCTCTTCAATCTGTGATGGGAACACATTTACGCCACGGATAATCATCATGTCATCACTGCGGCCAACAATCTTGTCCATACGACGCATGGTACGTGCCGTTCCTGGTAACAGGCGTGTCAAATCGCGGGTACGGTAACGAATCACCGGCATACCTTCTTTGGTAATGGTGGTAAATACAAGTTCACCCAGTTCACCATCTGGCAGCACTTCACCAGTTTCTGGATTGATGATTTCAGGATAGAAATGATCTTCCCAAATCGTTGGACCATCTTTGGATTCCAGACATTCCATCGCAACGCCTGGTCCCATCACTTCGGATAGACCATAAATATCCAGTGCATCAATGCCCAGACGCTCTTCAATTTCATGACGCATTTCATTGGTCCATGGCTCTGCACCAAAGATACCGGTCTTGATTGAACAATCTTTAGCGGTACCGAATTTTTTCTCCAGACATTCAATAATATTCAGACAGTAAGATGGGGTTACCATTAAAGCGGTCGGCTTGAAATCATGAATCAGCTGGGCCTGCTTCTCAGTCTGACCACCTGACATTGGAATCACGGTTGCGCCTAGACGTTCAACGCCATAGTGTGCACCTAGCCCACCAGTAAATAATCCATAGCCATAAGATACCTGAATCGTATCTTTACTGCTGAGTCCAGCTGCACGTAGCGAACGTGCTACTACATCTGACCAGGTCGTAATGTCATTCTGGGTATAACCGACTACAGTTGGCTGGCCTGTAGTGCCTGAAGAAGCATGCACACGTACAATCTGTTCTTGAGGTACAGCAAACATACCAAATGGATAGTTTTCGCGAAGATCCTGCTTGGTAGTGAACGGGAATTTTGCCAGGTCTTCGAGTGACTTCAGATCATCGGGATGCACACCAGCTTCATCAAACTTTTTCTTGTAAACTGTACTGTTCTGATAGGCATGCTGCAGCGTTTTTTTCATACGTTCCAGTTGCAGGCTACGTAATTCATCCACTGAAGCGGTTTCAATCTTTTCCATTGCATTGTTATTCATATTTTGCTCCTGCTGCAGTCATCCTGACTGCTGATGTTCCTGTTTTTTAATTCAGTCCTTAAGCCACATTTTCCATAATCAGTGCGACACCCTGTCCAACACCGACACACATGGTACAAAGGGCATATTTTCCTTGTTTACGCTGTAGTTCTTTCATCGCAGTAATCACCAGTCGTGTACCACTCATACCAAGAGGATGGCCGAGAGCAATGGCACCACCGTTCGGATTCACTCGTGGATCATTATCCTGAAGGCCCAGCTCACGTAGTACTGCAAGTGACTGTGCAGCAAAGGCTTCATTCAGTTCGATTACATCCATCTGTTCCAGACTGAGCCCTGTCTGTTTCAATACTTTCTGCACTGCTGGTACTGGACCAATGCCCATATAGCGCGGCTCTACACCGGCACTGGCAATTCCAATCACACGTGCCAGCGGTTTCAGGCCATGCTGTTCTGCGAACTGCAGGTTACCCAATAACACACAGGCTGCACCATCATTCACGCCAGACGCATTACCAGCAGTTACCGAACCACCTTCCTTTCGGAATGGCGCTTTAAGAGATGACAGTTTTTCTAAGGTAGTATCGGCACGTGGATGCTCATCTTCAGCAATTACCTGAGTAGAGCCTTTAGCACCCTTGATCTCTACTGGCAGAATTTCTGCCTGGAAAATACCATTCAGCTGCGCCTGTGCAGTTTTTTGTTGGCTGCGGTAGGCAAACAGGTCCTGGTCTTCACGGCTGATCTGATATTTTTCAGCCACATTTTCTGCCGTTTCCGGCATGCTGTCTACGCCGAAACCAGCTTTGAATTTTGGATTGATAAAACGCCAGCCAATAGTGGTGTCATAAATTTCCGGAGTACGGCTAAAGGCTGCTGTCGGCTTAGACTGTACGAATGGCGCACGGCTCATCGATTCCACACCACCCGCCACTGCGAACTGCGCTTCACCCGATTTAATCGCACGTGCTGCCAAACCAACAGCATCCAGACCGGAAGCACAGAGACGGTTTACGGTAATCGCCGGTACGCTTTCCGGCAACCCAGCCAAAAGGGCTGCCATACGCGCCACGTTACGGTTATCTTCACCCGCCTGATTGGCACAACCTAAAATCACTTCATCGACTTCTGCCCATGGCAGGTTGGGATGCTGCTCTTTTAAATACTTAATTGGTAGAGCAGCCAGATCATCAGCGCGAATGCCGCTCAAGCCACCCGCATAACGACCGATTGGGGTACGAATACCGTCAAAAATATAAACATGTTCCATCATTTTTATTCCTTAGCCCGCCACACGTAACTGTGTTGGCGATACTTGTTGCGCCTGTCCTAGCGCTGCCTGCTTAACTAAATATATACTAGGTCGGTATCGCTCTTCACCATAAATACGATACATATTTTTTAAGATTTGTAAAATTGTGTTATATCCGATTTTGTTTACCCACTCAAATGGACCATTTGGATAATTGACACCAAATTTCATTGCTGAATCAATGTCTTGTTCTGAGGCAATATTATGTAGAACAGCTTCACATCCTTCATTCACCAGCATGGCAATAGTACGCAGTACATATAGGCCTGCATGGTCTTTAGACCAAATTGGTATCACATTCATACCGACCAGTAGCTGCTCGATTACCTGACGATTCTGTTCGCTACACGCAGGTGAAGCAGTCACTGGAATTGCTTTGGCATTATGCCAGTCCGCATGCCAGTCCATCAGTACGACTTTTTGCTGGGTATAATCCAGCTCAACCGATTCACCCAGAGACAAACGTAATGATACGTCACCAATAAGAATTTCACTGTGTTCAGCAGCCTGAAAGCTCAGTTCTACATGTGAAGCCTGCTTTAAGCATTCAATCAGTGCTGGGGAATGTTGCCAGGCACCTTTCACAAGCACCTTAAGTTTCTGCACCGATTTGGCATATAGCACCGGCAATTGATAAGCTGGAGTACGCACTTCGCTGCGGTAATCATAGAATCCCTGCTTGGACTTACGTCCCAGACAGCCAGCATCGACCAGTTCTTTTTGGATTAAAGACGGACGATAACGTGGTTCATTAAAGAATTCATTATAGACACTTTGGGTTACCGAGAAATTCACGTCCTGCCCGATCAGGTCGGTCAGCTCGCATGGCCCCATGGCAAATCGGCCACATTCACGCATGATGAAATCCAGTTGCTCAGGCGTGGTGACATTTTCCTGCAAGGCACGAAAAGCCTCAGCATAGTAAGGACGTGCTACACGGTTCACGATAAAACCTGGCGTAGATTTTGCCGTAACCGGTACCTTTTTCCAGCGAGTCATCAATTCAATCAATGTAGTGGCAATGTCCGCAGAAGTTTGAAGACCACGGATAATTTCCACCAGTTTCATGACCGGTGCCGGGTTAAAGAAATGCAGTCCCACGACCCGTTCTGGTTGCGGAATTGCAGAGGCAATCGCAGTAATTGAAATCGACGAAGTATTTGAAGCAAAGATTGTCTTTGCCGAGCAGATTTCTGCCAGTTGCTGGAACAGCTGCTGTTTGACTTCTTTTTTCTCGACAATCGCCTCAATGATCAGGTTACGATCCGCAAGTTGCTGAAGGTCCTGCACCACAGTTAGGTTGGCAAAAGTGCTGTCCAGCAGTTCCTGGGTCATTTTACCTGCAGCCACACGCTTGCTGAGCTGTGCCTGTAAGTCCTGCAATGCAGCCTGGGTACGGCTGGTATCAACATCATAAACATAGGTTGAGTGACCATGCATGGCGGCTAGCTGGGCAATCCCGATACCCATCGTACCGGCACCGATCACCGCAACTTTGGCTTGGGTTAAATTCATCTCTGGCATATTTAGCACCCCTTATATTGTGGTGTACGTTTTTGCATAAAGGCCTGTACGCCTTCACGGTAATCGCTGGAACGACCAGCCAGACGCTGCAGATCGCGCTCCAGAATGAGTTGCTCATCCAGATTATTGTCTGCAGCCGCATGAATCGCTTTCTTGATCAGCGACAGGCCATAAGTTGGTTGAGTTGCCAGATGCTCAGCCATTTTTTCTGCTTCAGCTTTTAGCTGCTCGTCTTCAACCACCTGCCAGATCATGCCGAGTTGCAGCGCACGTTCAGCCGAGATTTTGTCGCCCAACATCGCCAGCCCCATCGCTTGGGCACGGCCCACCAGACGTGGCAGGAACCAGGTGCCACCTGAATCTGGCACTAGACCGAGACGACAAAATGCCTGAATAAATGAAGCAGATTTAGCTGCTACCACGATGTCACAAGCTAATGCGATATTTGCACCTGCACCTGCTGCCACACCATTTACAGCACAGATGACCGGTTTCGGCATTTCAGTAATTAGCTTAATCAACGGGTTGTAATATTTTTCAATGGATAGACCTAAATCTGGAGCATCAGCATTTGGATCCACTACACGGTCATTCAAGTCCTGACCAGCACAGAAACCACGTCCTTCTGCAGAAATCACTACAGCACGGATTGCAGCATCTTTAGCCCAACGTTTCAGTACAGAAGATACTTCCTGATGCATGCTTTCATTAAAGCTGTTGAGCTGTTTAGGACGGTTAAAGGTCAGATAGCCCACTGCATTTTTTTCTTCGACAATAATTGTTTGGTAATCCATTACGCACCTTTAAATTCTGGTTTTCTTTTTTCCAGGAAAGCATTAATCCCTTCCTGACGATCCTGGGTAGCGGCCAGCCAGACGAAATGCTGACGTTCCAGTTTAAGGCCCTGACTCAGGCTCACTTCATGTATTGATTTCAGGGACTGTTTAATTACACGGATGGCCAGCGGTGCCTGTTTTGCAATTTTTGCTGCCAGTTCTACCGCATATTGCACGGTCAAATCAGCCGGACAAACTTGGCTCGTGATGCCATGCTGCAAAGCAGTTTGTGCAGAAATCACTTCACCGGTCATAGCCCAACGCATACATAGTTGCTGTCCTACCAGACGTGCCAGACGTTGGGTTCCCCCTGCACCGGGCAACATACCGAGGCCAATCTCTGGCAGGGCAAACTGGGCATTATCGCCCGTCATTACGATGTCACCATGTAGTGCCAGTTCAAAGCCGGCACCAAAAGCATAGCCATTTACTGCCATGATCAATGGCTTGGAAAATTCATCAATGCGTTTCCATAACAATGGACGCTGATCCTGCTGAATGCTGACCACATCCAGTTGTGCTAACTCATTTAAATCCGCACCGGCTGCAAAACACTGGGTATTACCAGTAATCACTACCGTCTTGACTTCAATATCTGAATCCAGAATTTGCAGTGTGTCAGCAATGGCTTTCAAAGTGGCATTGTTCAGAGCATTGCGCTTTTCCGGGCGGTTGAGTTCAATCAATACCACACCGGCTTTGGGTGAGCTGGTTTTAATCAATTCCGTTTTCATCAATTCCATAGTGATTTTCCTGTGATGGACCTGATTTCCGGCTTATTCATCAAAACTTAGACGCACATTGGCTGAAGTTGGACGCGCCTGACAGCTCAGCACATAACCTTTCTGGATTTCTTCTTCCTCAAGGCTATAGTTGATCGCCATTTCCACTTCACCCTGTAGCACCTTACATTTACAGGTTGCACATACTCCGCCCTTACAGGCATATGGTAAATCTGCACCAGCACGCAAAGCAGCATCCAGAATGCTGTCATCCTGCTTAGACACTTCAATGATCAGCTCACGACCATCCAGAATAATGTTGACCTTTTCCTCAGTACGGCTTTCGATCTGCTGTGCAGAGGCTTTTGGTGAAGTCCCGGTATTGAAGCGTTCGGTGTGAATCTTGTTACGCTCAATCCCGAGGGTTGGCAATACGGTTTCTACCGCATTCATCATTTCTTCAGGGCCACAGGCAAAGCAGTGATCGGTTTCTGCTGGAATCAGGCCTGCCTGGAACAGCTGCTGTAATTTTTCTGCATCAATACGACCATTGAAAATTTCGCTGTCATTCAGCTCACGCGAGAAAATATTGATCAGTTGCAGACGCTCTTTAAAACGGTCTTTCAGATCCATGATCTGTTCAGAGAACATGGTCTGTTTCCAGGAACGGTTGCCATAAACCAGGGTAAAAGTGGCATCTTGCTGACGGTTCAGCACTGCTTTGACAATAGACAGGATTGGCGTAATGCCACTACCTGCAGCAAAGCCCAGATAATGTTTGCCACCAGCCTTGGCTGCTTTCTGGAAAAACACGCCTTGTGGTGGCATCACTTCCAGTACATCACCGACTTTCAGATTTTCATTGGCCCAGGTTGAGAACTGGCCCTGATCAATTTTCTTGATCGCAATACTCATGTCTTCATCAGTATCACTACAGATCGAATAGCAACGGCGCAATTCTTCCTGTTCTGTCATGTGACGGATCGTCAGATGCTGGCCCGGCTGATACTGAAAGCTCTCAGCATGTTCTGGACTCAATTCAAAAGCAATGCAAATTGCCTGTTCAGTCTGAGGCTGAATAGATTTAATGGTTAACGGAATAAACTGGCTCATTTCAAAATCCTTCTTAAGCTGTGGCGATCTCACGCTTTATTGTTATGGCTTGTGCGCTTAAGCCCTTAAATACATTTAAAATAGTCAAACGGCTCCAGGCATTCCTGACATTTGTACAGCGCCTTGCAAGCGGTTGAACTGAATTCACTGAGTAATCGGGTGTGGTGGCTATGACAATGTGGACACTGGATGCCATCACTGAGTGCGACATGGGTACCGCAGCTGTTTGAACCGCCTTTAGGCGGGGCAATGCCATATCGCTGCAGTTTCTGTTTGCCTTCCTCACTCATCCAGTCGGTGGTCCAGGCTTCTGACAGATCAACCACGACTTTGACCGGCGTCAGCTCATGTGCTGCAAATGCCTGGGTGATTTCCGCCTTGAGCAGATCGGTTGCCGGACAGCCACTATAAGTGGGTGTCAATCGGACGATGATTTCATCCTGCGGGTTGATCTCCACCCCACGAATCATGCCCAGGTCAAGGACCGACAGGACTGGGATTTCCGGATCGGAAACCTGTGCCAGGACCTCCCAGCATTGGTCTTCTACATGTCTGATCAGGTTCATGCCACTCACTCCCTGTGATGTGTTGGATTTACCAGTTCATGCCCGGATAAGCACGCTGCATATATTGTAGTTCCGCCAGTACATAACCCAGATGTTCGGTATGCAGTCCCTGCTTGGCACCGCTACGGTAAGCGCCGCTTTCTGGCAGGCTCAATTCAAAACGTTGCAGCTCAGCAGATATCGTTTCCAGCCATTTCGGTTTCAGCAGTTCCAAATCAGGAATCAGGTAAGCATCAACCAGCTGGCGTTCATCTGCAGTCAAGCTGAATAGCTCTTCAGTAAACCGCCACAACTGGTTCAAACCATGCTGAATTTTTTCATGTGCTTCGGCAGTACCTAGACTCAGGCGTTCCATCCATGAAGTGGAAAAACGCAGATGGTATTTCACTTCTTTCAGTGATTTGATGGCGAATGAAGAAATGACTTCATTCTTGCTGTTACTCAGTGCTGCAAACAGCAAGGCATGGTAATGATCCATCAGCCACTGACGTACGATGGTTTGACCAAAGTCACCATTTGGCTGTTCACTCAACAGCAAATTGCGGTATTCACGCTCAGTACGAAAATAAGCCAGTTTATCTTCATCACGACCTTGCCCTTCAATTTCACCGGCTAGACTCAGTGCTGTACGTGCCTGACCCAGCAGGTCCAAACCGATATTTGCCAATGCAATATCCAGCTCTAGCTCAGGTGCATGACCGCACCACTCTGCCAAACGGTGTGAAAGGATGAGCTGGCTGTCGCCAACATGCAGTAAAAATTGTGCTAATACCTGATTCGTCATTGCTCTGCCCTCCACCTTACATGTGCTCGATGCCATCTGGAATGTGATAGAAGGTCGGATGACGGTAGACCTTGTTCAGTGAAGGATCAAAAAACTCTGGTTTTTCGTCTGGTTGAGATGAAGTAATCAATTCAGATTTCACAACCCAGATACTTACCCCTTCATTGCGACGGGTATAGACGTCACGGGCATTTTGTAGGGCAATTTCATCATCAGGGGCACGCAGGCTGCCGACATGGCGGTGACTCAACCCCTGTTTGCTGCGAATAAATACTTCGTATAAAGACCAGTTATTCTTGTTCATTTGCATATCCTTGTGCTATTCCGTTGCCTTAGGCGATTTTTCGTTGATCTGACTGCTGCTGTTGCTTGCTGGCATAAACTGCTGCGGATTCACGTACCCATTTGCCGTCTTCCCAAGCTTTACGACGCGCTTCGATACGTTCATGGTTACATGGACCTTTGCCTGCTAGCACGTCAAAGAACTCATCCCAGTTCACTTCGCCAAATTCATAGTGGCCTGTTTCTTCATTAAACTTCAGGTCTGGATCCGGTACAGTCAGGCCAAGCTGCAATACTTGCGGCACAGTGTTGTCGACAAATTTCTGACGCAATGCATCATTACTGAATAATTTGATTTTCCACTGCATGCTTTGTGCACTGTTTGGAGAGTTGTCATCACTTGGACCAAACATCATCAGTGCGGGCCACCAGAAACGGTTCACTGCATCCTGTGCCATCTGTTTCTGTTCTGGCGTACCTTGTGCCAGTTGCATCATGGCCTCAAAGCCTTGACGCTGGTGGAAACTTTCTTCTTTACAGATACGCACCATGGCACGTGCATAAGGACCATAAGATGTACGACACAGTGCCACCTGATTGACGATTGCCGCCCCATCTACCAGCCAGCCAATCGCAGCCACATCTGCCCAGGTCAGGGTTGGATAGTTAAAAATGGATGAATATTTCATGCGGCCAGCAATCAGCTTTTCCATCATGTCATCACGGTCTGCACCAAGCGTTTCGGCTGCACTGTAGAGGTACAGGCCATGTCCTGCTTCATCTTGTACTTTAGCCAGCAATACCGCTTTACGTTTCAAAGTTGGTGCGCGGGTAATCCAGTTGCCTTCTGGCAGCATGCCAATCACTTCTGAATGTCCATGCTGGCCAATCTGGCGAATCAGGGTCTTTCTATAGGCATCCGGCATCCAGTCCTTCGCTTCAATAGAAATGTCTTGCTCTATCTTCTGATCGAATGTTTGTTGTTGCTTATTCATGTTTGTCTCACTTATCCCAAGTGCTGATACACTCAAATTAAAACGATACAAATATAAAATCAATACTATTTTTTAAGTATCATATATTTTTTAGAGGCATTTTTTATCAAGTTATTGTTTTTATTACTTTTAAATTTTTAATTACATGAAAGTTACTTTTTTGTTTGCGGATTATGATTGACATTTAAGCTTTTTGATTGCAATTTATGAAACATCAAAAGTAAAAATAAACTCAACAACGTATCATAAATGGAGTTATACAATGTTGGAACTGGACAGTACTACCCAGAGCACAGATCTTCAGGACGACACACAGGCGCATTACGCAGCTAAAGTTAAAGTATTGAGTTCACTGGTTTTAGGTGGTGAACATAGCGCACAAAATGACTTGCGTACGGTCTATCACGCCATTAGTGGTGAAGCGATTTATCAAGTCAGCAGCCACGGCATCGACATGCATAACATAGTGCAATATGCCAAACAGAAAGGTGCTGCCATTGCCCACTGGACCTTCCACCAGCGTGCCAATGCCCTGAAACAGGTGGCACAATATTTACTGGAACGTAAGGAAGATTATTACCGCCTAGCAGCCGCAACCGGTTGTACCCGCAAAGATGCCTGGATTGATATTGAAGGTGGGATCGGCACCCTGTTTGCCTATTCAAGTCTGGTTCGCCGTGAACTCAGCGATGAAACTGCACTGGTTGAAGATGCCTGGATTCCACTGTCCAAACAGGGCAGCTTTGGTGCCAAACATATTCTGAGCCCGAAAGCCGGTGTGGCCGTACATATCAATGCATTTAACTTCCCAATCTGGGGTATGCTGGAAAAAATTGCACCTACTCTACTAGCCGGCGTGCCATGTATTGTTAAACCAGCAACAGAAGGCGCAGAACTGACACATGCAGTCGTTAAAGACATTTTAGCCAGTAATTTACTACCAGAAGGTGCTCTGCAGCTGATCTGCGGACAGACTTACGACCTGTTTGATCACTTGAATGCACAGGATACCGTAACATTCACAGGTTCGGCTGCTACTGGCCAGAAACTGCGTGCTCATCCACACTTGAATGCCCACTCTATTCCATTCAGCATGGAAGCCGACTCGGTGAACAGCGCCATCCTGACCCAGCAAGCCAACGATGAAACCATTGACCTGTTTGTACGTGAAGTCTTCCGTGAAATGACGACCAAGGCTGGACAAAAATGTACTGCAATTCGTCGTGCCTTTGTTCCAGCAGTATTACTCGATACCGTACAGCAACGCCTGACTGAAAAATTGCAAAAAGTGGTCATCGGTGATCCTGCACAGGACGGCGTAACCATGGGAGCTCTGGCAAGCGTTAAACAGAAGCATGATGTTGCTGCCAAGGTAGAACAGCTAGCACAGGAAGCTGAAATCATCATAGGTAGCCATCTGCGCCAGGATTTTAGCATTCAGGTCGCACATCCAGAAAAATCCGCTTTCTATCCGCCAACAGTGCTGTTATGTAAAGATCCGGTTCAGGCTCAGCAGATTCACAATATCGAAGCCTTTGGTCCAGTGGTTACATTGATGCCGTATAGCGACTTACCACAACTGGCAGCATTAGTAGCCCGTGGTGAAGGCAGTCTGGTTGCTTCAATTGTGCGTAACCAGGATGAAAATATTGAACAGCTACTTAGCAAGATCGCGCCTTGGCATGGTCGTGTGCATATTCTGGACCGTGAAAGCGCCAAGGAAAGTACCGGTCATGGTTCACCACTCCCATTGTTAGTGCATGGTGGTCCGGGTCGTGCTGGCGGTGGTGAGGAACTCGGCGGCCTGCGTGCAGTGAAACACTATATGCAGCGTACTGCTATTCAAGGCTCGCCAAATGTGCTGACTCAGGTCGGTCATAGCTGGACCGCAGGTGCTGAGGTGTTTGAAGACCGCGTACACCCATTCAAGAAATCTTTTGATGAACTGCGAATCGGTGAACGCTTGTTGACTGCACGCCGCACCATTACTGAAGCGGATATTGTCAACTTTGGTGGCTTAAGTGGTGATTACTTCTATGCCCATATGGACAAGATTGCGGCTGCGGAATCCCTATTCGGTGAACGCGTCGCACATGGTTACTTCATTGTTTCTGCCGCTGCTGGCTTGTTTGTTGATGCCGCTCCAGGTCCTGTTATTGCCAACTATGGTATGGATAACCTGCGCTTCGTAGAACCGGTGAAAATTGGCGATACCATTCAGGTAGAATTGACCTGCAAGCAGAAAACCCCAAAACCACTGCGTGATGAGCAAAAACCGCATGGCGTCGTGGTTTGGGACATCAAGGTGAAAAACCAGCGCAATGAACTGGTCGCGACTTATGACATTCTGACTCTAGTGGAAAAAGCCGCTTAAGCACTATTTTCAGACACTTAAAGTAAAAAGGGAATCTATTTGATTCCTTTTTTATTAATATAAAAAATAATTGTATCTTTTTTCACTCATACATATTGACGACCAAGTAAATTACTCCTAGATTAAGTTAATTGATACATATAAAAAATAAAAATAATTAAATTTGTATCAAATAAACCAATCACTATAACTTGCACAGGATGTTGCATGATGAATGAAAAAACATTGGTCATAGACAAGGTTGACAATGATGTCCAACCAATCGATTCCCACCTAAAGATTACAACACCCGCACCTAAACAGGTGGCAGTAGAAATCCCACCAGCAACTACGGAACGGAGCAGCTATCAATGGTATGTGGTCATCATCTGTATGGTGGCTTACATTCTGTCTTTCGTAGACCGTCAGATTTTATCCCTGATGATTGAGCCTATTAAGGCCGACCTGATGCTCAGTGATACTCAGTTCAGCCTGTTGCAGGGGCTGGCCTTTTCCCTATTTTATGCCTTTATGGGTGTACCAATCGCCGCACTGGCCGACAAGAAATCACGTGTGAAAATTATTTCAGTCGGGATTGCCTTTTGGAGCCTGGCAACTGCAGCCTGTGGTCTAAGTAAAAACTTTATCCAGATGTTCCTAGCTCGCCTCAGTGTCGGTGCAGGTGAAGCAGCACTTTCCCCTGCCTTTTATTCCATTGTGGCAGATCTCTTCCCTAAACATAAACTGGGCCGTGCGCTGGGCGTATATGCGATTGGTGCCTTTATCGGTTCAGGGCTGGCGTTTCTGATTGGCGGTTATGTGATAGGTCTACTCAAAGATGTCAGCTTTCTCACATTACCAGTAATTGGTGAAATCAAGACCTGGCAGCTGACCTTTATGATCGTGGGCTTACCAGGAGTATTGCTGGCGCTGCTCATGATTTTGACCGTACGGGAACCCGAGCGTAAAGGCCTCAAAATGGATGCGAATGGTGTCGCAGTTAAAGCATCTTTTAAGAATTCTATCGGTTTTATCAAAACCCATAAAAAGACATTCTTCTGTCATTTTATTGGCTTCTCTTTCTACACCATGATGCTGTACTCCCTGCTCGGCTGGGCACCTGCGTACTATATGCGTAATTTTGGGCTAGATGCGAGTCAAGTAGGCTATATTCTCGGAATTATTATTTTGGTGGCGAATACTGCTGGTGCATTGTTCTGTGGTTGGCTGATCGACTTCTTCTCGAAACGTGGCTATAGTGATGCGGCGATCCGTGCCGGTGCGATTGGCTGTGCCGCCCTGATCATTCCAAGTGTGCTGTTTACCCAAGTCGACAATATGCAGCTTTCATTTGCGCTAATCTTTGTCGCTATGTTCTTTTCGACTTTCCCAATTCCAGCATCAGCTGCTGCAACACAAATGTTAACACCAAACCAGTTACGTTCTCAGGTATCGGCAAAATTCCTGCTGATTTCCAACCTGATTGCGCTTGGTGTAGGAACAACAGCAGTTGCACTCATTACTGATAAATATTATGAAAACACTTTAATGGTAGGTAATTCAATTTCTATCGTAAATGCGGTAGCAGGGTTGATTGGTGTATTCCTGCTTTATAAAGGTTGTCAGTATTATCGTGAAAGTATCAAGCTAGAAAAACTAGAGGATTAAACTAGCTCCTTGAAAACTAAGCCCTTGGATGAATCAATCCAAGGGTGTTTTTTATGTGTATATAATTTCAATTGAGTAAAGTGAGATAAATCCAAATAAAACAACAAATATTTAGCAATAAATCACTTCACTGAAATCATCAGGTATTGAAACGGTGTGCCAGACCACATCACATTGAGGTTTCTTTTACCTTAACCCCGAATCGCGGCCTCAATTGCCGCTATATCAATTTTCTTCATGGTCATCATGGACTCAAATACCCGTTTGGCCACTGCGCGGTCGGTACTAGTATAGCCTTCAATTAAAACCTTCGGAGTAATCTGCCAGGACACCCCCCATTTATCTTTACACCAGCCGCATTCACTTTCTTGTCCACCATTATTAACAATGGCGTTCCAGTAACGATCCGTTTCTTCCTGATCTTCTGTGGCAATCTGAAAGGAAAAGGCTTCATTGTGCTTAAATACAGGACCGCCATTCAGCCCGATACAAGGGATCCCCAGCACAGTGAAATCGACGGTGATCACATCACCTTCTTTTCCTGAAGGATAGTCAGTCGCTGCATGATGGATGGCATCAAGGGATGAATCGGGAAAAATTTCGGCATAAAAGCGTGCCGCTTCTTCAGCATCATGATCATACCAAAGACAGACAGTATTCTTGGCAATATTCATGCTCTTACCTCACGGCAGAAATATGGAATCAACCTGTTAGCAGTATTTGTCTATAGATTAAACAATGTGGTTCATACAGGCTCTTGATATAAGTTTATGGTCTTCTCCTTATAGCGAGAGTCCTATTTCTTTATTGTAGTTTTATTCATCAAATTGTAAGGCTTGCTGCTTTCCTATTGAAAAGCAGTAGTTTTCCACTATTATTACTCTCAAAATACAAATATAGATTTAAAAATAATTTACATATTTTTGCGCTCACCTCCTTCTCTTCAGTATGTAAACTTTATTCGACTTAAGTCGTAACAGACAAAAGTAATTCGCCCAAGAATTGATTAAATTTAGTTTTTTGATAGTTTTTTTAATATTTCTAAGATAAGAAAAATAGCTGGAATGACTCGATCAGATTAACCCTTATGATTAAAAATCACACAATTCACTATAAGAGGTCAAAAATTTGCACCGAATTTCTGCCTACATCTGTTCGCATTCAGTTCACGATAAAGTTACTCTCCATCCCGCACCTGAATTACACAAACTTCTATAGCCAATTACATAAGATTACCTCACAAATCAGCAAACCTTCCCTTCTTAGTGATCCGCTCGTGTAGATGAATATTTGATAAAAAATTGATCTTTTATATCAGATCAAGCTAAACGTCTTGGGTTTACATTGAACCCAGAATTTTATTGTGTAGAATCAAACAATACCAACCAAAGAAAACTTGTCTTTACTAATACATCACACTTTCCAATTTCCATTATATAAATTTTAAAATCAATAACTTATATCCATATAATTCGTTTTTTCCTGAGTAAAAACTTAGCTATACATATTTTGGAAAGAGTCTTAAGGAAGTGTACGATTTCAACAACAATAATCCAGCTATAAAGCCGATATCATTTTATAAAATTTACCATTTGGTTAAATAAAATTCAATATATTTAATCAAAATAAAATGACCCATTAAAAATACAACTATTTTAGTTGGAATTAATATCAATAAAGCATTTAATAAAAATAAAATCACATACTAAAATTACTACTATTTTAGTCAGAATTATTTATATAAAATTTATTTTAATATAATATTAAATATATGATTTATTTAAATTATTTTAATTTTAAAATACTTATAAAACACCACTAATTTAGTAGGGTTTATTCAAAAAAATATTAAATAAAAATGTACCAGAATAATTCCCATTTAATTACAATCATGAGTAATTTAATAGGAATTAATTCCCCAAAAAATAATCAATAAAACTTATCAATTAAAATAAAAAAAATATTTCATTAAACTAACTTAAAATTCCATCATCGTTGAAAAGTTGAGTCTACTACTTTGTGCCAAGACTGGTCACAGGAGAACTTTTCATGAGTGGAAAAATTGATGTGCGCGAAATCGACGCTTTGGTCGATGCACAAAATGGACGTATTACACCAGCAATTTATACTGATTCTGCCCTTTACGAATTAGAACTTGAGCGCGTTTTCGGTCGTACCTGGCTGTTCCTTTGCCATGAAAGCCAAATTCCTAAGGCTGGCGACTTCTTCAATACTTATATGGGCGAAGACCCAATTATCGTAGCGCGTCAAAAAGACGGTTCAATCAAAGCATTCTTAAACCAGTGCCGTCACCGTGCAATGCGCGTGAGCTTCGCAGACTGTGGTAATACCCGTGCATTCACTTGTCCATACCACGGCTGGTCTTATGGCATCGACGGTTCTTTAAAAGATATCCCGCTTGAAGATCGTGCTTATCCACACGGTGCCTGCAAACAGGAATGGGGCCTGCTTGAAGTTACTCGTGTGAAATCTTACAAAGGCCTGGTATTCGGCTGCTGGGATGAAACTACGCCTGATTTAGAAGAATATATGGGTGACATGGCTTGGTACCTAGATGGTGTACTTGATCGTCGTCCTGGCGGTACAGTGATCGTTGGTGGTGTACACAAATGGGAAATCGAGTGTAACTGGAAATTTGCTGCTGAACAGTTCGCATCTGACCAGTACCATGCCCTGTTCTCTCACGCATCTGCAGTACAAGTACTCGGTGCTAAACCAGATGATGACTCCACCAAAACCTTAGGTGCTGCACAAACTGCTCGTCCAGTTTGGGAAACTGCCAAAGACGCGATCCAGTTCGGTTCAAAAGGTCACGGTTCAGGCTTCTTCTTCACTGAAAAACCAGATGCTAACGTTTGGGTAGATGGCGAAGTTGCAAACTACTTCCGTGAAACTTTTGATGAAGTAAAAGAACGCCTGGGTGAAATTCGTGCGCTGCGTCTGGCTGGTCACAACACCATGTTCCCAACCCTATCTTGGTTGAACGGTACTGCAACACTTCGTGTATGGCACCCACGTGGTCCGAATAAAACTGAAGTTTGGGCATTCTGTATCTGTGATGCTGAAGCACCGCAAGAAGTGAAAGATGCATTTGAACGCTCTGCAACTCGTGCTTTCGGCCCTGCCGGCTTCTTGGAGCAAGATGACTCTGAAAACTGGGTAGAAATCCAGAAAGTGCTTCGCGGTTACAAAGCACGTCAAAACAAACTCATCGTTGAAATGGGTAAAGGCAGCGAAAAAGTTCGTGAAGATGGCGTACCTGGTATCACCAGCTACATTTTCTCAGAAACAGCAGCACGTGGTTTCTATCGCCGTTGGGCAGACCTGCTGATTCATAAAGACTGGGAAGATGTAGAAAAAGCAACTGAAGCATACGAGAAGGAGCTTGTGAAATGAGTCAAGTAAGTCTGGAACTTCATCACCAAATTAGCCAATTCCTGTATCGTGAAGCGAAGCTGCTGGACGACTGGAAATTCCGCGAATGGTTAGACCTGTTAGCAGAAGATATTTCTTATGTGCTACGTACCACACCAAACGCGCAAACCCGTGACCGTCGTCGTTCTGTTGAACCTCCGACAACTTGGGTATTTAACGACAATAAATTCCTGCTCGAGCGTCGTGTGGCTCGTCTGGAAACAGGTATGGCTTGGGCAGAAGAGCCTCCATCACGTACCACGCACATGGTCAGCAACGTGATTGTTGAGCCAACTGAAGTGGAAGGCGAATACGATGTCTACGTCACTTACCTACTCTATCGCTCACAAAAAGAGAAGGATATTACGATTTACTGCGGTAAACGTCACGACAAGATCCGTAAGGTTGAAGGCGGCCTATGCTTCCAGATCTTTGATCGTAAGATCACACTGGATCAAGTGACTTATACCTCACATAACTTGAGTGTATTCTTCTAATAAATAAGTTTTTTGTTCATCGGGTTGCGGCTTGGGGATACGCGGTTGATAGCAACCACGTACCGCTTCCCGAGATGAACAAAACTTGAGTCTGAAAAAAAAATAGACTGAACGGCAGCCTGTTCTTTGGCTGCCTTCCTTTTAAGGAGTCTCTTATGGCGATTAAACTGATTTGTGCATCGCATAGCCCATTAATGGAATTTGCTTCACCACAAGAACAACGCAAAGAGCAAGTCGTTCGTGATGCCTTTGCCAAACTGGCGGCTGAAGTCAAAGCCTATGACCCTACCCTGATCATCACCTTTGGTCCTGACCATTTTAACGGTTTCTTTTATGACCTAATGCCAAGCTTCTGCGTGGGTATTCGTGCCACAGCTGCTGGTGACTGGGACTATGGTAAAGATAATGATCACCTGAGTGTGCCTCAAGACACAGCGCTGGCGCTGGTTCGCCGTGTCCTGGATGAAGGTGTGGATGTGGCTTATTCTTATCGCATGCAAGCAGATCATGGCGTGACTCAGCCGTTGCACTTCCTATGTGAAGGTCAACTGGATCGTTATCCAACCATTCCGATTTTTATCAACGGCGCTGCAGCACCCATGCCTACGACTAAACGCACTATCGCTTTAGGTCGCGCTGTGGGGCAGTTCATTAAGTCTTTAAATCTTGAAAATGAACGTGTCCTTGTTTTAGGCACAGGTGGTCTTTCACACGATCCACCAACACCACAAATGGGTTCTGTTTCACCAGAAGTGGAAGAGTTCCTGATTGCGGGTCGTAACCCGACTCCGGAAGCACGTAATAAACGTCAAGCCAATGTGATTTCTGTCGGTCAACGCCTGGCTGCTGGTGACAAGAGTGTTTCTGTACCGCTTAGCCCTGAATGGGATCTGGCATTATTAGAAAAATTCAAGAATGCTGACTTCGCAGCACTGGAAGCCATGACTGAAACTGAAATCCGCCGTGACGGTGGCCGTGGTGGTCAGGAGGTTCGTGCGTGGATGGCGGCTTTTGCTGCATTGAGCGAATTTGGCGAGTATGAAATGACCACTCACTGTTATGAAGAGATCAGTGAATGGATTGCAGGCTTTGGTATCGTATCTGCCGAACTCAAAGCCTAAATAGATAAGCAACATCAAAACCATGGATCGCAATAGCATAAAAATCTCGTGCTAAAGCAAATAGACTTAAACTTTTAACATGGTGATGATGGTGTTTATAAGCAGCTATGTCTTATGACTGATCACATCAACTCATAAAAAATATAGCTAAAATAAAAGCCCTAAATCTTTTGGTTTAGGGCTTTTTCATAATTTTGGTGGGGTTTCAATTAAACCTATCAACTGAATACTTGAGATTGCAAAGTCTAAAATTAAAATAAATTATATAAAACCATAGCTTATACTTTTTAGAAAAAAGGTTCTTCCAATAACTCTGATTTACTAACTTTCAGACCTAAAGAATACTTCTCATTAATTTCATTAACTAAGCCAATGAACCATTCAGGTGCCTTAGGCGATACAAAAACTTCTTCGATAAGTATATCAAGATGGCTCTAGACTAGCAGATTTA
>NZ_JPQO01000174.1 GCF_000773685.1 Acinetobacter sp. HR7 | reverse complement strand
GTAATAGTGCGTAAGTCCTATGATATTGTTCACTTAAACTGTATTGCATTTTATCTTCCCTGCTCTGCCGGAATATGACATGAGTTGAGATAAATGGAGAAAAAAGGAAAAGTCTGCATACCTGATTGTCCTGTGAAAGGTAATAGACAGATGCAATTTCTTTGCCACTCGGTCAAATCAGATAAAATGGGCGACACAAAAAAGCCTTCCAGAAGGAAGGCCTTTTGGGGTTCTGAGCTATGGAGATACTTAGAGTTTCTGTATATTGTATTTCTTGTTGTGACGAATTGACAGGAACGCAGTGATCGCAAGTACCAGTACAATCACACTTAAGGACAACCAGATTGGCACATGGAAAACGTCCAGCATCAACATCTTGAAGCCAATAAAGACCAGAATGATACCCAGGCCATAGGGCAGGTAATACATTTTCGATGCTGCACCGGCGAGCAGGAAGAACATTGCACGTAGGCCTAGAATTGCCATCAGGTTCGCGGTCAAGACAATAAATGGATCGGTGGTCACGGCGAAGATGGCCGGAATCGAATCGACTGCAAAGATCACGTCCGATGCTTCAACCAGAATCAGGACCAAAAATAGCGGTGTTGCCCATAACAGGCCATCTTTACGCACAAAGAATTTGTTGCCTTCCATTTGCGGTGTTAACCGCAGATGTTTACGCAGCCATTTCAAGATCGGCATGTCTTCAATATTGCTGGGTTCATCATGATGACCACGCAGGAACTTAAAGCCGGTATAAACCAGAAAGGCGCCAAACAGGTACAGCACCCAGGAGAACTCCTGCACGAACCATGCACCAATAAAGATGAAAATCGTTCTAAGAACAATCGCGCCCAGTACCCCATAGAGCAGCAGCTGGCGCTGTAAGGCTGGCGAGATGGAAAAGGCCGAAAAGATCATCAGCCAGACAAAGACATTATCAATCGCCAGGGATTTTTCCAGCAGATAACCGGCAAAATATTCCATGACTTTCTGGTTAGCGAGGGCAACACTGGCCGTCTGTTCCAGATATAGCCAGAGTCCGCCACCAAACAGAACGGCCATCGTGACCCAGGCCATGCTCCAATAGGCCGCAGTCCGGACTTTGACTTCTTTGCCGTGGTGATGTTTGAAGCCAATAAAATCAACGATTAGCATCACCGCGATGATGCCGAAAAAAACCAGATACAGCCACAGCGTACCAACAGTTTCCATGTGTATTCTCCACATCGGAAAACCGGCCATAAAAAACCTTGACCCGTTGTCCGATGAAAAACATCCATAACAACATGATCAAGGTCTTGCCTACATCGTACTGTTGAAATTTTGCATAGCGAATTTTGCAAAATGCGAGTGACGATGCTCAGATACCGACTTTTTGCAAAGTGTAATGACGATATTCTGACACGTTTTAATTATCCCGCTGGGATACTTGTAACGTTTGGAGGAGGCTACTCCCCTTGTTCAAACTTAAATTTTTTTTGAGCAAAAGCTCAGTTACATCGAGTATGACAGATTTTTAAATGAGGTACAGGTTTATTTACAAAAATCATGGATTAAGAGCGAATAAAGTCTGGACGGTGCACCAGTGCTAAAGTCAGCATAAAGCCCAGAATGGCGATTAAGCCTCCAACCCAGCCAATACGGTCTAAACCGATCTGCGCAGTGACGATCCCACCGAGCAATGCTCCGCCCCCAATACCCACGTTATATAGCCCGGAAAAAATCGACATGGCGACATCGGTAGCATCAGATGCCAGATTCAATGTTTTGGCCTGTAGGGCCAGACTAAAGCCAATAATGCTGATGCCCCAGATCAGACTTAAACTGTTTAAACCAAATAAGCTCGTTGACATCGGCAAAAGCAGTAACATGGAAAGCCCCAGTCCCAAGGTGAAAAATGGAATCGTCAGCCTTGGAAATTGCGGTGCAAATTTGCCAAACAGATAGGAACCAAGAAAACCTGCTCCCCCGTAGATTAATAACAAAGTGGTGGTTTGTACTGAACTGAATTCCGCAACCTTTAAGGCGAAGGGTTCGATATAGCTATAGGCAGTAAACTGGGCAGAAATCACGATAATGGTCAGGGCAAAAACCAGCATCAGGCTGGGACGTTTCACCAGACTTTTTAGGCTGCTTAATGAGCCAGAATTGACGCTAGGTAAACGTGGCAAGGTTTTGACTAGGATTAGGCAGACCAGTGTGGCAATCACCGCAATCAGGCCGAAACTGTTACGCCAGCCATAACTTTCACCAATCATCCGGCCGAAGGGAATGCCCAGCACCATTGCCATGGCGGTACCAGTAGACAGTAAACCCAAAGCCTGAAATTCCTTGCCCTTCGGTGCGACCCGTACCGCAAGCGAAGCCGTAATCGACCAGAACAGTGCATGGGCAACCGCAATTCCGATCCGGCTAGTGACCAGGATGCTAAAGCTCCAGGCAAAATAGGACAGCACATGGCTGGCAATAAATACGATAAACAGTAAAGTCAGCAGGAAACGCCGTTCAATACTTCGAGTCAGCAGCATGATCGGCAGGGATAGCAAAGCCACCACCCAGGCATAAATGGTCAACATCAGCCCAACTTCGGTGGGTGTCATGGCAAAGCTATGCCCAATATCACTCAGCAATGCGACCGGGATAAATTCAGTGGTATTAAAAATAAACGCCGCGCAGGCCAGTGCGATCACGCAGATCCATTGACGGGTGACAGAAGGTGGTTGGGCAGAACTGGACATGTTGAATCATCATTCAGGAATTCCGGCATTTTAAGCTTTTGTTGGACAATTTCACATGAATCAGTATTAAATTTAGCTCATCCGGATTAAAAAAAATCCAACATTGTAAAGCTAAGGACTATGGCAGTCTCACTTAAAATCAAGAGTCACATGTATGCAGATTGAACACAAACAACATGACGGTAAGGGTGAATGGTTTATTGAACAATCCGACCAGCGCCTGGCAGAAATGACCTATTCTCGGGCGGGTGATGATAAATTGATTATTGATCACACCTGGGTGGATGACAGTTTACGCGGACAAAGGATTGGACAGCAGCTGGTTCAGGCAGCAGTCGCTTATGCCCGGAATCAGCAACTGAAAATTATTCCACTCTGCCCTTTTGCCAAGTCGGTATTTGATCGCGATCACAGCATACATGATGTTCTTGCTTAAGGATGTCATCTGAGGTTTCTGGGATCTAAAGATCATTGCAGATATGCAGCAGATGAAGAGGTTAATCACAGGCCGAGCCTGTTTAAAAACAAGAATAGGAATGAACATGAGTAGTATCAAACATCAGGATTCAAAACGCGGCGGTGTGTTCTATGTGGAACAAGAAGGCGAGCGCGTTGCAGAAATTACCTACCAGTGGCGCGAAGCAGACACTATTGTCGCCGACCATACCTGGGTTTCACATGCCCTGCGCGGTCAGGGTGTCGCTCGTAAAATGCTGGATATACTGGTCGAGTTTGCCCGTCAAAAACGGCTGAAAATTATTCCCCAATGTTCCTATGTACATGTCATGTTCAAGCGTGATCGGAATTTGCAGGACGTAGCAGCTTTAGCTTTTTAAGCCAAGTCTTTGGCATGAACAGGTTCCAAGTGGTTAAAGTCCACCGACCGTCCTGTCGGATCTGTGGCAGTCGATAGATCAGAATCCCAATAAACAGACCGAGCCCTGTCCAGAAGATTTGCTGATACTGTTGCAGCATCAGCAAGATTACAATCATCAGGGCAATACTGGTCTGGAAAAAGACACGGCGGTCGATAAACTGTAACAGGCCCCAGCTCAGCACCACAGTGCTGATCAGTAGGTTGATTTCAAGTCGCAGGTCCAAATGATGCATCACGATCAGAAGCATGAAACACAGGCATAGCAAACTTAGCGTAATGATCAGGTCCTTCAGCATGATGTTTCACCCTCATTAAAAGCATTATCATTCGAATAATTGTGTTTCAATGATGTCTCTTTAATTTTTAATAATTTAGCTACAAAATGCAAACTGAAAACAGCGTAGGAAATCGCTGATAATTGATCAAAATTTAATCAAAATAAAGCAAGTTGACTTTATACTTTAACTTTTCGCATTTTTCAAGGAAGCCCTATGCTACAACTCTGCTATGTCAGTGAGCGCATTGAGACAGAACAGGATTTATTACAAGACCTGAGTGATATTTTGGCCACCGCCCGAAAGTTCAATCATGAGCATCAGATTTATGGGGTGCTGTATTATGCGCAGGGGAAATTTTTCCAGTGTCTGCAGGGCGAGCCTGAAATTGTCGAACAGCTATTTCAAAGTATTTCCAAAGATCGCCGTCATCATCAGGTCTACCGCTTTGCCGATACCACCGTGGAAAAACCACGCTTTGCCGAGTGGTCGATGAAATATGTGCATAAGCATAGCGAGATTGCTGCCTATTTTTCCAGCTTGGGTCATTCCACTTTCCTGCCACATGAACTGAATCAGGATGATTTAAATGGCCTGCTGGATTTGCTGTATCAGGTGGATGAAAACCATCAGCAGCTGGTTTCACCGCAGGGCTATAAACAGCGTGGCTATGTCCCGTATTTCTAAAACTGGCTGAAATAAAAAAGCCCGCAATGCGGGCTTTTTATTGGATTAATCTAGGAATAATCAATCATCACTTTCAAGGCTTTTTCATCCGATGCATGTTTAAACACATCATAAGCTTTTTCGAATTCATTGAACTTAAAGTGATGGGTGGCCAGTTTTTCCAGCGGCAGTTTACCGGAACAGCAGGTTTTCAGCAGCATGCCGGTGGTATTGGTATTCACAAGACCGGTAGTAATGGTCAGGTTCTTGATCCAGAGCTTGTTCAGCTCAAAATTCACCGATTTACCATGCACGCCGACATTGGCCAGATGTCCGCCCTCTTTCACGATGTGCTGGCAGATATTCCAGGTCGCTTCCAGACCGACGGCTTCAATGGCACAGTCCACCCCTCGCCCATTGGTCAGTTCCAGTACGCGCTGAATCGCATCTTCCTTGGCTGAATTCACGGTATGGGTCGCACCAACGGTTTTGGCGAATTCCAGCCGGTTATCATCCACATCGACCATGATGATATTGGCAGGTGAATAAAACTGGGCGGTAAGCAGAGCACTCATCCCAATTGGCCCGGCACCAACGATTGCCACATTGTCACCGGGTTTGACTTGACCATACTGTACGCCAATTTCATGTGAGGTCGGCAGAATGTCGGACAGGAATACCGCGACATCTTCATTTAGGCCTTCAGGCAGATGATACAGTGAGGTATCTGCAAATGGCGTACGTACATATTCAGCATGGGTACCATCAATCATATAGCCCATGATCCAGCCGCCATCATTCAGACAGTGGGCATACAGCTGTTTCTGACAGTTTTCACAAGTACCACAGCGGCTGACACAGGAAATAATCACCCGATCGCCTTTCTTAAAATTTTTGACGGCAGAACCGACTTCTTCAACGATACCAATACCTTCATGACCGAGAATCCGGCCATTAAAGCTACCAGTCTTTTCTTTTGCTACCTCTTCAATTTCCGGGTTTTTGCCTTTCCAAATCCCGAGATCTGTCCCGCAGATGGTGACCTTGGTCAGCTTGATCACAGCATCATCAGGCTGCAGGATTTTTGGGATGGGACGTTCTTCAAAACGGATGTCATTGGCGCCATAGTAAACCATTGCTTTCATTGTATTTGACATGGCAACTATCCTTCTTTGTGATTATTGGGAATGATTGACCGTCGTTTGTATGGTGACGATGGTCAGCTGAGAAAGACGCAATGGCTTTAAGCTAGCAGGGCTTTATGAACAGTTCATTGGCAAAATGGTTAATTCCTTAAAAAATGTAAGTATTTTTATTACCCATGAAAAAAGGACCGTAGATATTGCTCTACGATCCTTTAGAAGTCTTAGGAAATAAAGACTAAAACGATTTAGACGCTTTGCTTTAAGGCACTAATCAGTTTCTGATGTAGACCACCAAAACCGCCGTTAGACATGATCACTACGGCATCACCCTCACCTGCTTCAGCTACTACCGTTTGAATGATCTCATCCAGCGTACGTGCTACGATCGCTTTGTTTGGTGCAGCATCGACCACCGGTTGCAGATCCCAGTCCAGACCTTCCGGTTGGTACCAGATCACTTCATCGGCCAGACGCGCGGAATGTGCCAGACCCTCCTTATGGCTGCCCATACGCATGGTGTTGGAACGTGGTTCAATAATCGCCCACAGTTTACGCTCACCCAAACGTTTGCGTGCGCCGTCAAGTGTAGTATCAATTGCAGTCGGGTGATGGGCAAAGTCATCATACACTTCAATGCCACGTACGGTATCTAACAACTCCATACGACGTTTAACACCACCGAAATTGGAAAGTGCTTCACAAGCCGTTTCAATAGAGACACCGACATGCTCGGCTGCCGCAATGGTTGCCAGTGCATTGGCTACACTATGTTGACCGGTCATATTCCATTTCACTTCACCTTTTACTACACCATGTTGCAGTACCTTGAAGTGAGAACCATCCGCAGAAAGTTGCTCCGCGTACAGTTCTGCATTTTCATTGGCATCTAGTGAAGTCCGTACTACCGGTGTCCAGCAGCCTTTTTCCAGCACTTCATCGATATTGGTTTCGGTAATTGGCGCAATAATACGACCTTCAGATGGAATGGTACGAACCAAGTGATGGAACTGCTTCTGGATCGCTGCCAGGTCTTCAAAGATATCGGCGTGGTCAAATTCCAGGTTATTCAGAATTGCGGTTCTTGGATGGTAATGCACGAACTTGGAACGCTTGTCGAAGAAGGCAGAATCATATTCATCGGCTTCGACACAGAAGTATTTACCACCACCCAAGCGCGCGCTTTCAGAGAAACCAAGTGGTACACCGCCAATCAGGAAACCAGGTTCCAGACCGGCCTGATCCAGCACCCATGCCAGCATGGTAGTGGTGGTGGTTTTACCATGCGTACCGGCAACGCCTAACACGTGTTTGCCTTGCAATACGTGATCGGCTAGGAACTGTGGACCTGAAATATAAGGCAGGCCTTCGTTCAGCATGTATTCCACAGCATCAATGCCACGTTTCATTGCATTGCCGACAATTACCAGATCAGGATGTGGCTGCAGATGGCTGCGGTCATAGCCCTGCATTAAAGTAATGCCTGCATTTTCCAGCTGGGTTGACATTGGTGGGTACACGTTCTGGTCTGAACCCGTCACCTTATGGCCAAGATCTCGCGCTAACAAGGCCAGCGAGCCCATAAAGGTGCCACAAATGCCCAAGATATGCAGATGCATTTACTTTACTCCATTTATTAAATGACACATCACTTTGTATTTTGTGCTGTTGTCTTGATTTATTCGATTTACAGGCAACGATAGCAAGGCTTTGCGGGAAAAGATAGGCATATCTGGCGGATTTTTTATGTGAAGAAACGATGCTAAATACGATAAAAAAACCAGAGTCGCGATTATCTTTTCACGGAATAATCCGTAAAATATCCGGTAAATTTTTAACTGGCATTCGCTATGTTCTGGCCCCTACTCCTGCTTGTTTGCGCAAACTGCTTTATGACCTTGGCTTGGTATGGCCACCTGAAATTTTTGCCGCACGATGCACCGATGTGGCAGATCATTCTATTCAGTTGGCTGATTGCACTGTGTGAATATAGCCTGATGATTCCGGCGACCCGGCTGATGGCTCAGCAAGGTCTGGCAGTGGGACAGATGAAAATCACCCAAGAAGTGGTGACCCTGCTGGTCTTTGTACCGTTTATGCTGTTCCTGTTTAAACAGCCCTTCAAACTGGATTATCTCTGGGCAGGGCTGTGTCTGTGTGGCTGTGTCTATTTTGTCTTCCGCAGTTCCTAAAATGTCAGGAATCCCCTACTTTCCTATTTTTATTTAAAATTTTAAAAATCCTATAAAAAAACAAGAAAAATCGAGCCTTGCTTTGACCGTTAAATTTTATGAAGCTGAATTTTCAGTCTATAATATGCCTTCCCATTAAAGCTTGGCTCTCTCGTCGAGATTTATCTTCTCTTACTTTAATCTCTGGAAACATTGCAATGAATGCGGCTGCTGCACAAGATGCTCCTCTAGTAGGTATTATCATGGGTTCTCAATCAGACTGGGCAACTCTCGAACACACTGCCAATATGCTTAAGCAGCTTGGTGTCCCATTTGAAGCCGAAGTCGTTTCTGCACACCGTACCCCTGACCGTCTGTTTGAATATGCGGAAACTGCACGTGAACGTGGTATCCAGGTGATTATTGCCGGTGCTGGCGGTGCAGCGCATTTACCAGGTATGTGTGCAGCCAAAACTGATCTGCCAGTACTCGGTGTGCCAGTCAAATCTTCAATCTTAAATGGTGTAGATTCATTGCTTTCCATCGTACAAATGCCAGCAGGTATCGCAGTCGGCACCTTGGCGATCGGTCCTGCAGGTGCAACCAATGCAGCGATTATGGCCGCACAGATTCTGGGTCTGACCCGTCCGGACATCGCGAAAAATGTCGCCGATTTCCGTGCTGCACAAACTGAGAAAGTGGCAAGCAACAATATTCCAGGCCAAATGTAAGGCCAAGCTTAAATACGGGATCATACACAATGGATAAAACCATCGGTATTTTTGGTGGCGGTCAGCTCGGTCGCATGATGGCGCAAGCAGCCCTGCCCCTGAATATTCAATGTACCTTCTTTGAAGCCAATACAGATTGCCCTTCTGCGGTTTTGGGTCAAGTTTTCTCGACCAAAGCCGAAAATGGCTTACAGGACTTTATCAACAGTGCGGACGTGTTCAGCCTGGAGTTTGAAAATACCCCGCTGGCTGATGTGGATGTGCTGACTCAAACGAAACAGTTACATCCCCCTCGTCAGGCATTGGCGATCGCACAGCATCGTCTGTCTGAAAAAGCCCTGTTTGATGAACTGGATATTCCGGTTGCGCCGTATAAAGCGGTGACTTCACTGGAGAGCTTGCAGGCAGCTGTTGCAGAACTGGGCTTGCCGATCGTCCTAAAAACCTCACGTGGCGGTTATGACGGTAAAGGCCAGTTTGTCCTGCGTACAGCAGATCAAATCGACCAGGCTTGGGCTGAACTCGGTCCTGCCGGTGAACTGATTGCCGAAAGTTTTGTGACTTTCTCGCGTGAAGTTTCGATTATTGCGGTACGTGGTCAAAATGGTGACGTGAAAACTTGGCCATTGGCGGAAAACCATCACCACAACGGTATCCTGTCTCACTCCATCGTTCCGGCACCTAACAGTGTAGATCTGCAGCCAGTTGCGCAAGACTACATCACTCGCCTGCTCAATCACTTGAACTACGTTGGTGTATTAACGCTTGAACTGTTTGTGACAGACAAAGGCTTGTATGCGAATGAGATGGCACCACGTGTGCATAACTCAGGTCACTGGTCGATTGAAGGTGCGGTATGTTCACAGTTTGAAAACCATATTCGCGCCGTAGCCGGTCTGCCGCTCGGTTCAACCGATGTGGTACGTCCAACGGTGATGGTGAATATCATCGGTCAGCATCCAAAAACTGAAGATGTACTGGCACTGGAAGGCGCACACCTACACCTATACAACAAGTCAGAGCGTGAAGGTCGCAAGATTGGTCACATCACTCTGATGCCAACTGATAGCGCGCAACTGACAACTTTATGTCGTCAACTGGCGAAGATTTTGCCAAATCCGCTGGCATTGAGCGAAGATATGACCATCTAAACTTTAAGCTGCTGATAAAAAAAGCGATCACACCTGTGGTCGCTTTTTTATTTGTCTGGATTCAGGCATGATTGCGCCTCTCTGAAAACCAGCTGCCATTTATCGGAATATTATCAAAATCAATTGCTTATAAAATGCACAATCATTTATAAATAATTGGCTAAAATTTGATCTTATAACGTCTGAAATGATGTTCAGGATTTAAATTCAAAAATGAATTTAAAACGTACAAAAGTACAGTTATGAATTTAAATTCATAAAAATAAATTCAAATTTAAAATGAGAAGTTTGAATTCAAATCGATCTTTTGAATTTAAATTCAAAATAATAAATTTAAAAACTGAGGAATAAATTCAAAGTTTTGAATTTAGAAATTGATCCTGAAAAGTTGAATGAATTTAAAACTTAAGCCCTCAAATACTACAGTTTTGGGCTTTTCCTTCCTTTAGTTATCCATAAACCTATTTTTGAATTCAAATGAGTGATAACTGGTTTTGAATTTAAAACCACTCTGTGGATAAGTTTTTAAATTCAAAAAAGCGCGAATAAATTTAAAAATGTAGAAAATATGAATTTAAATTTTACGTTTCTAGACTTTAATTCTGTTCACAAGCTGATAAGGTGAATAGGAACATAATTCGAAATATAAGATTAAGGGTTCTATGCAACGGCTTGCACTTTTTCTTGGCTCAATCATTCTGTCTGCCTCCCAGGCGAATGCTGAACTGATTATTAATGGACAGCGTGTGAGTTCTTCTGAACTGTCTACCGGTTCGAGTGCCTATACGCCAAGTTCCAGCTCGTTCCAAAATTGTCTGGCAGGGCTAAAATCCCAGGCGCTGGTCAAAGGCGTTTATGGAGCAACGTATGACCGCTATACCCAGAATCTCACCTCAGATTATTCTGTGATTGAAAAACTGAATTATCAGCCGGAATTTTCGACGCCGATCTGGGATTATCTGTCTGGTCTGGTGGATGATGAGCGCGTGCAGCAGGGGCGTCAGAAATTGCAGCAGCATCGTGATGTATTGAATCGTGTCAGTGCTGCTTATGGTGTTCCGGCAGAAACAGTGGTTGCCGTCTGGGGAGTAGAAAGTAACTATGGGGATATTTCCGGTAAATATCCTTTATTACAGGCTTTAGGAACCTTGAGCTGTGAAGGGCGTCGCCAGAGTTATTTCCGTGGTGAGTTCTTTACTACCATAAAACTGTTGCAGCGTGGCGATGTCTATGAAAGCCAGCTTAAAGGTTCATGGGCAGGCGCATTTGGTCATACCCAGTTTATGCCATCCACTTATGATGAGTTGGCTGTTGATTTTGATGGGGATGGTCGTCGTGATCTGGTCGGTAGTGTGCCGGATGCCTTGGCCTCTACAGCTAACTTCCTGAAAAAACGTGGCTGGCAAACTGGCCAACCGTGGGGCTTTGAAGTGAAACTGCCTGCAGGTGTTTCAACTGCGGGTGAAAGCCGAAGTAATAAAAAGCCGTTGAGTTACTGGATGGAACGCGGCTTGGTACGTGCTGATGGTTCATCTTTATTACAGGGCAATTTGTCTGAATATAGTCAGGCGGGGCTGATTGCCCCGGCAGGACAAAACGGTCCAGTGTTCCTGGTATTTAAAAACTTTGATGCCATTTATAGTTATAACGCTGCGGAAAGTTATGCCTTGGCCATAGCGCATTTATCTGACCGTCTGCAAGGCAAGGGCAGTTTTCTGACCGCCTGGCCAACTGATGATCCGGGCACGTCACGAGCTGAACGCCGTGAAATTCAGCAATTCTTGCTGTCCAAAGGCTATGACATTGGTGAAGCAGATGGTCTGATTGGGGATAAAACTCGTCAAGCGATCCAACAGGAACAGATGCGTCTGGGATTGAATCCAACCGGACGTGCTGGGCAGCAGATTTTAAAAGCATTCCGTGCTGAAAAAGCGCGGAATATGCTGCGCTAATGATTAGTTGCTTTGAAATCTAATTTTCAAAAATGGTCTGCATATGCAGACCTTTTTCATACCTCTATTTTCATACCTCTATATAGTTATTGTTTTTACACGGCAGTAATGGTACCAAGAACACGGTAGCCAGATGCACCGGTCACCGCAGGTAAGTTACCACTAAGCTGGTTCATAAAACGCATCGCTAGCCAGGCAAAAGCGGTCGCTTCAACCCAAGTTGGGCTTAAACCTAAATCAGCCGTGGTCTGTACGCTCCATTGATGTTTGCGTAAACGCCAGCGAAGCTGTTCCAGTAAGTGTGAATTATAGGCACCGCCACCACAAACATAGACTTCGCCAGTATCCAGTCCGGAGCGGTAAATGGCTTTCTTGATCGCGCGGGTCGTGAGCTTCATCAGGGTAGCCTGAACATTTTCAGGATTATCTTCCAGCTCGTCATATTCTAAAGAACTGCGCCAGTCAGCAATCTGTTCGTCCAGCCATTCCAGGTTGAAGTCTTCACGGCCGGTACTTTTTGGTGGTTCTTTAGAAAAGTATTCATGTTCTTGTAAACGATCCAGCAGGCTGCGGATCGGAGTGCCGTAAGCCGCCCAGTTGCCATTTTCGTCATAAGGCTGGCCGGTATAGCGTTCACACCAAGCATCCATCAGGATATTGGCAGGGCCAGTATCAAAGCCATACACCTTGTCCGGCTGGCCTGCTGGTAGAATACTGACATTGGCAATGCCGCCCAAATTCAGAATTACACGGTGAATGCTTTCATGCTGGAACACATCCTGATGGAAAGCAGGCACTAGCGGGGCACCCTGACCACCCGCAGCAAGATCACGGCGACGGAAATCGGAAATGGTCGGAATCTGGGTAATTTCAGTAATAATATTGGGATCGCCAATCTGCAGGGTAAAACCATGTTCTGGACGGTGACGGATGGTCTGCCCATGTGAGCCAATGGTCTTAATTTGTGTGCGGTCCAGATGATTTTTTTCAATCAGCTCATTAATGCCATGACCGATCATTTTTGCCAGAGCAACATCAGCCTTGCCCATACGGTCGATTTCATTATCGCCTGGCAGAGTGAGCGCCATCAGCTCATCGCGAAGATCGGGGTCAAATGGCAAGGTGAGGGTGGCATGAAGCTGTAAAGGATCAAAAGAAGCAGCAACAATATCGACACCATCCATGCTTGTGCCGGTCATTACCCCAATATAGATCGCTGTCATGATTATTCTTAAGCCTGCAATGTGCTGAAAAAGTGTTAGTATATCGCACAAATTGAATAACTGATGTATTTGGGTTTTGTGATGTCAAATTTCCTGCCGGCTGAAGAACAACTTGCCCTCATCCAACGAGGCACACATGAAATTATTTCTGAAGAGGATCTTCTAAAGAAATTAAAGCAAAATCGTCCGCTCAAAATTAAAGCGGGCTTTGACCCAACTGCACCAGACTTGCACTTAGGTCATACTGTGCTGATTAACAAACTGAAAGTATTCCAGGATCTGGGCCACGAAGTGTACTTCCTGATCGGTGACTATACAGCGATGATCGGTGACCCAACTGGTAAGAGTGCAACCCGTCCACCTCTGTCACGTGAACAGGTGTTGGAAAATGCTAAAACTTATCAGGAACAGGTGTTCAAGATTCTTGATCCAGAAAAAACCAAAGTGGTGTTCAACTCTGAATGGTTTGGCAAGAAATCTGCGGCTGATCTGATCCAGCTGGCTTCTCAGCAAACTGTAGCACGTATGCTGGAACGCGATGACTTCACCAAGCGTTATAACAATCAGCAACCGATTGCGATTCACGAATTCCTGTATCCACTGGTACAAGGTTATGACTCTGTAGCATTGGAAGCCGACGTAGAGCTGGGCGGTACGGATCAGACCTTTAACCTGCTGATGGGCCGTACCCTACAAGGCCGTTACGACCAGGAACCTCAGGTATGTATTACCGTGCCAATCCTTGAAGGTTTGGATGGCGTGAACAAGATGTCTAAATCTTTAGGCAACTACATTGCAGTATTTGATGCACCGGGTGCAATGTATCAGAAAGTGCTATCTATGCCGGACTCGCTAATTGAGCGTTATTTTGATCTGCTTAGCTTTAAATCGGTTGAAGAAATTCAGCAGTTGCTCAAAGAAATCGAAGAAGGCCGTAATCCGCAGGAAGTGAAACGTATTTTGGCGCTGGAACTGGTAGAACGTTTCCATGGTGCTGAAGCCGCTGCACATGCACATAAAGGTGCAGGTAACATCATTACTGAAGGTGAATTGCCAGAAGGCACTCCAGAAGTGACCATTTCTCGTGGCGAATTTGGTGGCGAAATCTTCATTGCCTCTATTTTACGTGCCGCAGGTCTGGTGAAAAATGCAGCACAAGCTAAAGATGCAGTTGGCCGTGGTGCTGTAAAAGTAGACTGGAAACCGGTAGATGCATCTTTCTCGGTGAAAGAAAATGTCACATTAATTGTTCAGGCAAGCAAGAAAGCAATTGCGAAAGTCACTTTCGTTGACTAACAGACTTTCTAAGTTGTTGAAAAGAAAGCAGGCTTCGGCCTGCTTTTTTTGTTGACTTCTATATTAATATTTCAAATAAGTAAATTCAAAAAAACCTTATAAAAACAAGAATTAAATTTTTCCAAATACTTGCCTTTCAGCCTTATTATGTTTAGTATTTATTCATCTGGAGAATTCGCGTAAGCGCATCTAGAGGGTAGTGGGAATAACAATCAGCTCCACAACTTAAAAAGTCTCTTCCCCAAGAGACTCTTTTTAAGATATTTAAAGCGAATAACTATAATAACGACATACTGGATCGGGTAAAGATTCATTCTAAGGGAGAGATTTTGGGAGAGATCTCTTCCTTTTTTATTTTCAAAATTTCCGTTTATTCATGACACTTTTATCATTTTTTGTGACTGCTGCTTTTATAGATAGGCATTGGCCCTGGATTGTCGAAGTCGAAATTAGCTGGCATGATCAAAGCCCACATTGATGAGATCTCGCAGAAGATCGATAAAATTAAAATAGAGGGCTGCGTTGTATATGTATCATTATCAAACTCAGGATATTTTTGATGAGGAAATCGACTTTGTTTTGCGATTTCTGTTTGAATACGGCACACCTGAGCAAAAAGAACAGTCTTATCAGCAAGTCTTTAACCTGTTTCAGCAACTAGATTTAGCTTCTCATTACTTACTGTTTTCTCTGGTCAAGGAACGTTTACCGCGTAGGGCTAAACTGTTGTTTGCGGCAGAAGACTATACCGGTAAGAAAGAAGTGATTATGGAAGTGATGCAGCACTGGTTAAGTTCTCATACTTTAGAGCAGGCCAGTTAAGGTCTTATTCCTGATTTAAAGTGCAGGATCAAAATCGAGTTTGATGTCTCATCAGACATTAAGCCTTTTCTCTGTACACGACAAAATTTTTAAAATCCTTTTTCTTTCCCCTTTTTTTTTTTTTTTTTTTTTTTTTTTTTTTTTTTTTTTTTTTTTT
>NZ_JPQO01000173.1 GCF_000773685.1 Acinetobacter sp. HR7 | reverse complement strand
GAAAGGGAAACCACAGAAATACCCAAAAAAATGCCAGTCAATCTCTTAACTGACTGGCATTACCCTGAATGGGTGCTTTTTTATGAAGCTCAAATTAGCCTGCAGCAGCGTCAACTACTGGAATCTTGCCAATTTTTGCTTGCCAGATTTTCGGCGCAGTTGCGTGTACAGAAGTACCATTCACGTCAACAGCAACAGAAACAGGCATGTCTTTTACAACAAATTTATAGATTGCTTCCATACCTAAGTCTTCAAAAGCAACCACTTCAGCTTCGCGGATCGCTTTGGATACCAGATAAGCAGCACCACCAACCGCCATCAGGTAAGTCGCTTGGTTGTCTTTGATTGCTTCAACCGCAGCAGGACCACGGTCTGCTTTCCCGATCATGCCGTAAAGACCAGTTGTTTCCAGAATCTGGCGAGTGAATTTGTCCATACGAGTCGCAGTTGTCGGACCAGCAGGACCAACCACTTCATCACCAACTGGATCGACAGGACCTACGTAGTAGATGAATTTGCCTTTCAGATCTACAGGCAGCTCTTCACCACGGTTCAGCATGTCGACCATACGTTTGTGCGCAGCGTCACGGCCAGTGTAAATAGTACCGTTCAGAAGCAGTGTGTCACCTGGTTTCCAAGAGTTCATTTCTTCTTGAGTGATGTTGTCTAGGTCAACACGTTTAGAAGAGGATGAATCCCAAGTTACAGCAGGGTAGTCTTCAAGGCTTGGTGCTTGAATGTGTGCAACGCCTGAACCATCCAGTGTGAAGTGTGCGTGACGAGTTGCAGCACAGTTAGGAATCATACCGACTGGTTTACCAGCAGCGTGACATGGGTAGTCTTTGATCTTGATGTCGAGAACTGTAGTTAAACCGCCCAGACCTTGAGCACCGATACCCAATGCATTTACTTTTTCAAAGATTTCGATACGAAGTTCTTCGATTTTGTTTTCTGGACCACGACGAAGCAGTTCGTCCATGTTGATCTCTTCCATTAATGCTTCTTTTGCAAGCATCATGGCTTTTTCAGCAGTACCACCGATACCGATACCCAGCATACCAGGAGGACACCAGCCAGCGCCCATAGTTGGAACAGTTTTCAGTACCCAATCCACGATTGAGTCAGATGGGTTCAACATCGCAAGTTTAGATTTGTTTTCTGAACCGCCACCTTTCGCAGCTACAGTGATGTCTACTTTGTTGCCTGGAACGAGTTTGTAGTGAATGACAGCTGGCGTATTGTCTTTGGTATTTTTACGACCGAAAGCAGGATCCGCCAGTACAGAAGCACGTAGTACGTTGGTATTTTCCAAGTAACCTTGACGTACACCTTCGTTAATCGCATCGTCCAAGCTCATGGTTAAATCAAATTTAACGTCCAAGCCCACTTCAACGAATACGTTTACGATACCGGTATCCTGGCAGATAGGACGATGGCCTTCTGCACACATACGAGAGTTAATTAAGATTTGTGCGATCGCATCTTTTGCAGCTTTGTTTTCTTCACGGTCATACGCACGACTCATCGCCTGGATGAAGTCCTGCGGGTGATAGTATGAAATGAACTGAAGCGCATCTTTAACCGATGTGATCAAGTCATCTTGCTTGATAATAGTTGTCATACAAAAATCTCTTGAGCGGGCTGATAGCTAGCGGGCTAAATTATATGACAAAACATAAAACTTGTGGGGTGTTTTAGGCTGCTTTTGGGCGAAAGTTTAATGTAGAAGCTGGTTCATAACAGTGGATTACTGGATGTCATATTTCAGTAAAAAAGTGTCATATTGGCTGTCATATTTCATGTTATAAACGCTTTAAAAGGCTTTAAAAATCTATTAAATATTTGAAATTTATATAAATTATAAAAAATACAATACAATTGTTTTTGTCATATAACTGTCATAATTCTTTTGCATAATGCCTGCATCAACACTAGAGACTTAATAATATGTCAGCTTCAGTTGTTCTTATGGTTCTTGCTTTCAGTGCATATATCGCAGCGACCTGGTTCTACGGTCAGAAAGAAGATCAAGCCTAAGCTTTATCTTCTTTTTTTATGCCTGAAATTTAATAAAAATTCCTTCTTATATAAACTCTAAAAAATCCTTCTATCTTTCCTTTCTTCAAGTTTTTAATACTCTATTCACCTGCTGAAACACGCTGTATTTTTCCTATTACATAATTAACCCAGAAATACGCAAAGCTAGCTAAACCCTTACACACCGCCGATTTTTTATTGCCTAGACTGATTTCTCTAAGCTTCTATCAAATAAAAAGGGCAATCGTAATGACTACAGTAAATCCAAGTGACATTAAGGAACATGCATCAGTAATTGCTTCAGACGGGACCCAGGTTGGAAAAGTGGACCATTTAGAAGGCCAAGATTCGATTAAATTAACAAGAAGTGATGATGAAAATAATGAGCATCATTTGATTCCTCTGAGTTGGGTGAGTGAAGTCAATGGTGATCAAGTGATGCTGAATAAAACTGCTGATGAAGTCCACAATCAATGGACAACACTATAGGTTGAATGGCTTGTTCTGATCATTATCTTTTCTCGGAAAATGATGATCGGAAAGATAAAAATGCCAGTTTAGAAACTGGCATTTTTATTAATTTATTGAAAGGAAAGAATTGAATTTTAAATAAAGTATTCAAAATAAAAAGGCCACTCAATACGTTGATTGAGTGGCGAAAGCACAGATCGGGTAAATCTGTAAATTAGCGATTCGCTTGCTGATCAGCCTGAATCGCCGTCAGGGCAATGGTAAACACGATGTCATCCACCAAAGCGCCACGTGACAGGTCGTTTACAGGCTTGTTCAGACCTTGCAGCATTGGACCAACACTGACCACATTGGCCGCACGCTGTACCGCTTTATAGGTGGTATTACCCGTATTCAGATCCGGGAAGATGAATACATTAGCACGGCCAGCCACCTGTGAATCCGGTGCTTTTTGACGACCAACACTTTCCACCGATGCCGCATCATATTGCAATGGGCCATCAATCAGCAGGTCTGGGCGACGTTCTTTGGCAATACGGGTCGCTTCAGCCACTTTTTCAACATCGGCACCGGCACCTGATGTTCCTGTAGAGTAGGAAATCATGGCAATACGCGGGTCAATACCAAAAGCTTTAGCTGAGTCAGCAGATTGGATTGCAATTTCAGCCAGTTGTGCAGCGTCTGGATCCGGGTTAATCGCACAGTCGCCATAAACATAAACTTCATCTGGCAGCAGCATAAAGAATACCGAAGACACCAGTGAATATTCAGGCGCTGTTTTGATCAGCTGGAAAGCCGGACGTACGGTATTGGCTGTCGTATGCACTGCACCAGAAACCAGACCATCGACCTGATCCAGTGCCAGCATCATGGTGCCCAGTACAACCGTATCTTGTAATTGCTCACGTGCTTGAAGTTCGTTGAGCTTGCCTTTACGCAGTTCAACCATTTTATCTACATAATTCTCACGAATCAGGTCTGGATCAATAATTTCCAGATCGATTGGCAATTCAATATTACGTGCTTTAGCAACTTCGAACACTGCTTCCGGTTTAGCCAACAGGATACAATGTGCAATACCGCGAGACTGGCAAATTGCAGCGGCTTGAATGGTACGTGGCTCATCGCCTTCAGGCAGCACAATACGTTTCTTCGCAGCAATCGATTTCTGTACCAGTTCATGACGGAATGCAGAAGGGGACAGGCGGGGTTTGTAAGAACCATTGATCAGCTGTGCAATCCATTCTGCATTCAGATGGCTGGCTACAAAACGGGTTACCTGTTCCGCGCGTTCGGTATCATCACATGGAATTTCATTGCTTAAATTCGCCAGATGTTGGGCGGTTTCAAAGGTGCTGAGTGGCGTATGTAGAATAGGCAGACCATGTTTGATTGCAGTCTGGCAGAACTCCAGTACCGCTGCATTTGGCTCATAATGTTCAGTCAGTACCAGACCGGCCAATGGTATGCCATTGCTGCTCGCCAGGCTACTCGCCAACAATACATCAATACGGTCTGATGCGCTAATAATCAGTTCACCTGCGACGAATTTATGTAATTCATGTTCAATATTGGATGCAATTAAACTGCTATGTAAGACACGACGCTGCTTGGCTTCACCTTGGTTGATCCATTCTGCTGAAATATGCGCGGCCAGATCGGAAATACGTGGCACACTTAAAGTATTACTGAATGGCACCAAACCAATTACTGGAATCTTTTCAGAACCAATGTGTGGATAGGATTTTTGAATATCGGCTGTAAATTTGTTGGTATCGCTGATCAGGCGTAAGCCTGGATCAATGGTGACTGGAATCTGTGCCGAATCTTCAGGCAAGCCTTTGGTGCGCATAAACAGGACACCCGCGATTCGGCTCGAAGACGAACCACCCAGATAACGCAATTGGCTTTCCACTTTTTCAGCTGCGACTTCAGGCTGGTTAATATCCGCATTGCTGACAATTACCACTTTGGCATCTAGGGCTTGGGCTAGTGCTGCATTCAGGTTGGGTGCAAAGGTATCACGACTATTCGGCACCAGTCCTTCGACAATAATCAGGTCATGGTTTTTGGCAACCTGACGATGCAGACGTACCGCATCCTCAAGAAGCTCATCGGTTTCACCCAGATTGAAACGCTGAATCAGGTTCTCATAAGCAAGCGGTTCAACCGTCTCGCTTTGGGTTAAATGACGATATAACGCCGTAGTGCGATCATTTTCCTGAGTCTTTTCCTGTGAAAATGGTTTAACAAAACCGGCTTTTACACCCTGGCATTCCAGTGCATAAACCAGGCCTAAGCATGCGGAGGTTAAACCAACGCCTTCCCCTGTTGGAACTAATAGAATGGTCTTCATAGCGTATTCAAATATCTAAAATCAAAAAATAGAAGGTATAGGAATCCTACGCCTGCTTAAGCAAGCGCAGCCTCAGGTTCAGGCTTTTTTACAGTGGCGTTCTCCACTTCCTGCTCAACCACGTGCTGGGTTTCTTTGGCAATACGGCCTTCTTCATCGGTAGGCACGACCCAGATTTGCGGGCCTGTGCCGTTGTCGATACGGCCTTCAGTACCACGTTTCAGTGCATTGTTGGCTTCTTTGTCCAGGTTGAAGCCGAAGTGTGGCAGGTAAGCCATGGTTTTTTCACGAATATATGCTGAGTTTTCACCAATACCACCCGTGAAGAACAGGCCATCAACACGTGGCAGGCCACAGCTCAGTGCAGCCAGTGATTTTGCTAAACGGTAGCAGAATACTTCAATGGCAAGCGTTGCATCTTCATTGCCATTTTCAGACGCTTCGATCAGGGTACGCATGTCATTCGACAGGTTATCGGATAAACCGAGCAAGCCACTTTCTTTGTTCAGCATGCGATCGATTTTATACACATCCCAACCCAAGTTAGCTGCCAGGAAGCTATGCAGACTTGGATCAACATCACCACTACGGGTACCCATCACCAGACCTTCCAGTGGGGTAAGACCCATGGAGGTATCCATGCTTTGGCCATTCCAGATCGCACAGGTTGAGCTACCATTACCCAGGTGCGCAGTTAACCAGCCACCTTGTTTAAAGCTGCCCGCCAGCTCAGAACCGCGCTCTGATACATAAGCATGACTGGTACCATGGAAGCCGTAACGACGTACACCAAAGTCTGTGTACAGGAATTTTGGCAGGGCATAGCGATAAGCATGCGCTGGCATGGTTTGGTGGAATGCAGTGTCAAATACTGCAACTTGCGGTAGATCCGGGAACAGGCGCTGGGTTGCTTCAATCCCGATCAGGTGAGCCGGGTTGTGTAATGGTGCAAGTGGTGTTGCTTCACGAATTTTTTCAATAATTTCGTCAGTAATGAGTTCGGCTTTAGTCAAGCTACCGCCGTGTACCACACGGTGACCAATCGCATCAGGCTTGTAGTTCGCAAGACGTTCTAGGCCAACTTCCAGTGCTTTTTTGTGGTCGGCAAAAGGAATATGAATGTCGACAGGTTGGTCGCCGACAGTTACACCTTTAATACGGGCATTTTCAGTGCCTAAGTTTTCAGCTAAGCCGTGAATACGGAAGTTCTGTTCTTCAAGTAATAAAGCAAACTTGATCGAAGAAGAGCCACAATTAATAACTAATACTGATTTAGACACGATTGTTTACCCGATATTCTAATTAAAATTCTCATCCATTAAGTTGACCTGCTTGCGAGCAAAAAGCGATGCAATTTAGATCAGTGATGATGTTTTAACATGCGGATTTTTTATGTCCTAGATAGACTTTAGGTGATTAGACTTAAGCACTATCGATCATTCGAACAATTATAATTAAAATTTATCAGTTCATCGTTTTCATTTATGAATGAAATAGTACCTCATCCCGCGTAGTTTCATCTTGATCTAAATCTAAGAATTCTCCAAGTTTTTGCCAACCGAATACTTTGTTATAGTTTATACCCAGAATTGGTGAAAATATAAACAGACTACAATTGGATAAAGATAATCTTTATAAAATGTGACCCATGGGGTCAGTTATTGCGAGCTATCAATTTTCTTGCAGCGATAAAAAACAGCCCATTGAAAGGGCTGTTTTTTATTTGCTGGATTATTGGCGAATCTGGCCGTCACCAAACACCACCCATTTCTGGGAAGTCAGGCCTTCTAGTCCGACTGGACCGCGGGCATGGATTTTATCGGTAGAAATACCAATCTCTGCACCAAGACCATATTCAAAGCCATCGGCAAAACGGGTCGAGGCATTGATCATCACGGAGCTGGAGTCCACACCAGCCAGGAATTCACGGGCAATGCTGTAGTTTTCAGTGATGATGGCATCAGTATGATGCGAGCCATACTTGTTGATATGTTCAATCGCTTCTTCCACGCCAGAAACGACCTTGACTGCCAGAATCGGGCCAAGATATTCGGTATACCAGTCTTCTTCTGAAGCAGGGATAACTTGATCTCCCAGAATACGGCGAGTTTCGGCACAGCCACGCAGTTCGACCTGTTTCTCCTGATATAGTTCAGCGACACGTGGCAGGAATTCTGCAGCTACTTTTTCATCAACCAGTAAGGTTTCCATGGCATTACAGACACCATAGCGATGAGTCTTGGCATTTAGTGCAATCGGTAATGCCTTGAGTAAGTCTGCTTGAGCTTCAACATAGACATGGCAGTTACCATCCAGATGCTTGATCACTGGCACACGTGCTTCATTGGTAATACGTTCAATTAAACCCTTGCCGCCACGTGGCACGATCACATCAACGTATTCTGACATGGTAATCAAATGGCCGACTGCAGCACGGTCTGAAGTCTTGATGACCTGTACTGCAGCTTCTGGTAAGCCAGCGACCTGCAAGCCATGCTGAATCGCAGTGGCAATCGCTTGATTGGATTCCAGTGCTTCTGAACCACCACGTAGGATAATTGCATTCCCGGATTTCAGTGCCAGCGATGCAGCTTCTAAAGTTACGTTCGGGCGTGATTCGTAGATCATGCCGACCACACCGAGCGGCACACGCATTTTACCCAGCTGAATGCCGGATGGACGGTAAGCCATATCGGTGATTTCACCAATCGGATCGACCAGACTGATCACGTCATTCAGGCCTTGCAGCATACCTTTGAAACGTGCGGGAGTCAGTTCTAAGCGATCCAGCAGGGCACTGTCAAGATTGTTCTGGTGCGCTTTCGCCATATCAATCTGATTGGCAGCCAGAATTGCAGCTTCGCTATTTTTTAAAGCCGTATAAATTGCTGACAGGGCATTGTTTTTGGTTTGGGTGGACGCACGCGCCAAGACACGTGAAGCCTGACGAGCCTGCTGTCCTACCGTTTGCATATATTGTTCAATAGACTCTTGCATAGCGGTTTGATCACTTAGAAATATCTACCCGATATTAACAGTCTGTGGCGGGACAATGAAGTCCACTGTCAAAATTTCATGTGGATTTACAATAGCTAAACATTTTTAAATTGTTTTTATGGACAAAAGCAGACAAGCGGTTGCCAGATCAGTTGCTTGTGAAAAGCCGCTCTGTATAGAATGATTGCCAGCGACATTGATGTCAAATTACATAATAAATAAAGAGAAAGGCAGATTTTCAGGATTTTTTAAGCTGATCCTGAAAACATGACATCTCTCGATAATTGCTTGCACAATAAAAATAAGCAAGGACGGAGGAAAGGAATATGAATTCCATTATCCAGATGGATCACCCGAGCACTGATCAACCGAGCCATTATGACTTTTTTGATCTTTACGATAAAAACAGTTTCAAACAGCCACCACGTACTACCTGGATGGATGGCTGGAAAATTGAATATATGGCAATTGCCCGTCCAGACACGCTGCACATGACCCCAATGGTCATTATTGGGGGTGCATTCCAGAATTTTAATTCCTATAAATACTGTGTTGAGCAGCTGTTCGATGCCGGTCCGATTATCCTGATTGACCTGCCTTCAATGGGTGCCAATAAGCAGATTACCAATGTCGACACAGGTGTCTCTGCTGGAACGCTGGAATTAGAAGAATTGGCTGGCATGTTGGGGCGTTGGCTGGAACAGATGCATTTACCTAAAGTGGCGGTGCTGGGGATGTCACTCGGCTCTGTGGTTGCTTCCTGTCTGGCAAATCAACGTCCGGAACTGGTCGATCGCATGATCCTGATGGGTGTAATGCAGAAGACCCGTAAGAGCTGGCGTATGCTGCTGGAGGAGTCTCTACACCTGATGAAAGAAGGTCGGATGGATGAATTTGGTCAGGCAGTGATTCTGTATCTGGTCAATCATGCCCGCCTGACGGAAACCAAAATGTCACCAACAGCAAAACGCCTGTTCTTTAGACAGATGGCAGAATTTACCGAGACAGAGCAGGATCGTTATGACATCAACTGTAACCGTCTGCTGCGTCTAACCAATGTACCTATTCCACAATGCAAGGTGCTGGTCGCGTGTGGTCAGTATGACAGCTTTACCTTGCCACATGAAAATGCCAACTTTGCCCTGCAGTGTCCAGATATGCAGTACGCCCAAATTGCGGGGGCGGATCATGTACCACAGTTGCAACGCCGTAAGGAAACCATGCATTTATTTGCCACATTCCTGCGAGATGAACCGATTGATCAGCTGGAAGGCATTATTCCATTTACCCGTGAACAGATGCAGCAAATTGAACGCCGTGGCGAAGAACGAATTCCAGTACAAACTCCGGAACGTTTTTTGAGTCACCGTCATTCTGATTTACGCCTAGATGCAACCATTGTGGATTTGAGTTTCTTTGGCGTATTGCTGGAACTGGATGCAGCTCAGGTTCAGCAGGCAATTCAGTATCCACGAGATTTAGCGCTGCATTTGGAAGATGAAGAAGGAGAGTTCAAAATTGAATGCCTGATCTTTGAACATACTGAGAATCAGATCCGTGCCCTGTTCAAGCATGGCAGTTTTGATGTGGCAGATCGTTTGTTGCGTTTTGTACGTCATCAGAAAGCGATGCTAGAAGCGCCATCCTTTGATGCCGTGGTTTAATCAAGGCTCCAAATAATAGAAATAAAAAACAGCGGATTAACCGCTGTTTTTTTTAGTCGCATGAATCATCCAGACCAGATCACCGAGATGTTCATCTTGCTCGATAATCGGGTTTGGCTGACGAGGTTTAGCAAAATAACGCTGTGGCTGTTGAATCTCTACGTTAGCAAAACCTGCCTGCTGGCAGAACTGCTGCAATTCCTGCGGTGACTTAAAATGAAAGGTAAAGGCACTGCGGGACATAAACTTCAGTAAACGGCTGCAGGCCCAGATAAAACTGGCCAGACGGTTTTTGACCGGTTCAGGATAAATATCACTGAGGTAATGAATCTCCGGGAAGCGTTGCCCATATTCTGCAATACCTTTTAATAAAGTCTGCAATAGGTCTTTATCAAAGTAGTTAATCAGGCCTTCACTAATCACCACCAATGGCTGTTCGGGATCAAAGACCTGAAAAATATTAGCCAGTTCTTCACTAAAAATATCGGCGGTCAGTACTTCGGGTGCATCCTGATCTAGTGCTTTTAGCGCCTGGGTTTTGATCTTGGCCATATCGGGGAGATCTAGTTCACGATAATTGATCTCCGGGAATTTCTGTCTGAAATTCCAGCTACGCGGTGACAGGCCACAGGCAATTTCTAGCACTTGTAGTTTTGGGTGTTGCTGAATCAGTTGACACAGATGTTCGTCAATCATCTGATGGCGCTGACGCAGGGTAGTCCGCATACTACCACCGACGTGCTTTTCAGCCCAGGTTTCCAAAGGGTGAACCAGCGCGGCAAGAAATTTTCCCCGGCCTGTGGCAAAAACTGGATGTGAGATGCCCATCTGGTACCAGATATAACCGGTGTAATGCGCGGTAAAAGAAATATGGCGATGCTGTGAAAGTTGTGCTGACATGTCATCCTGACCTTGTTGTTATTGTATTGATTTTTATACAAAGACATCATAAACAAAAAGGAACACCTTGTGGTGTTCCTTTTGTCGTATTTTCAGCAATTCGTTGGATAAGAAAACTTAAGCAAACTGGTTTTTAAATGCAGTGATTTCGTCACGCACCTGACACCATTCATCACCTAGGTCTAATACTTCACCGACCTCTATCTCAGGAATGCGGCCACGCATGCGTTCCAGGCGTTCCTGATTGGGCAAAGGTAGGTCGACAATACCTTCTAATGCCACACATTGTGCCACACGGTCATTACATACCAAGCCCATATCGCAACCGGCATTCAGCGCGGCTTGAATACGGGCATCAGCGCCACCAGCCACACAAGCGGCTTGCATGCTCAGGTCATCCGAGAACAGGACGCCGTCGAAACCAAGCTCCTGACGTAAGACTTTCTGAATCCAGAATTCCGAGAAACCAGCCGGATTTGGATCGACTTGGCTATAGATGACATGCGCTGGCATGAGGGCATCTAGTTGAGGTTGTAGCTGGATAAAGGTCTGCATGTCTTTTTGCTGGATTTCTTCATAACTACGGGTGTCCACGGCAGCAGCCACGTGCGAATCAGCCTTAACAGAGCCATGACCCGGGAAATGTTTACCGGTGGAGGCCATGCCGGCGCGTTTCATACCTTTGAGGAAAGCACTTGCAAGTGGAATAATGTCCTGGATACTCTTAGCAAAGCTGCGGTCACCGATCACATCACTGATATCATTCAGATCCAGTACCGGAGCAAAACTGAAATCGATACCAACCGCCAGTACTTCGGTCGCCATCAACCAGCCACATTTTTCAGCAAGCTCTAAAGCACGTTCTGGTTCAGCCTGATACAGCTCACCAAAACAGCCCATGGCAGGAAGTAGGGTAAAGCCTTGTTTGAGGCGCTGAACGCGGCCACCTTCCTGATCCACAGCAATCAGAATATCTGGACGAATCTGGCGCATATGATCGGTCAAAGCACGAACCTGAGCCGGGGATTCAATATTGCGACCAAACAGAATTACCCCGCCAACCTGCGGAGCCTGCAGCAATTCAATATCTTCCTGGGTAAGTTGAGTGCCAGCGATGTCGAGCATCAATGCGCCAATCATATGCAGTGTCCATATTCGTATTTTTCAGCGGAAACAATACCTGATTTCTGCAATCTTTTGCTACACTTTAGCTGTACAGAATATGATAAAACTACACAACATAAACTTATTAAGTTGTTTAAGATCGCGAATACCTTCATTTTTGATCGGAAAACGACACAGTTAAATTGGTCAGGCGACCAAGGAAGTACGAACTATTTATGAAACTTCAAACAGTAGCTTGCGCAGTTGCGATTGCGACAGGCGGATTCTTTTTTACCCATGTGGTAAGCGATGCGATTGCTGCTGAAAAATCAGAAGTCACCAGCAAAGCCATACAACCTACTCAAGAACAAGCGCTTGTATCCAGACAGTTGGCTACATTGGTCGACCGTCAGCATTATTTGAATTTGCGTCTGGATGCGCAAACCTCACAGCGTATTTTTGATTTCTATATTGATAGTTTAGATGCGGAACACAGCTTGTTCCTGGCATCAGAAGTTGAAGATTATAAAAAACGTTATGGCGCCAATTTTGGTGCCAACCTAAAAGCCGGCAATTTGACAGGCCCATTTGAAATTCATGCACATTATCGTGATCGCCTGAAACAGTTTTATACCTTCATGCTAGAAGAGCTGAAAAAGCCACAAAACCTGCATCAGACCAATGTGTATATCGATACCGATCGCGAAAAAGCACCTTTCTTTAAGACTCAAGCAGAGCAGCGCGCTTACTGGTCGAAAATGCTGGTATCTCAGCTGATTAATCTGACCATTAGTAAAGAAGAAGAATTGGCGAAGCAGAAGGCACTAAAAGCCAATCCGGAACTGGCCAATGGTCAGGATCTGGCAGGCCCTGAAGATTTGACGCCAGTCCAAACACTGACCAAACGTTATACCCGCCAGCTGGAACGTCTCAGCCGGATCAAGAGTGATGATGTGTTGGACAAGACACTGAATGCGATGATGCTGACTTATGATCCACACAGTAATTACTTCCCGCCTGTGGATGCGATGGAGCTGAACCGTCAGACTACTTTACAGCTTGAAGGCATTGGGGTGTCGATTCGTCCGGAACGGGGTAATGAAGACTACACCAAGATTGAAACCATCGTTGAAGGTGGCCCAGCCAGCAAATCTGGTCAGGTAAAATCTGGTGACCGCATCATTGGTGTTGCGCAAGATGGCGAAGCTATGGTGGATGTCATCGGTTGGCCAAGTAATGAGATCGTCGGCCTAATCCGGGGTAAACGTGGTACGAAAGTGACTTTACGTTTGCTGGGTCCAGGTGCCAGCCTGAGCCAGGCGCGTAATGTGACCATTACCCGTGACGTGATTCAGGAAGAAGATGCTGGTGTTCGTACCCGTGTGGTTGAGGTCCAGCGTGATGGTAAGAAACATCAGTTTGGTGTGATTGAAATACCATCTTTCTATCTGAACTACCGTGCCCGTCGTGCCGGTACGGACTATCGTTCAGTATCTGAAGATACCAATAATGCACTGAAAGAACTGTCTGCTAAGAATGTAGAAGGAATTCTGATCGACCTGCGTAATAACCCGGGTGGTTCACTTGAAGAAGTGGCACGTATGTTGGGACAGGTGATCAAGTCCGGTCCTGTGGTACTGATTCGGGATGGCAACGGTAATGTCAGCGTCTTTGAAGATGATGATGGCGGTGCACAAACGTATGCCGGTCCATTAGCCGTATTGGTAAACCTGGCTTCTGCGTCAGCAAGTGAAATTTACTCGGCAGCGATTCAGGACTATGAACGCGGGATTGTGATTGGCAGTACCACCACAGGAAAGGGAACTGCACAGGTTCAGTTAGACAGCTTGGCCTATGGCCAGGCCACGCTGACCCAGCGTAAGTTCTACCGGATTACTGGGGGAAGTACCCAGAATAAGGGTGTGATTCCAGATATTAAGCTGGTGGATATCTATAACGAAGAGTTTGGTGAGCGTAAGGCTAAAAATGCGCTGCAATGGGATACCATTCCAACGGCACCATTCAAGCGCGAAGGCGAGGTGCAGAAATATGTCCCTGATTTGGTGAAGAGCTCACAAGTTCGCGTCAATCTGGATCCGCAGTTTAAATATCTGGAACAGCGTAAAGCCATTCAGAAAAAGACTGATGATCAGAAACGCCTGGTGCTGGATCTGAATCAGCGTAAGGCTGAGCTGGCTGAATTGGAACGCAGAACCCTGGAAGCTGAAAATGCCCGTCGTGCAGCAACAGGTTTAAAACCTTATGCCAACTGGGAAAGCTATCAGGCTTCTCTGGATGCAATGATCGAGGCACGTGCCAAGATGAAGGCGAAAGAGCGTCCACAATTGCCAGAAGAGGAAGCATTCATCACTGAAGCGGCACATGTATTGCTGGACTATGCGCGTTTGCAAGGAAAAGCAAAGTAATTTTTTACTTTCACTCATGACTTTAAAACAGCCTGCAATTGCAGGCTGTTTTTTTAGGTTTTGTTGAAAATTGGTAAATTAAAAAATATTTATTTTGATTAAAAATATGATTTATTTAGTTGAAATTTATAATATTGTGATAGAAATCTATGATTTTATAGACAATAGATGGTTTTAACCATTTGCTAAAATACGAAACACTTTTAATATATATTCAATTTTCGATTTTACCTTTGCCACATCAGGTTGGTAAAACGACGGTTTTGTTGTGCTTTAAATTATTGTAGTTTTAAGTGTTTATAAATTAAAAATCTTAACGGTTAATGCTGACCCAGGGTATAAGGGGGTAACCAACGGTTTTGGATATCCTAACATTAGGCTGATAAAAATGCAGGTAGGCTTAAACAGGTGGGTAAAGGAAGCCTATACGGAATGATATATGATTCATGTGCATTATGACATTAATCTGGTAATAGGCTCGATTTTCGTCGCGCTATTGACCTGTTACTTTGCGATTTCCATTGAACAACTGCTTTTCCGTAACGCGCCTCCCAGATTTGAAAAGTTAGTGCTGGCTGCAAGTGGTGCCATTCTTGGTCTATCGATCTGGGCCATGCATTTTGTTGGCATGAGTGCCAGCCATATGCCCGCAAATGCTTATTTCAGTACTGGCTTGACGGTTGCCTCATATGTGATTGCCTTTATTGCTTCAATCTTTGCCATTTGGCTGACAACGCGACCAACCTTACCTTTCGCACGCTTGATTCTGGGGGCTGTGTTGATGGGGCTGGGCATTGCCGGCATGCACTATACCGGGATGATGAGTATGGTCGTGCAAGGACATATCATCCGCTATGATTCTTTACTGGTCATCTGTTCAATTCTGATTGCGATCAGTGGTTCAGGTCTGGCTTTCTGGATGCTATTTAAGAACCGTGAGCTAGCTCGCCGTAGTATCTGGGTCAAGGCCAGTGTGGCACTGATGCTAACCCTGACGATTGTTGGCATGCATTATACAGGGATGGCAGCCAGCAGTTTTCATTCAATCGGGGGGCATGACATGGTCGAAATGACCATGCTGGAACGAGAATTACTGATTACTGTAGTATTCACCACCTGTCTGGTTCTGGTGGCAGGCTTCAGTGTCGCGATGCTGGAACAACGTCTGGAACAACGCAGCCGCCAGTTAGCACAAGCCAACAAAGAGCTGGCCAACCAGGCAGTATTGGACAATCTGACCAAACTGCCAAACCGGCTCTATTTATCGGAATATGCCCATTTCCTGTTTAACGATCATCAATATCGTAATGCGCAATTTGCCTTTCTCTATATTGATCTAGACCGCTTTAAAGCGGTGAATGATGTATTTGGTCACCATGTCGGAGACCAGTTACTGATTCAGCTAGCCAACCGGATTCATACACTCCTCAATGATCAATCGAAATTGTTACGTATTGGCGGCGATGAGTTCCTGTTGATTATGGAAAATGTGATGCCTGAGGAAGCGGCCAAACTTGCCGAAGATATTCTGCATACCATTCAGGAGAGTTTCCTGATCATTGGGAAATCGATCAATATTTCAGGCAGTATCGGGATTTCACTCTTTCCAGAGCATGGAGAGAATGTTCAGGACTTATTGATTAATGCCGATGCAGCCATGTTGGCTTCTAAAAATCAAGGGCGGAATACCTATTCCTTCTTTAACTTCAGTGAGGAAGAAAAGGAATCTAGAAGCCAGAGTGAACTGATTAATGACCTGTATAAAGCGGTCGACGCGCATCAATTTGAACTCTATTACCAGCCTAAGTTTCGTGCTGATAACTTGGAGATTTGTGGAGTTGAAGCCTTAATCCGCTGGCAGCATCCGACCTTGGGTTTATTGTCTCCAATTATGTTTATTAAGGGTGCGGAAAAAACCGGTCTGATTATTCCGATGGGTTATTGGGCATTAGAAGAAGCCTGCAGACAAATTCAGGAATGGGAACAGCAAGGCAAGAATTATTTCCCGATTGCGGTGAATCTATCAGCAGTGCAATTTGAGCATAAGAACCTGTTTAAAAACTTAGAAGAACTGCTGGCACGTTATCAGATTAATCCTAAGCATCTGATGATTGAAATTACAGAATCGACCGCGATGCATCACATTGATTCTACGATCCGCACTCTAGAGCATTTGCGTGATATGGGCATTCAGCTGGCGATTGATGACTTTGGTACCGGACATTCCAGCTTCCTGTATCTGAAAAATTTACCTGTGAATGAATTAAAAATTGATAAGGAATTCATTCAGGGACTGATCGCAGATTCCAAAGAAGAAATGATTCTAGAAAGTATTATTCATCTCGCGATCAAACTCGGATTAAAGGTGACGGCAGAAGGGGTAGAAACCCAGTCTCAGGCAGATATTCTGGCGCGTTTAGGTTGTGAACAGTTACAAGGTTATCTGCTCAGTCGACCAGTGCATGTTCAGGAGTTGCGCGCAACCGCAACTGCTATAGCATCCTAATCTGATAGAAAATTTCAAACAGCCCCTTAATCCAGGGGCTGTTTCATTTGGATTGCCAGCATTTCCGCTTTGGCACATTTGATCTCATTTGCAGACAAAGATAGAGCTACCCAGATTTTACGGTCTTCAATTTTCATCAGTTCACCTGTGAGTGTAATTTCGGTATTAACCAGGACCGGTCGAATAAACTGAATATTCAAATTACCAGTCACACAGCGAACCAAATTCTCGTTTCCATCAAATTTAATCCCAAGCGCATGACTTTTAAAAGCAGCGGCAGTAGCTGTACCATGACAGTCGAGTAGGGAAGCAATCAGACCGCCGTAGAGATGATCGGGAACGCCCCCAGTATAGTGTGCAGCTGGCTGAATATGGGAGATCGTACGTACCGGAAATTCTTCCCAATAACTTTTTAGTTGATAACCATGTAGATTGTTACGGCCACAGCCATAACAATGAGTATAGGGTTCTGCATACAAGTTCTGAAAGGCGATCTTTTCCATTTTGATCCTAAATTGAATGAATCCGCTTCTTTAAATATTGGATATATTAATCTCTGAAATTAAAAATGATTTCTGTCTATTTGCCTATTCTCTAAAAGTCCAACCTCCTTATTTCATATTGTTTTTAGATTTTTATTTCCTGCGTGTGAAGTTTTTGATTGTATAAAGTCCTGTTACTGCGGAATAAGCACGGCATTTAGAAATTCTGCTACAATATCGCCAATTTTTCATATTGATCGAACTTGATCTTTTGCACTGCGGTCTGCAGTAGGTATTTTCCATGAGCTTTAAACAAGAGTTGGCGGCGCAGGTCGCGCAGCGACGTACATTCGCGATTATTTCCCACCCCGATGCCGGTAAAACTACCATGACAGAAAAATTGCTGTTATGGGGCCAGGCGATCCAGGTTGCCGGTATGGTAAAAAGCCGTAAATCTGATCGTGCGGCAACTTCGGACTGGATGGAAATGGAAAAGGAACGTGGGATTTCGATTACCACTTCGGTCATGCAGTTTCCGTACAAGGACAAGATGATCAACCTGCTGGACACTCCAGGGCACGAAGACTTCTCGGAAGATACTTACCGTACCCTGACTGCGGTGGACTCTGCATTGATGGTGATCGATGGTGCAAAAGGTGTCGAAGAACGTACCATCAAATTGATGGAAGTGTGTCGTATGCGTGACACACCAATCATTTCTTTCGTCAACAAAATGGACCGTGAAATCCGTGAGCCTTTAGAGCTGCTGGATGAGATCGAAAATGTCCTGAAAATTAAATGTGTGCCAATTACCTGGCCGTTAGGTACTGGTCGTGATTTCGCGGGTGTATATAACTTACTGGAAGAAAAATTCTACGTGTACAAGCCAGGTTTTGGTTCAGTGATCACCGATATCGAAGTGCGTGATGGTTATGACCATGCCGACCTGCGTGAAAAAGTTGGTGAGCTGGCTTGGGCGGCTTTTGAAGAATCGCTAGAGCTAGTACAGATGGCGAATGAGCCACTGGATCGTGAAGAATTCCTGGCAGGCCGTCAGACCCCAGTACTATTTGGTACGGCATTGGGTAACTTTGGGGTGGACCATGTGCTGAATGCGTTTAGTGAATATGCGCCAGCACCAAAAGCGCACCCTACTCAAAACCGTAAAGTTGAAGCGACTGAGGAAGGATTTAGCGGTTTTGTTTTCAAGATTCAGGCCAATATGGATCCTAAACACCGTGACCGTATTGCCTTTATGCGTATCTGTTCAGGTAAATATGAAAAAGGCCTGAAAATGAAGCATGTGCGTTTGGGTAAAGATATACGTATCAGCGATGCACTGACTTTCCTGGCGGGTGACCGTCAGCATCTGGAAGAAGCATGGCCGGGTGATATTATCGGTTTGCATAACCACGGTACTATCCAGATCGGTGATACTTTTACTTCAGGTGAAGATCTGCACTTCACGGGTATTCCTCACTTCGCACCGGAAATGTTTCGCCGTGTACGTCTGAAAGATCCTCTAAAATCCAAGCAGCTGCAAAAAGGCCTGAAAGAGCTTTCTGAAGAAGGTGCGACTCAGGTGTTTATGCCACAAAACAGTAACGACCTGATCGTCGGTGCCGTGGGTGTGCTGCAGTTCGAAGTGGTGGCATACCGCCTGAAAGAAGAATACAAGGTGGATTGTATTTACGAACCGGTGAGCATCAACACGGTTCGTTGGGTGTCTTGTCCAGATGAGAAGAAATTCAATGAGTTTAAGAAAAAAGCCCATGACCAGCTCTCTGTCGATGGTGGTGGTCACCTGACTTATCTGGCACCAAGCCGAGTCAATCTGCAACTGATGCAGGAACGTTATCCAGACATCATTTTCCGTAATACACGTGAACACTAAGCTTTTAAATCTTGAAAATCTAAAACAGCTTCTTCGGAAGCTGTTTTAATTTGTGCTACATTCACTTATCTCTTCAAATTTTCTTGCCTTATGAAACGGAGTCATGCAGTCCTACTGGGTTCAGCCATCAGTTTAAACCTGTTGCTGAGTGCCTGTGATCAGAAAAAACCAGAACCAGAAAGTAAACCACAGCAACAGGCAGAAGTGGTGCCAAAAGTAGAAACAGAAGATGTACTGCCTTATCTGAATATTCAGGAACAGCCGGCCAAAATCGCGCTACCATTTTGTGAAAATAAAAACTGTATTGATCTGGATATTCAGACTTTAAATACGGTCGACCCCTGGATTAATCAGTGGATTGAACGTAAGCAGGCAATGGTGATTCAGGACCAGATTGAGGTTAAAGAAAAGCAGGATCTGAGCCTGCAGCAGGCCGTCAATGTTTATGTGAAAAAATCGGATTCCTGGCAAGAACAGCTGAAACTAAACAAGGCGTATCAGTTGGCGATGTATACTCGGATTCCGTACCAACGCAATCAGTATGTGCTGATGCAGATTGGTGTCGATACCGATCAGGAAAATATAAAAGTGAAGGAACGCTATTACTTCTTTGTCGCAGATCGCCGTAGCCAGAAGAATCTCACCACTTTAGATATTATTAATCCGCAGCAGCGCGTTGCCATGGATAAAATTGTCCAAGAGGCGTATGCCAAATGGCTGAAAGACATTGATAAAGAAGTGCAGCACAATGCCCCGAAAAAACTGTATTGGGGGCAGGCAGACTGGTTCTTTGATCAGGAAGGCATTGGCCTGCATTATCGTGGTGGCGAGATTGTCAAGGACGCGAAACAACTTGATATTTATTTGACCCAAGAACAAACACAACAGGTCTTGAAAGCTGAAGTGTATCAGCATATGTTCTAGGAAGAATGCCCGAAATCGGGTGAAATGTGATGTACAACAAAAGGTTATGTAATGCCAAAATATAACAAGATATTCGGCCTCTCCCTACTGGCAACAGCAATTTTGCTAACGGCCTGCCAGCCGCGGGAAAAGCAAGCAAAGGAAGTGACTCCAGCTGATACGGTACAAACACAGCCTGAAATTGCCCAGCTTAAGGGGCAAACAGAAAAACTGAACCTGGACATTCCTGAATGTGATGGCAAGAACTGCCCGGAAATTAGCATTGAACGCCTCAACAGTAACCAGCCTTTTATTGACCAGTTTATCGATCAACAGATTTTGGCACAATTACAAAGTATCTTAAATGCGGGCGCGATTGTTCCTGCCAAGGTTGAAGTCGCCAGTGAACCAGAAGCTGATGAAACTTCAGCTTCAGATGCGGCACCTAAACCACAATTGAGTGCACGCCAGAAACTGGAAAAACAGGCGCAACCCTATATGCAGACTTTCCTGAATCTGGATAAAGAGCTGAAAGACCTCAGTGCCAATCACAGTATCAGCCTGATGATCAAGCCGAAAATTCTCAATCCAGGTGCACCATTGGCCACGGTGGTGTTGAACAGTACCCATTATCTGGGCGGGGCACATGGTTCAACTGCACAGAACTATTACAACTTTGATCTGGACAGAAAAAAGCTGGTCAAACTGGACGATATTATTCTGCCAAATAAGAAAGCCCAGCTCGAAGCTAAAGCCCATGAGGTCTTTAAAACCTGGGTGATTGATTCGCAACTGGCGACTGATATCAAAGAATATGAACAGGCCTGGAAATTTAAGCTCACAGATAATTTTTTCCTGACCAAAGATGGTTTAGCTTTGCAATATGCTGAATATGAAATCGGGCCATATGTCGTTGGCCTACCGCGCCTGAATATCCCGTTTAGTGAGCTGGAGGGAATTATTAAACCGGAATATCTGCCGAAAAGTGAACAGGCAGCAGCTTCGGAAGCCAAAGCGAACGCAAAATGACGTTGAAACTGTTTGATACCCATACCCACTTTGATGTTCCCGATTTTGACCATGATCGGGAGCAGCTAGCTTATGCAGCGAAAAAAGCCGGGGTAGAGGGGCTGGTTCTGATCGGCTTTTTACAGCGACGTTTTCAGGACCTGATTCAAACTCAGCATTTTGTGAATAGTTTAGAAAATGCACCACATAGCTATCTAGCACCGGGACTACATCCTTTTTATATTGAAGAACATCAACAGCAACATTTGCAGGCTCTGGAACAGATTTTAAAAACCGAAGACTGTATTGCGATCGGTGAAATTGGTTTGGATACCTTTCTGAAACAGTATAAACAACCGGAAATTTTCCAGAAACAGAAAGACTTTTTTGCTGCACAGCTTGAACTCGCACAGCAATATGACAAGCCGGTTTTGCTGCATATCCGTAAATCGCATGCTGATGTGCTAAAGATATTGAAAGAACATCAATTCCAGCAGGGTGGGATTGCTCATGCCTTTGGTGGTGGAATTGAAGAAGCCAAAGCTTTCATCAAGTTAGGTTTTAAACTGGGAATTACGGGGCAGATTACTAATCCAAATGCCAAGAAATTGCATCAGGTGGTACAAACCGTTGGGGCAGAGCATCTGGTATTGGAAACTGATTGTCCAGACATGACGCCATTATGCTGTCAGCATTCGACTGAACAGCGTACACGGAATACGCCGGTGAATCTGCCTTATGTGCTGCAAGGACTGGCACATAGCCTGCTCATGCATCCAGAGGAGCTGGCGGAACAGCTGTGGCAGAATACCCAGCAGGCTCTAGCATTATCTTGATAGATTTTTGTCAGAAAATAGAGCTGTTTATTTATCGAGAATGAAAAAAAGATGCATTATGCAATTTCTAAAATGTTTCAGACTTGGCATCATGCCTATAAATTATTTTGAGTGAGATTCACATGGCACAAGGACTTTTGGCGGGTAAGCGCTTTCTGATCGCAGGTATTGCAAGTAAGTTATCGATTGCGTTTGGTATTGCACAGGCATTACATCGTGAAGGTGCAGAACTTGCATTTACCTATCCAAATGAAAAATTGAAAAAACGTGTAGATGAGTTTGCTGCACAGTTTGGTTCTGAACTGGTTTTTCCTTGTGATGTGGCAGTTGATGCAGAAATTGAAAATGCTTTTGCTGAACTGGCAAAACACTGGGATGGTTTAGATGGCGTGGTGCACTCAATTGGTTTTGCTCCTGCACATACTTTAGATGGTGATTTCACTGAAGTGACCGATCGTGAAGGCTTTAAAATCGCGCATGACATCAGTGCTTACAGCTTTATCGCCATGGCGCGTGCGGCAAAACCTTTATTGGCTGCGCGTCAAGGTTGCCTGTTGACGTTGACTTACCAAGGTTCTGAACGTGTCATGCCGAACTACAATGTGATGGGTTTGGCGAAAGCTTCTCTGGAAGCTGGTGTGCGTTATCTGGCATCTAGTCTCGGTGCTGAAGGCATTCGTGTCAATGCCATCTCTGCGGGTCCAATCCGTACTTTAGCTGCATCTGGTATCAAATCTTTCCGTAAAATGCTGGACCTGAATGAAAAAGTGGCTCCGCTTAAACGTAATGTGACCATTGAAGATGTGGGTAACGCTGCGCTGTTCCTATGCTCTCCATGGGCAAATGGGATTACTGGTGAAATCCTGTATGTCGATGCGGGTTACAATACTGTCGGTATGAGCGCTGAGTTGATGCTAGATGCAGAATAAGTTCTTTTAAAAAGACTTATACTGAACAAAGAAACCCCTCAATTGAGGGGTTTTTATTTTGATTCTAATTTGCCAGTATTTAAGTCTGATGACGTTCGGTGAAGGGGACAATTTATCTTTAAAAAAATTCTCTTTAAAATGCTTAAAACAAAGCACAATTCAGGATAACAAACATGATAAAAATAATTTTACTTAGTACCGTTTTAGTCACAGGACTCGCTGTAGGGTCAACAGCAATTGCAGCGGAAGAGCATCAGCATTACAGCATGCGTGATCTGGATCAGAACCTTAAAAAATTCAGAGCTGCGGATGATGTGAAAGAAGCCTTAGCAGCCCTACAGGTCATGCAGAAATCAGTAGAAAGCTATAAATCTCATTTACCTGCCGGATTGCAAAAGCTGAAATCTGAAGATGCTCAAGTCATTGCTTATCAGGGATTGCTGAATGATCTTCTTAAAGAGATTCAGCAGGCAGAACAGTTAGTAGCCGCTAATCAGCTGGAAGAAGCTCAAAATAAATCTATGAAAATGGATGCGATTAAAAAGCAGGGGCATAAAGCTTTTAAATAATTTTTAAATAGGAAATAAAAAAGACCGCAATGGCGGTCTTCTTCTTGCTTGGGCTTAAGCGATTAAGCTTGACCTTCAGCCGCAGCAGCTTGTGCACGTTGCATATTTGCTTCAAATTCAGCATCGAAGTTGATAGGAGTTAACAGCAGTTGCGGGAAGCTGCCTTTAGTTACCAAGTCATTTACTGCTTCACGCAGGAACGGGAACAGAATATTCGGGCAGTATGCACCAAGGATGTATGGCAGACGCTCTTCTTCAACGCCGTCAATCAGGAAAATCCCTGCTTGAGTCACGTCAACGATAAATGCAGTATCATTGTCATTGTTCGCCTGTACAACCACTTTCAGTGCAACTTCGAAGTGAGTTGGATCAATCTTTTCTGCAGAAGAAGACAGGTTAATGTTCAGCTCAGGCTGCCATTGTTTAGTAAAAACTTGTGCCCCAGGTACTTCAAAAGAAATGTCTTTAGTATAAATACGCTCTAATGCCAGTTGTGGTTGAGCTTGTTGTTCTTCACTCATTCTTTAATCCTTAATAATTGAAGTGATAATTAAACCGATTAAGCTAATAATTCGTCGAGTTTGCCTTCACGCTCTAGCGCATAAAGCTGGTCAAAACCACCGATGAATTGATCATTAATAAAAATTTGCGGCACAGTACGGTGATTGGTACGCTGCATCAAGTCTAGACGAACCTGTGGATCTTCTTTAGACAGATTGATTTCTTTGTATTCCACACCTTTACGCTCAAGGAGCTGTTTTGCACGAATGCAGTAAGGGCACACAGTCGTTGAATAGATAATGACTTCAGCCATGAGTAAATCTCCTGATCGTAAATTTATTTACTTTTTACCAGTGGTAAGCCTTGGGCTTTCCAGTTGCTGATTCCGCCATCAAGACGGTAGCTGTCTGCATGACCGACTTGTTGCAGCGCAGCACCCGCTACCTGACCTAAGTTGCAGATAAATACCAATGGGCGATCCGCAGTTTTTAACTCTTCGAGATGTTTGGTAATTTGGCTGTATGGAATGTTGCGGCTACCGCTGATATGGCCTTCACGGAAATCTTTGGCATCACGCAGGTCAATCAGCATGGCATTTTTTGCCTTAACCAGAATCCCCAAAGATTGTGGAGAAATTTTACGACCGTTACGTTGACCTTCGAGAATGAAGAACAAAACTACCAGTATTGCAAGTGCACCAAACAGGAAGGGGTGATTCCCCATAAACTCGAACCAACGTTCCACAATTCACCTAATTACAATTTCAAAAATTGCCAAGAGTATAGCCTATAAATATGGTGATCAAAATCACCGCTTCAAGGGGCAGGCCTGAAGAATCTCAATTTTTTTGCTGCGCTTCCGTGATTTCATCAATCAGACGCAAATAACTGTCCAGACGACGCTGCAGGATTTCACCATTTTCGACCGCCTGTTTTAAGGCACAGTTACGTTCATGTTTATGCGTGCAGTTGCGGAACTGGCAATGTCCGAGCAGGTTTTCGATTTCTGGAAAACCGCTTTGCACCTTATCCAAAGTCAGATGCCACAGACCAAATTCACGAATCCCCGGAGAGTCGATTAGCGCTGCACCATCACCGAAAGGAATCAGGCGAGTAGAAGTCGTGGTGTGCTGACCCAACGCCGAATTTTCAGAAATAATGTTGGTCTTCTGTTCAGCATCCGGCACGATGGCATTGATGAGGGTACTTTTACCCACGCCAGACTGACCCACAAAAGCCACAGTTTCATCTTTCAGACGCGCGGTGAGTTCTGACAAATCTGAACCAGACTGGGTTTGCATGACTTCATAGCCCAGATCTTTATATTCTTTAAGCAGGTCCAGAATCGGATCATTTTCCTTAAGCAGATCTGATTTATTCAGCACCAGAAGTGCTGGAATTTCCGCATCGGCACAGGCCACCAGATAGCGGTCAATCAGACCCGGTGCAGGTTCTGGTAAAGGCGCAAATACAATCACGATCAGGGAAATATTGGCGGCAACCGGTTTGACCTTGTGATAACGGTCAGGACGGGTCAGCAGGGATTTGCGCGGATGAATCGCAGTAATAATGCCGAGTCCGGTATTTGGATCAGCCTGCCACTTGACTCGGTCACCCGTCACCAGTAATTCCAGATTGGTTCGGGTATGGCAACGCCAGACGCTGCCCAGCTCGATTTCTTTCCAGAACGGTTCCGGTTCGCCTTCAGCCACTACCGGTTTTTCAGGATGCTGTTCAGGAACCGAGAGTGCCTGGACCTCAAGCTGGCGGCCATAGTGTTGTACGACCAGTCCTTCTAGGTCTTGAGAGGTATCAATCTCTTCCTGACGTGTTTTGTGCTGTTTTTGAATACGACGCTGTTGTTGCTCGGTTAAACGACGTTTACGTATTAAAGCCATTCAAATCCTAAAAAACCATGGGAGCGAGATGGCAAAAATAGCATGAAGCAGGGTGTCAGTTACAGCATTGGGGCGATAAATTTGCTACTATAAATGTTTTATAGCCTAATAAGATTGCACATTTATGAGCAGCACACCGGATAGCCGCCTGATTTGGATTGACCTGGAAATGACAGGTCTGGACACTGATAATGACCAGATTATTGAAGTTGCAACGATTGTGACGGATGACAATTTAAATATTCTTGCCGAAGGCCCGGTGCTTGCCGTTCATCAACCGGACCGTATTTTAAATGCCATGGATGAATGGAATACCCGTCAGCATGGTCAGTCTGGCCTGATTGAACGTGTGCGCCGTAGTAAATTAACTGCACAAGATGCAGAACGCGAAACCATTGAATTCCTGGAAAAATGGGTGAATCCAAAAGTCTCACCAATGTGTGGTAACTCGATCTGTCAGGACCGTCGCTTCCTGCACCGACTAATGCCTGAACTGGAACAATATTTCCATTACCGTAATCTGGACGTATCTTCAGTGAAAGAATTGGCAAAACGCTGGCGCCCGGAAATCATGAGCGGTCTGAAGAAAAATGCTTCGCATCTGGCGATGGATGATATCCGTGATTCAATTGCCGAACTGAAATACTATCGTGAATATTTCTTTATTATGAATAAATAATCCGAACAGTGAAAAAGAGGCGTAAGCCTCTTTTTTATTTGCTTGCAGGAAGTTTCTTGCGATAAAAGTTTTCGCTGCTCTCAAACAGTACCCAGGTCAGAAGCACCAACGCAAGATGGGTCTGGGTTTCATATTGATCGAAGACAATCAAAGTAAAGAGTCCCAATGTGAGTAAGCGGATCATGATACTTAAATAATAATTTTTCTGTTTTTTGAAGGCCAAGCTATAAAGAGATAGTAGGAACAGCACAACCATCAGGGCAAAAAGGGCGTTAAATAGCATGCTGATCTGACTCCCTTTTTTACAGTGATTATTGAAAAAATCGAGTTATTGAAATGATGGTAATTTGGTCAAGTTTAAGCTGTTTATGGATAGCATAAGAGTGTTTTTTGAACAGGTTTTGTATCTGAATTTTAGTGGCAGTCAACAGGCGGTGAATTTGCTAAAATGCCCCGGTGTTTGATTGTGAAAGATGACCTATGACTGATCTCCTGCAAGATGATGAATATGACCGCCGCTTTGCCGGTGTCGCCAAGATTTATGGTGAGGACAACTTTCATCATTATGAGCAAAGTCATGTGATGGTGATCGGGATTGGCGGGGTGGGGTCTTGGGCAGTTGAAGCCTTGGCACGTACCGGCATTGGTGAACTGACTTTAGTGGATATGGATGTGGTTGCGGCTTCCAACATCAACCGTCAATTACCCGCGATGACCACGACACTGGGGCATGAAAAGATTGAAGTGATGGCAGAACGTTGTCGTGCTATCAATCCGCGTATCAAGATCAATCTGGTGGACGATTATCTGACCCCGGAAAATGTCAAAGAAATTCTGGCGGGTCAGCCGGACATCATTCTGGACTGTATCGATGATGTCAAAGCCAAATTGGCGCTGATGCTGCATTGCCGCTTTAACAAGATTCCGCTGATTGTCTCTGGTGGGGCAGGTGGCAAATTGGACCCACTCAAAATTCGTGTGGCAGATTTATCTAAAACTGAGCAGGATCCAATGCTGGCCAAATTGCGTGCCCAGTTACGCAGTAAAGGTATCTGCAAAAAGCCAAAAGAAAAATTCGGCATCACTTGTGTTTATTCGATTGATAATCCATTCTCCAGCGCTGAGGTGTGTCCAAGTGCCGGTCTGCGCTGTGGGGGCTATGGTTCGGCAGTCGTGGTCACTTCCAGCTTCGCTATGGTGGCAGTCTCTGAAGTCCTAAAAAAACTGGATGCCAAGCGGGCAAAAGCCTGATTCAGAAAATAAAAAAAGCACAGTCTCTGTGCTTTTTTTATGTCTGCGTTTAGAATGAAATTTATATTTGCATAACAAAAACAAAATTGGGGAACAGCGATGTGGTTCTTACTGGTACTGATTTTGGGGATCGTGGCTTTGGGTATCTGGATGTGGAAACGTCCGGATCCGGTGACACGAGATCAGGCCCGCGCGGTACAGCATGACCTGTGGATTGAACAGATTGAGGCACAGCTCAAACTTGCAGATCGCTTGTGTTTGGATACGCAGCAGCCGAATTATGAGCGTGCCTATCAGATTTATCAGGATCTGGCGCAGCAGCAGGATCTTCCACAAGCCTATATGGGCATGGGGCTGATGCAGCTCAAAGGTCAGGGCCGTCCGCAAAGCATCGAAAATGCTATCAGTCTGTTGGAAAATGCTTATCGTCTTGGTAGTGATGAAGCCGCCTATCATCTGGGACAGATTTATGATGGCAACCGTTATCAATGTCAGGATCAGGAAAAGGCACTGTACTGGTACCGTCATGCGGTAGCACGCGGAAATCTGGAAGCCCAGTACCGAATTACCGAACTCTCTGAACAGGATCATGCTGCGGCTGAGCAGCATCGCTTGCAGTTACTGATTCAAAATGCCGAACAGGGGCATGCAGGATCGCAATATCAATTAGCCCGGCATTTTTTGGCGGATACTGCAGCACGAGATTTGAGTCTGGGGATTCATTATCTGTTTCAGGCGGCGCAACAGGATCATCCGGAAGCGACTCAACAGATTGCTGAGCTGTATGCTCAAGGAAATATCCTGCCGCAGGATCAGGCACAGGCACTACGTTTTATCAAACAGCGCATCAATCTCGGTGATCAGGATGGCTTGTACGATTACTATGCCGGTGTGCTACTGGGTATGGTTGATGTGGATCAGCGCCAGCGTGTGCTGCAGCATTTGCAGCAACAGTCCTATGAGCATAAAGATGCTCAGGCCAAAACATTGCTTGGCTTGGCTTATTTTCATGGCTGGTTTGTCGATAAGAACGAAACCATGGCTTTCCGCTACTGGAGCGAAGCGGCGAATAGCCAGTTTGTTCCAGCTTTATGCATCATTGCCGCGCTGTATTATGAATCTTATCTGATAGCCCCAGAACCTGAAAAAGCTTTTGGCCTGTATCAGGCTGCATATGAGCTTGATCCACAATATTTCTATGGCCAGATGGGCTTGGCATTGTGCTATTTGAATGGCATTGGGACAGTCAAAGATACCGCCAAAGCGACCCAGATGATTCAGCAAGTGGCAGAGCAGCATTGGAATATCACAGCTAAGAGCGATGCTGATCTGACCTATGTGGTCGGCCGTTTCTATAGCCAGTCAAAATACCCGTTACCAACCCGTGAAAAAGCGATTCAATACCTGAATCAGGCGGTGAATAAAGGTTCAGCTGAGGCGGCTTGGTATTTATATCAGGCACTGTCTGGTGTGTATCCTGTATTTACGGTAGATGTAGCACAGGCCAAACGTTATCTACATCAGGCGGCACAATTGGGACATGCTCAGGCACAGGCGACTTTAGGGGGGATGTACCTGAAAGGTGAAGGTGTAGAAAAACAGGACACCAGCTTGGGGCTAAATTATTTAAAACAGGCGGCTGCACAGCATAATGCTATTGCTTTAAATGCTTTGGGCGAAGCCTTGGAACAAGGCATTGGTGTAGACGTGAATCTGGATCAGGCGATTCAGCTTTATCATCAGGCTGCAGCCTTGGCCAATGCCGATGCCTATAGTCATCTTGGGCGTCTTTATACAAAAGGCATTGGGGTAGAACGTAATGTGGCAACGGCACGTAAATGGCTGGAAAGAGGAGCATTGTTAGGGCATAAAGCTTCACAGGAACAGCTGAATAATTTAAATGCCTATCTGCAGATGAAAAACAGTCTGGTATAAAAAACGCTGCCTAGGCAGCGATTTTTTATGGAGAGAAATAAACTTATTGTGGTAATTGCTTGATTGGACTACCACCGAGTGCCTGCATCAGGGTCACATAAGCGTTGTATTGGCTCTGACGGGTTTGCACCAGATTCAAACGCGCATTACGTGTGGTTTCCTGTGCATCCAGCAGGTTTTTCAGTGCGACCGCACCATTACGATAACGTACTTCAGTCAGACGTTCAGTCTTTTCAGCCAGTTCGACGTTGCGACGTTGCAGTTCAACCTGCTTGCTCAGCTCAGTCCGATTCGACAACGCATTTTCCACATCGGCAAAGGCTTCGTATATGGTCTGGCGATATTGCAGAATCGCTTTCTCATATTCCAACTCATTTACCTTTAGGTCACGCTTCATGTCATTCCATTGCAGGAATGGCAGGGTCAAACCAGCCCCCAATGTCGCGACCGGATTTTTTAATGCATCGGTTAATGAAGTATTTGCACCGACACCAACTCCCGTAGATAAAGCTCCGGTTAGGCTGATCGACGGATAGTAGCTGGCTTTGTTGGCATCCTTAGTAGCTAAGGCTTTACGCAGACGTAATTCCGCTGCATTCAGATCTGGACGACGTGACAGTAGGCTAGCTGGCAGACCTGCTTCAATGGAAGGCAGGGCGATTACCGGCAGGCGTTGAGGTTCTTGAATATTTAGCTGTTGTACTGGCATATTCAGTAACGCTGCCAGTGCAGTACGGGTTTCCACGCGTTGCTGTTCAATCTGGCTTAAAGTCGATTGCTGGCTTTGAATGGCCTGTTCGGCTTGGTTCAGGTCTAGCCCTGAAACCGCACCGGCACGATATTGTACGCGAACCAGATCATAGGTTTTTTGTGCAGTTGCCAGGTTTTGCTGAACTACACCATAACGTTCATTTAGATAACCGAGCTGCCAGTACAGTTGTGCCGTCGTACCAATCAAGCTTTGCGCAGTAGCCTGCAGATCCTGTTCAGTTGCCAGTGCTTCCCAGCGCGCTGCTTCTGTCTGGTTCGCCAGTTTGCCAAACAGGTCCAGCTCATAACTTAAGCCCGGATAGCCAATCGAAATACCGCTAGAGCGATCACCGTCGCCATCTAAGCTAAACTGATGCCCTGTTGAGATACGAGCATCTCCAACTCGCATGCCTTGCTGGCTTTGTGTTTGTTTAGCCTGAATCCGTGCCTGTTGCAGGTTAATCCCGGCAACCGCCAGGTTGGTATTACGGGCCAATACTTCTTCGACCAGCGCATTCAGTTGTGAATCTCTAAACAGGGTCCACCAGCGATCCGCCATGACATCAGCATGGACTTTCTGGCTGGTTGCCGCAGTATTGTTCTGGAAACTGCCCGGAACGGCTAAGCTTGGCTGTTCATAAGGTGTTTTCACTACAGTTGCACAACCAACCAGCGAGCTCCCAAGCAGCAGGGCACTGGCAAGTCTGGTTAAATTCATTTGCATATCAGATTCCTTATTCTCGGGAGAGGGCATCAACAGGGTTGAGGCGGGCTGCGTTACGTGCCGGAATAAAACCAAACACGATACCAATTAGGCTTGAGCAGACAAAAGCGGCGACAATCGACGTGGTCGAGTAAGCCATCTGGAAGCTACCACCGGCAAACTTGGTAATCAGCTGACCGATACCGAGGGACAGCAGAACCCCCAAAATACCACCAAGGATACATACCAATACTGCTTCAATCAGGAACTGTTGCAGAATGTCACTCTGACGGGCACCAACGGCCATACGTACGCCGATTTCCTGAGTGCGTTCAGTGACAGATACCAGCATGATATTCATCACCCCGATACCGCCAACGACCAGTGAAATCACCGCGATTGCGGAGATCAGCAGGGTCATGGTTTGTGTGGTCTGCTGAATGGTTTCACGGATACTGTCGGCATTCTGGGTAAATACGTCCTGTGCACCGTGGCGTTGTACCAGCAAATTCAGAATCGCATTTTCCGCGGCAGCGCTCGGATATTCGTCCTTAATCCGCACAATGATCTGGCGGACATTGGATTGCCCCAGCATACGGCTCATCACGGTAGAATAAGGCAGATACACATTCAGCGTATCATTGCTACCCATCATACCGGCTTGTGCATCCACAATGCCAATAATACGACTCGGTACACTGCCCAGCAGAATCACCTGACCGATAGGATTGGAACCATCGGTAAAGAAAGTCTTTTGGGTATTGGTATCAATGACCACATCCTGTGCCTGTTCACGCACGCTTTCTTTGTCAAAAGGTTGGCCGGATTTAAAGGTCATGCCTTTGACGTAGAAGAAATCTTCACTGACACCATTGACGGTGGTGGAGGCTTCAATTTCTTTAAAACGCCCGGTGACACTGCTATTGACTGAGGGGCTGACGCCATCAACATAAGGCTGTTCTGCCAGCGCATCGGCATCGGCTGGAATCAGGGTCTTGGCCTGAGAGGATCGTGAATTATCCCCGAAGCCCCGGCCCTGGAATACGGTAATGGTATTGGTGCCCAGACTGCTGATATTTTCCAGAATCTGCTTTTGTGAACCATTACCCAGTGCCACTACCGAAACAACCGAGGCAATACCGATGATAATCCCGAGCATGGTCAGGAAGGTGCGCATACGGTGGGCATTCATGGCCAGTAGCGCCATACGGAAGGCTTCGCCGAGACGGTCTACGGCAGAACGCCAGCTGGAAATTTTCTTCTGTTGATTACTGGCTAAGGTCTGCTTTTCAAAACCATCGTCGATTTCAGGGACATTCGGCTGGTCAGAAATAATATTCCCGTCAGAAATCTCGATGATGCGGGTCGCATTCTTGGCCACGTTATGGTCGTGCGTGACCAGAATAATGGTATGACCTTTGGCATTCAGTTCACGCAGAATGCGCATTACCTCAATACCACTGTTCTTGTCCAATGCACCGGTTGGTTCATCGGCCAGAATCACGTCACCGCCGTTCATTAGGGCACGGGCAATCGAAACACGCTGCTGCTGACCACCAGAAAGCTGGCTTGGACGGTTCTGGGTTTTTTCACCCAGTCCCAAATCAGTCAGCAATTTTACAGCACGCTCATGACGCTCATTGGTATCCGCACCTGCATAGATAGCAGGGACTTCCACGTTACCAGCTGCATTTAAATCACCCAGCAGGTGATAACGCTGGAAGATAAAACCAAAATATTCACGGCGTAACTGTGCCAGTTCATCGGCTTCCAGTTCCCGGGTTTCACGGCCTTTGACCTTATAGCTGCCGGAAGTCGGTTTATCCAGACAGCCAAGAATATTCATCAGGGTAGATTTACCCGAACCGGACTGGCCGACAATTGCGACCAGTTCACCCGGATAAATCTCCAGATTGACTCCTTTGAGAATCTGCACCGTGCTTTCACCCGCAGGGAATTCACGAATCAGGTTCTTGACCTCGAGCAGAGGTTGCTGTTGTTGATTCATGCTTACATTCTCATTGGGCCGGCGCCACCAGGACCACGGCCACCGCCGCCACGTTTTGCGCCATCATTTGAGGTATCCGAACCATCGGCAATCACGACTTGATCACCACGTTTTAGACCTTTGATCACTTGTGCAGTGACACGGTTGTTTAAGCCGATCAGCACAGGGGTCGGTTTAGCCGTACCATCTGGCTGTAATACACGTACCATGGCACGTTGTGCCTTACCCTGTTCAATCAGGGCACGTTCAGCATCAGAAAGTACCAAACGGGCAGGGCGGTCGCCGGCTGGACGTTCACCTTGAGGGGCATCACCACGGCCTTCGCCACGTGGACCAGCTTCACCGCGAGAGCCTTCACCACGATTTGGACGTTGTGGACGGTTTGAGCCTTGAATAGCAGCGGCTGGAATGGTCAGCACATTTTTCGCTTCATCCAGCACGATATATACCTGTGCGGTCATGTCGATACGCAGCTTGCCATCTTCGTTTGGCACATCAAACAGCGCGTTGTAGTACACGGCAGAACTTGAAGAAGAATTTGAAGTATTGGTTTCTGTATTAATTGAATTTGGCGCAGGTTCAACCTGACGTAGTTTAGCGTAAATTTTCTTTTCACTATTACCTAAAGTAGTGAAGTAAACCGTTTGACCTTCTTGCACTTTCATGACATCGGCTTCAGAAATTTCAGCCTTGATGGTCATGGTGTCGAGTTTTGCCAGTTTGACAATGGTTGGCGCGCTTTGATTGGCATTTACGGTCTGACCTTCTTCAGTCACGATCGCCACAATAGTGCCGTCCATCGGTGCCACGATCTGGGTATAACCGAGGTCTTCTTTCGCGGTTGCCAAGGTCAGGCGAGACTGTTCGATCTGGGCATTAATGGCCGCAATATCGGCCTGTGCAGTTTTGTAACTGGCCAATGCTGCTTCCAGTTCGGCACGTGAAGTTGCATCCTGTGCATACATGGCTTTTTGACGGTTATATTCAGCTTCAACCTTTGCCAGATTGGCCTGTTTTACTGCCAGTTGGGCCAGCTGGTTTTTAATGCTGGCTTCGGCAGTTTTCAGGTCATTTTCCTGACGCACAGAATCGATCTGGGCAATCAGCTGGCCTTGTTTCACCTGATCCCCCAGTTTGACGTACATCTTTTTCACCTGACCGGAAACCTGGGCACCTACGCTGACCATTTTGGTTGCTTCCAGGACACCGGTTGCCAGTACAGAGCTTTCAATATCACCTATGGTTGCTTCAGCAGTAATGTATTGAGGAGGTTGCTCTTTGGGCTTAAGGAAATACCAGCCTGCAGCAATAAGGGCGATGGCGATCACCGCGACCATGATCAGTTTTGTCGGTTTTATTTTGGGCATAGTGAACAGATTTCAGTCAAAGATATGGCAGTGATTATAAAAGGGAAATGAGGATAAAACGTGAATTCTTTTAACAAACAAGAATGATTATTATTTTAAATTTCTATTTTTAAAAAGAAAATTCTGTTATTCAATTCTCCCTTTTGATTTTTTATCACGATCATCTCTAAGTTAAACTGTATGCAATTAGTTTTATAAAATCTCTTCCATCGCGCTTGGTATTTATGTTTTTTATGAGAGCTTTATGTGAAATAGATTAGATCTCTTGCGAAAGTCGTTATTGCAAGTTCATCCGGTTTACCAGTGCAGCGATTAAGTTAATGCGTAAACCGAATCTTTTTCGTCTATTTCGATAGCGTTCACTTAGTATTCTAAATCTTTTCAATTGACTATTAATATGTTCGATTACAACTCGTATTTTTCCAATCATTTTATTGTAATTTTTCTCAGCATCAAATAAGGGGAAATTCTTCTTTTTCTTTATTGGCATCAATAATTTAAAGCCATCTTGCTCTAACCCATAGTACCCTAAATCGGTCATAACATAGTCACAATGTTTGAATTTCTTAACTGTTTTTTTTTTTTTTTTTTTATTTTTTTTTTATTCCC
>NZ_JPQO01000172.1 GCF_000773685.1 Acinetobacter sp. HR7 | reverse complement strand
TTCTATGAATACACCTAACTTTTTCAACTAATTACAAATGTGTCGCACTTGGGATTTGAATTTGCGAAATCAAAAGTATACCTGTTGATAAATCATCAGAAGATTTTTTTAGACAATTGGTTACTGAGGATGAGCGTCGTATTTATACTATGTTCAAAGATGAATATAAGCCCCAACACCTGATCGAATGTATCAAGACTGCATATCAAGAGCAGCCGACAGCTTCACGCCAACAGATTATTCCAATTATTTTTAACTTATTATCTGCTGATAGCTATTCATCAAGTGATATTGTTAAATTAATACCCCAAAAATCAGAATACTTAAAGCCTAATCAATGGGATATATTGTCCCAAGATGATTTACGCTTTATTCATTCTCAATTGCTCACAGAAAAAGATTTACATAAATCACTTTTAGAAAAAAATTTGATTTTAGAGATAGAGAAAGTTTTATTAAAGACTTGATAATTACTGGACGCTATTTTAAATATCCGATAAAATCGTCTTGTGCCTCTAAAAGACTTTTAAATTAAGTAAAGATTGGTGAATTTATTGACGTGCACACAAAACCTCATCTTCCTTAATAGGTAAGTTAATAAATTTCACTACAATGTAGGGAAAATATTCTCGCCTACTTTACTTTATAAATTTTAATCATTATTTTTTAAAAGCAAAATTAATCATGCACGATTTCAATCTGAATTAATTCAGATTGAAATCAATTATTTTTATTTTTACTTTATCCTAAAAATTATTACGCTGGATTAAATCAAAACTATTAAATTAATATCGCTTATACTTTTAATAAATAGTAAATCTGCTACAATCTAACCATCTTACTTGGATAATTGAGACAATCTAAGTGATCATGGTTTTAGGAAGATTGCTCGCATTCTCAGCAATCTTGTTACAGATTGCTGTTTTTATACAGCCTTTACTTCCAGAGAAATATCAAATTTCTCCTGTCTGTGAAACTATTGTCCATGCACTTCAATTAGATACTTCTCACCATGAGCATAGCTCAGATCATTTTACGCATAATCACTCTCATCAAGAGTTGGATTTTGTTAATCATGATACTGAAAAGCTTAATCATGCACATCTTGAACAAAAAACTTCATCTAGCCATCATCACGATGCAAATCATCAATGTCAGTACTGTGTTGTTTACGCACATGTCGTTCCACTACCAGACATGGGTGTTAAAGAAGTAGTCGTGAGAATTCAAGTTCGGTTATTAGCTTTTAAAGAAGCTTTCTTTCATATCTTCTTTCTTTTAAAGCAATTATTTCTGATCCCTCAAGGTCGAGCACCTCCTGTCTCTTTTGCTGTCTAAATTTATTGGCAATTCCTTATTGTTTTGAAATTTAATTAGTTGAAGAGACTAATCGCTATGTTATTACTTTTAAAAAATGCACGTATCTGTGTAGGCACACTCATATCAGAGCATATGCAATCTAGAGCATGCTTCGGATGTGGAGAGTTGCTATGACCTTAGGTTTTACGGCACTTGAGTTAGCACGTATTCAGTTTGCATTCACGGTGTCATTTCATATTATTTTCCCTGCGATTTCTATTGGGCTTGCAAGCTTTCTTGCAGTTTTAGAATGGCGATGGCTTAGAACAAACGACTCTATTTATCATGATTTATTCAAATTCTGGGTGAAAATATTTGCATTATCATTCGGTATGGGTGTCGTTTCTGGTGTCGTGATGAGTTATCAGTTTGGTACAAACTGGAGTGAATTTTCTCGATTTGCAGGAGGCGTTACAGGCCCGTTACTGAGCTACGAAGTTCTAAGTGCTTTCTTCTTAGAAGCAGGATTTTTAGGCATTATGCTTTTTGGATGGGGGCGTATCGGTAAAAAAGCACACTTTTTTGCCACACTGATGGTCGCCATCGGTACATGTATTTCAATGTTCTGGATTTTGTCTTCAAACAGTTGGATGCAGACACCACAAGGCTTCACGATTGAAAATGGGGTTGTTGTACCTCAAGATTGGTTTGCTATTGTTTTTAACCCATCCTTTATCTATCGCTTATTCCATATGGCACTTGCAGCCTTTTTAGTAGCTGCTCTTCTTGTTGCTGCTACTGCTGCGTGGCACTTGCTCAAAGGCCGTAGAGATGCATTAGTCAAAACATCATTTTCAATGGCGCTTTGGTTAATCCTTATTTTAGCCCCCCTCCAAGTTTTTATTGGTGATGCCCATGGTTTAAATACCCTAAAACATCAACCAGCTAAACTTGCTGCTATGGAAGGCCATTGGGAAACGAACCATGATCATGGGATGCCCTTATATTTATTTGGTATTCCTGATATGCAAGAAGAACGCACGAAATATGCGATTGCAATTCCACATTTAGGAAGCCTAATTTTGACCCATTCCATGAATGGGACGGTGAAAGGATTAAAAGATTTTGCACCTGAAGATCGTCCAAATTCAACAATCGTATTTTGGAGTTTCCGTATTATGGTTGGGCTAGGCATGCTTATGCTCTTCCTTGCAGTCACGGCCCTATGGCTCAGAAAAACAGGCAACCTCTATGAGAGTAAGTGGTTTCATCGCTTTGCAATCCTAATGGGTCCTTCAGGCTTCATCGCGTTACTCGCAGGTTGGTTCACCACAGAAGTAGGACGTCAGCCATGGATTATCTATGGCGTTATGAGGACAAAAGATGCGCTTTCTCCAGTCTCAGCAGAACAGGTGGGATTAACCCTCATTATTTTTGTGATCGTGTATTTTATTGTCTTTGGTGTGGGCATTTATTACATGCTCAAACTCATGCATAAAGGACCTGAGTTTTTACATAACCCACCAGAAGAAATCGGAGGCGTTGGCCATTTTAAAACACCAATGCGCCCCCTGAGTGCTATTGATGAAAAAATTGATGATCAGGATCAAGGAGCATCTTTATGATTGATTTATCTTTAATCTGGATTGTCATTATTGCAGTTGGTGTTTTTATTTACGTGCTACTTGATGGCTTTGATTTAGGTATCGGGATTTTATTCCCCTTTATTAAAAATCAGCAAGAGCGTGATGTGATGATGAACACCGTTGCTCCCGTTTGGGATGGTAATGAAACATGGATGGTTCTAGGTGGCGCTGGTCTTTTTGCGGCTTTCCCTATTGTCTATTCAGCGGTTCTGTCAGCCTTATATTTACCTATCATATTGATGGTAATAGCTTTGATTTTTAGAGGCGTAGCTTTTGAGTTTCGTTTCAAAGCCAATCGAACAAAGTACATTTGGGATAATGCATTCATTTGGGGCTCTATTGTTGCCAGTTTCTTACAAGGGGTGATCTTAGGAGCTTATATTCAGGGTATTGATATTGTTGATAATCGCTACGCTGGTGGTGGCTTTGATTGGTTAACACCCTTTTCATTATTTACAGGTTTGGGTGTTGTAGTCGTTTATGCAGCATTGGGATGTGGTTGGCTCATCATGAAGACTGATGACCTACTACAAAAGCATATGTATAAATTAATGCCCAAGCTTTTGATTGGCTTATTGGTTATTTTCATTGCTGTCAGCATCTATACGCCTATCGCACATCCACAAATTGCTGAGCGCTGGTTTAATCCCACTCAATTGATTTATTTCAGCCCAGTCCCTTTGCTTGTTCTAGTTTGTACCTTTTTAGCGGTGCGCTCATGTATTAAGCAAAATGAAGCGATGCCTTTTATCTATACATTAGGATTAGTTTTTTTAGCATATTCAGGCTTCTTGATCAGTATTTTTCCTTACATTATTCCGCCCTCAATTACCATTTGGGATGCTGCCGCACCTGCCAATAGTCAGCTATTCGCACTGATTGGAGCACTGATCTTAATTCCAATCATACTTGTCTATACCGCCCTATCATACTGGGTATTCAGAGATAAAGTTCGTATTGGGGATGACGGTTATCATTAAAGGAATTCCTAATGAAATTATCTAAATTTCAATGGTTCATATTGTTATGGCTAGTCGGTTTCTTAAGTTTATTGGTCATTGCTATGAGCTTTAGATTCTTACTTCAACTTGCTTATTAGGTCCTTAGAAAGAAGAGGATATTTATGCATCTACTTCAACAGCACCATGTGAATTTTAATCATGATTTCCCATATATCGTTAATTTAACATTAGCTCAGGAAATTATAAGAGCGCGAAAAAAAATGAATATTTCTCAACAACAGTTAGCATCTAAACTTGGCATATCTCCAAGAACGCTAGAAAGTTGGGAAAGAGGTGTTCGGCATCCTTCAAGTTCGGCGCAGGCTTTAATCAAACTGTTTATAAAGTCACCTCAGTTTGTATTGGAAAATCTTGCTTAAAACAATTAGCTAGATTTGTGAATAGCTTTTATTAGTAACTTATAAATCATTATGAACCGATACATGACCATAAAAAGTGGTCGTATCGGTTTGGAGAAATATTTATGGTAATTGTTATTACATCACAAAACCGGCGTCATATTACTCCCCATGCGGGAAAATGTCGGAAATTCTGGAAATATGAATTAAAAGATGGAGAAGTGACTGACAAGCAACTTATTGAAGTTGAAAAGGAGCAATCCTTTTCCCAGTCTGGTGAAGTACTCGAAAAACTGCTGCCTATGGATATATTCGTAACCACGGGAATGGGCGATCGATTACGAGAAAAACTCAGAAATATTGGTGTACATGTCATGATAACAGCAGAAATTGAACCAGAACAATTTATCTGCAGTTTAATTTCAACCAAATAAAAAGTTTAAAGGAAAGCGGTCATTTATCATGAACAAAATAAGAAAACCCTGCAGATGCAGGGTTTTCTTATTTCATTTATTATTGTGAAGTATACGAACCATCAACCGTATACTGACTGCCAGTCACAAATGAAGCTTCATCTGATAATAGGAAAGCCACGACTTGAGCAACTTCTTCTGGTTTACCCAATCGACCAACTGGATGAAGTTTCACTAATTCTGATTCCTCAAATTCTCCAATTAATGGAGTTTGGATATACCCAGGATGAACTGAATTAATACGTATACCTTGATCAGCATATTCCAATGAAGCAGTCTTTGTCAGACCTGTCACACCATGCTTAGCCGCAACATATCCTGAAATATTCTTAGTCCCAACTAAACCTAAGATAGATGCGGTATTAACAATCGCACCACCACCAGATTTAAGCATTGCTGGAATCTGATAATGCAGCCCATAAAAAACAGCGTTCAAATTAATATCTATCACTCGACGCCAACCCTCTATACTAAACTCAGCAATCGGATTAACTTCACCTAAGATACCCGCATTATTAAATGCTAAATGCAAAGCTCCAAAGCTTTCCACAGCAAAGTCAACTGCTTGTTTCATTTCCTCTGGACGAGATGTATCCGTTTTATTCGCAACAGCATGACCGCCCGCAGCCATAATTTCAGCTACAACTTTCTCAGCCGCATCAAGATTGATATCTGAAACAACAACTTTTGCCCCTTGCTTAGCAAGAAGCAACGCCGTGCTTCGCCCAATACCCGAACCTGCACCTGTAACTAAAGCCACTTTATTATTAAAGCGTGTTGACATCTTAGACCTCTCTTCTTTATAAAATGAGCATATGAGCCATGCTCGTGCTTGAATCGTCTTACGTCCTATTTCTGCACTTGGATTGCAAATTGAATTACATGACATTTTCCGTTATGTAATTTACCTTCATAGCGCTCCTGCTCTCCGACATAAAAATGATGGAGATGATCATTTTTAAATACCGACAGAATCAGCATTGGGTCGTATAAATAGTTGATATCTTTGGGACCACCAGTTCGATAATGGATTTGCTCTTTAGAATAAAGCTCTCCAATAAACCAACCATTGTCTGTCAATGATTGGCGAATCCCAGTGAGTACCTTAAATTGCGTATTTTCATCAAAATGCCCATACACACACATCACATTTTGATAACGTTCTCTTGGCCACTCGACATCACTGAGATCAATATTTCTAAGTGTAAAATCAAATCCAGCATCTTGAGCTTTTGCAGACAAATGTTGCAAGGCAACTTTTGAGTAATCCCATATTTCTGCCGAAAATGAATCATTTTGCCGTCTTGCTTTATCCGCTAAATAAAGGATATTCCGCCCTTCACCCTCTGCGATAGCAAGGGTTTTTCCCACAATTGGAATTTGATCTGCTATCTGTTGAATAAAATGATTGGGCGAAATGCCATATAGATCCTGTGTTTGCGAATAAAGACTATCCCAATGCTGACTCATATCGCTTTCCAATGATCGAAAAATTAGGCTGTGAATTCTTTAAATGCTTCCAATGCATTCGCTGCATACATCAATGAAGGCCCACCTCCCATATAAACTGCAACGCCAAGCACTTCTTCCAATTCTTGTAATGTTATCCCCATTTTGACTAGGGTTCTGACATGAAAGCCTATACATCCATCACATCGTGCTGCAACACCAATTGCTAAAGCAATCATTTCCTTAGTTTTAGGATCAACAACACCTTCACGCATTGCAACTTGTGACAATTGATTAAAACTCTTCATTAAATCAGGAGAATCCTGCACTAATGTCTTCAAGTTTCCTGAAATGTTTTGGGTTAATTCTTTGTATTTCATAACTCTCTCACTTAAATATCGGTGAATTTGAACTAGACTTTAAACAACAATTTATTTCTCTACTGGATAACCATGTTCTACCCATGCTTGAAAACCTCCTTGAACAGATTTAACCTGAGTAAAACCCATATTCTGCAAAGTATCTGTAGCTAGAGCTGATCGCCCGCCCGTTCCACAAATCAAATAAATAGGCTGATCTTTCAAATGCTCAAGTGCCTGAACAGTATCGCAATGGTGACTGGCAAACGGATGCTGATGTATACGCATTTCTAAAACACCACGTGGATAGTTCACAGCACGATCAATAAAAGCTGCTTGAAATTCTTCGGGTTCGCGGACATCAATGAGAATTGTTTTATGGTTTTTCATGGCTTCAAGTAAGTCTGTGACAGTCACTTCCTGAATTCGGCTTTTTGCCATTGAAATTAATTGATCTGCTGTTTTCATTACTCTTTACCTCTTCCGATCTATAAAAATCTAGTCTCTGATTACGTCTTCATATCTTTAAAATGCTGTTTTAAAATTTATCTTCAGCCTATTGCTTGAACTAAGCCATAGTAACTGTAAAAATTAAATAAAACGCTACGCCTATGACTGTCACAGCAAAAACCTTTTGGATTTGACTATTCTTAACTAAAGGCATCAAACTTCGACCAATCAACATCCCTAACACGCAAGCTAAAACGAAAGTCAGCGTAACTGAGACAGGGTATTGAAAACCATCTAAAATATGAGCAGAAATACTAACGCCACCAATCAGAAAAATAATCATGAGTGAGGTAGCTACAATGCTACGCATATCCAAGTCTGTAAATTTACTGAGTGCGGGTACAATCACGAACCCACCCCCAACTCCAAGCAAACCAGTTAATAAACCTGCGACTATACCTATACCACCAAGGGCCAAAGCCGTCTTTACATTCCAAATCAAACGCCCTGTCATCTGATTTACTTTACACAGCGCACCTGTATGATGATCATTCACTTTTTTAAAGAAAATCCGATAGGCAACAAATAGCATGACTAAACTAAATGCTAACGTAAGCCATGTCGGAGAAATAACCCCTCCCAGATATACACCATAACGTGCTGAAGGAATGCTGATCAGTGCAATCCATAGTGCAGCACGATACCGTACGATGTGCTTGGACAAACCTTCAAATGTTCCAACCAGCGCTGATAAGGTCACTGCAAGCAAACCTACTGGAGCAGCTTGTGCGACTGTCCACCCTTGACTTGCCATCAGTGCAGGTACTGCCAAAATCCCACCACCTGCACCAGTTAAACCGAGTAAACAACCGATGGCCAAGCCTTCAAGTATTAGCGTCCACATAGCCACTATCCCCTCTTTACCAGAACAACTAAACAAAAGATAAAATTTGTTTAATTTTAAAATTTGCCTACTTGAAGTAATTAAGTGGAAGTTTTAGATAAGAAACACCATTATCTTCTGGCTCAGGAAACTGTCCTGCTTTCATGTTGATCTGTATCGAAGGTAAAATCAGTTCTGGCATGCTTAAAAGCGCATCACGCTTATTACGCATTTCAACAAATTCAGCTTTGGTTGTGCCTTCGTGAACATGAATGTTGTGTTTTTTTTGCGTCTGAATATCCGTTTTACACATGTAGGTATCACGTTTTTCTGGCAAATAATCATGGCAGAGAAATACTCGTGTTTTTTCAGGTAATTGATACAAACTTTGTATGGAATCGAAAAGGGTTGATGCACTTCCTTTTGGAAAATCGCAACGCGCTGTTCCATAATCTGGCATAAACAAGGTATCACCAACAAACACAGCATCACCGATAACATAACTCAAGCAGGCAGGCGTATGTCCAGGTGTAGGAATGTTATATGCCTCAATGGAACCAATCTGGAATTTCTCATAATCCTCAAACAAGTGGTCAAACATCTGCTGAGTATTCCATTGCTTGATATCCAGATGATAGATCGCTGCGAAAGTCTTCTGAACCATCGCTATTTTATGGCTCATGGCAATCTTTCCGCCAAGTGTAGCTTTGAGATACTGCGCCGCAGTTAAATGATCGGCATGGACATGGGTTTCCAAAATCCACTCAACTGTTAAGCCTTGCTCTTTGACATAAGCAATAATCTTATCGGCATGTATGGTCGATGTACTGGCAGATGCAGCATCATAATCCAGCACACTGTCAATAATTGCACATGCTTTCGTTGAAGGATCACTTACCACATAACTAAAAGTATGGGTATCTTCATGAAAAAAATCTTTTACAACAGGTGAATTTGACATGATTAAGCTCCTGTCCACTTACGATGAAGCAAGATGCCTGCAAACATTGAGACAATAAAATACAGAACCTGATAATGCCCAAGACCAATCAAGGTAAAACTGGGTGCAGGACATATCCCAGCAATCCCCCAACCAATACCAAATAAAAGGCTGCCCGAGATCAATTTAAAATCAATTTTATGATTGCTAGGTAACTCAATTGGTTCATTAAATACGGTTTTAGGTGCCTGACTGCGTACCACCTTTTGAAAAGGAATAATTGCAATCATAATCGCCCCAATCATTACAAAAGCTAGGCTTGCATCCCAATCACCAAACAAATCTAAGAAGTTTAGAACTTTTTCTGGATTGGACATCCCTGAAAGCATCAAACCTATAGAAAATAAACCGCCGAAAATGAAAGCAAGAAAATTCTTCATTTAGAAAGCTCCTGTGACATGGCGAATCATATAAACCGTAACAAATCCAGCGAACATAAAACTCATGGTGGCTAGAATAGAACGTTTAGATAAGCGGCTGATTCCACAAATGCCATGACCACTGGTACAGCCTGAACCTAGGCGTGTCCCAAAACCCACCAATAGCCCAGCAATGATCATCATCAACGGACTGGCATTCAATTCAATTTCTGGCTGAACAAATCGCCCATAAATGAAAGGTATAATGATCAAACCTGACATAAACCAAATAGCAGGTGTCTTAAATATCATTTGAGGGTTTAGAATTTGTGCAACTAATCCACTAATTCCGGCAATACGACCATGTACATATAGGTAGCCAACTACAGCTGCACCTAGCAATAATCCACCCATAAAGGAAATCAAATAGTCATACATACAATTCAAATCACGCCAAACAATATACTTATTAATATTATATAATTAAATAATATACAAGTATTACTTTATTTTTTTGTATAATAATAAGATGATTTTTAGGATACGCTTATGAAAACCAATGAATTAAAAATGAAAATAGATCTTTCAAAAGTCGACCTTGTCACTGATTGTCTAAAAGTCTTATCGAATCCTGATCGTCTTAAAATTTTATGTGTCTTAATTGATGGTGAGCTGAATGTTCAACAAATTGAAAAAACCGCTCAGGTATACCAACCAACATTGTCCCAACAACTAACGATACTCAGAAAAAGTAAAATGGTATCGACACGCCGCGAAGGCAAACAAATCTTTTATCAATTTAGTGATATGAGAATATTACAAATCATGCAGACCCTATACGGCTTATATTGTATGAATGACATAGACTCGGACTAGAAATGTTAACTCCCTAAAAATATTTCACATTTGGAATAACAGACTCTTCTGCTAACTTTTCAAGCAAAAAAGTCTGTTACTTTTTTTCAAATCAATTATCTGAAGATTGCTCTAAGTTCTCCCACTCAGGAAATGGATTAACCATAAGTTTCCACTGCTCAGGTCCTCCTGCCATTTCCTCATCCGTCAGTAAACATTGGTCAAACTGTTGGATTAAACTCTGTTCATCCATATCCATTCCAATCATTACAATTTCCTGTCGTGCATCCCCAGTACGCTCATCCCAATTTCTGATGATTTCATCACGGCTTTGCTGATCCTCTGGCCAATGCTCGTCAGGAACCGTTGCCCACCAATAGCCGGCAACACCATGTCTAGCCATTGCACCCGCTTGTGACCAAGAAGCAGCAAACTCTGGGTTTGAAGCCAACCAAAAATAGCCTTTCGAACGAACCACACCTTTCCATTCGGAATTGATGAAATCATAAAAGCGTTGTGGATGAAATGGACGTCTTGCGCGATACACAAAACTTTTAATTCCGTACTCTTCGGTTTCAGGTGTATGTTCCCCACGCAATTCCTTCAGCCATCCTGGGGCTTGAGAGGCTTCATTAAAATCAAAAAGCCCTGTATTTAAAACTTTATCTAAATTGACTTTACCAAATTCAGAAATTTCAATTTTTGCTCGTGGATTAAGTTTATTTAGAATTGCAAATAAACGTTGTTTATCATCCTCATTGATCAGATCTACTTTATTTAAGATGATGACATCACAAAACTCAATTTGATCAATCAACAGGTCAACCACAGTACGCTCATCTTGTTCACCCAACGACTCTCCGCGTTGTTGCAAACTATCATACGAGCTGTAATCTTTTAAAAAATTAAAGGCATCTACAACAGTCACCATGGTATCAAGTCGTGCAAACTCATTCAGTGACACACCATTTTCATCTTCAAAAGTAAAAGTTTCGGCTACGGGCAATGGCTCAGAAATTCCCGTTGACTCAATGACTAATTGATCAAAACGATACTCTTGAGCAAGGCGACGAACTTCTACCAGTAAATCTTCCCGCAAAGTACAGCAGATACAACCATTACTCATTTCTACCAGTTTTTCATCAGTACGGGAAAGTTCTGCGCCACCATCTCGTACTAAAGCAGCATCAATATTTACCTCCGACATATCATTAACAATGACCGCGATACGACGACCTTCGCGGTTATTTAAAATATGATTGAGTAACGTCGTCTTACCTGCACCGAGGAATCCCGACAGCACAGTTACAGGTAATTTGGCTGGAGTGGCTAAAGAATTATCCATTGGCTTTCTCACTTATCTTAATAAAAGGCTTGTTACGTTTGGAAAAACATAAAGCACATTGACCTAATAGCTCTAAACAATGATGTTTAGGGCTAAAATCCTGATGAACAAGTGACTGTTCAATCACTTGAGTAAACTGAGGTGAATCAAGAATTTGAACTGTCTGACACTCTGTACAAATTGTGACGAGTAAGTAATTTTGTTTATTTTTCAATTCATACGCTAAATATTTATTCAATGTATCAAGTCTAAGTATTAAGCCATAGCCTGACAGTTTTTTTAAAATACGATAAATTTGTACTGGAGATTGCAAGCCATAAGGTTTTACCTTTTCTAATAAAGCATAAGCACTTATTGCTTTCTGCTCATTTTGCAAAATTGTTAATACCCTTTGCTGTATCACACTAAGTTTTAATTCACTCATCTACATTTCCTTTATCATTTCGATTAGATAAAAGCTGGGTGATACAGGGAGATGAGGTACTTCTATGATCCGGTCCCCATGTGCGATATCCAGCACTATCAATATGAATTTGACCAGAAGCATAGACTCCTAGTCCCATATTCAAGCGATCACCATTTTTGACCCAAAATTGACACAAATTTGTTTTTGTTTGCTGAATCGTTGTAAGTTCTTCTGGTATTGGCTGTTCTGGACCAATCCTAAAATCGAGTGCAGCATTAAAAACATGTCTGGAAGAATCTGCTCCTTTCGCACAACGATTTAAGGCAGAGTTACGGTAAACAGAAGTGACTGTAAAATCATCAATCACATTGTCATTAATTAATTCCTTCAAAATATTTAAAGTCGGTACGATATTGTTCCAAATTTCTTGCGGTGGAATTTCATATTCAGATGCATGGCAGTTTTGCCAATCTCGCGCTGTTTGAAATAGTTCAAATTCAGGCACTACATTCTGCAAGTCTTGATTTTTTAAAAAAGATTGATAACGATGAACTTGATTTTTATTAAAAGGTTGAGATAACCAGTTCTGATAAGAAGCAGGTGTAATTTTCTGAAGTGTTGGACGAGACTGCACAGATTTATGTTTGAATGTGTCATCTTCTTCCGAAGAGTAGGGTTGCGAAACCAAATGCCGTATTGGTTTTTGACTACATGCGATAAGACAAAAAAGTACCCCGAAAATTAAAAAATGTTTCATTACTCATTTATACCCTAATATCACAGCTCTCAATCTTATTGAGATTGCCTCAGTATTTGTTATGTTATAACATAACAAATATATTTAAAAGCTGTTCTTCTTAATTTAAGTAGGCGGAATGAGATTTTATTTAATAATTTTTTGCAATTTATAGAGGGTTAATAAGGAAAAAATAATGTCTGATTTGTATGTTTATAACGCTGAAACTCGCTCAAAAGAGCACTTTGAGCCCATCGTAGCAAACGAGATCAAGCTCTATGTCTGTGGAATCACCGTTTATGACTACTGTCATATTGGACATGCCAGAACCATGATTGCATTTGATTTGATTGTGCGTTTTTTAAGATCACAGGGCTGGAAAGTAAAATACATTCGTAATATTACGGATATCGATGACAAGATTATTCAAAAAGCACAAGACAACCACGAATCCATCGGCGAATTGACGGATCACTTTATTCAAGCAATGCATAAAGATTTTCAGACTTTAGGCTGCCTCTCTCCTGATGCAGAACCTAAAGCAACTGATTCTATTCAAGATATTCAAACTATTATCCAAACCTTATTCCAAAAAAAATACGCCTATCAAACATCAAATGGTGATATTTATTTTTCCATTGAAAGCTATCCTGACTATGGACGATTATCTGGCCGAAAATTAGCAGATATGCAAGCAGGCGCTAGCCAACGCATCAACATAGAAACTGAAAAGCGTCACCCTTTTGATTTTGTACTCTGGAAAGCTTCAAAACCCAATGAACCTTTTTGGCAATCGCCTTGGGGAAATGGGCGACCAGGTTGGCATATTGAATGTTCGGCAATGTCAATGTGTCATCTTGGCAACCATTTTGATATTCATGGCGGTGGGGGTGATTTAATTTTCCCACATCATGAAAATGAAATTGCGCAGAGTGAAGCTGCAACTGGAGAAAAATATGTGAATTACTGGTTGCATACAGGCTTCATCAATGTCAATGGAGAAAAAATGTCGAAATCATTAGGTAATTTTCTCACCATCCGCGATGCATTCAAGTCTTATCATCCTGAAGTCATTCGCTTATTAATGATTAGTTCTCATTATCGGAGTCCTATTGATTTCTCTGATCATATTTTAAAAGATACACAAAAAGTATTGTCTCGATTCTATCAAGCAATTTACCACGCACAACCCTTTATCACATCAAAAGATGATGCTATTAAAACAGAACTAAACAGTAATCCTTTTATACAAAAATTTAACCAAGCCATGAATGATGACTTTAACACCCCTGAAGCACTCGTCATTTGTTTTGACTTATTGAAGCAGTTAAACATAGTGAACCGTACCGGGTTTGT